>JABXIC010000049.1 GCA_013373265.1 Methylocystaceae bacterium | reverse complement strand
TGCTGATCGATAACTACGATAGCTTTGTCTATAATCTGGCGCGATATCTGGAAGAACTGCATCAACAGACCAAAGTGGTGCGCAATGATGCCCTAAGCCTGAACGATATTAAATCCATGGCCCCCAGCGCCATTATTTTGTCACCGGGACCCTGTGGGCCGACTGAAGCCGGCATTTGTCTGGAGCTTGTCCAACAGTTTCAGGGGGAAATCCCCATACTGGGGGTTTGTCTCGGTCATCAGGTCATTGCCCAAGCTTTTGGTGGTCGTGTGCGTCGATCACGCCAGCCCATGCATGGCAAAGCGTCTCTCATCAACCATGATGGAAACGGCTTGTTTGCAGGACTTGAAAGCCCGATCCAAGTGGGGCGGTATCATTCCCTCAGTGTTGAAGTCGATGACCGTTTTCAGATTTGCGCCACAAGCCCCGATGATGAAATCATGGCGATTGCCCATAAAGACTTGCCCGTATGGGGTGTTCAGTTCCATCCTGAATCCATCCTGACAGACCACGGGCATGATATCTTGAAAAACTTTTTAAAAATGGCAGGAGTAGTGACATGATTGCATGGTTTAACGGTGACCTTTTGCCCCTTGGTGGCATCAACATTGCAGCCACGGATCGCGGCTTTTTGTTGGGGGATGGTTTTTTTGAAACCATGGCGGCACAAAACGGGCATATCGTGCGTTTTAAAGATCATATGGAACGCCTAAACCTGACCAGCCAAAAACTCAACCTGCCCCTGCCCTACAGTCACGAAGAAATTGAACAAGCCATCAAAGATATCTTACTGGCCTCACAACTCACAACGTGTCGGGCTGCAATCCGCCTGACCATCACCCGTGGCAGCGGACCGCGCGGCCTGATGCCCCCGCTGGAGATCACACCCAACGTCTTAATCAGCGCCAGTGAAGCCCCTGAAAATTACAGTGCCGCCATAGTCAAAACCGTAAGGAGCGTGCGCCGCAATGAATTTAGCCCGACCAGCACTATAAAAAGCCTATGTTATATGGATAATATCTTTGCAATCCAAGAAGCCAAAGAAGCTGGCGCGGACGAGGCCTTATTGCTCAACACCTCAGGTCACATCGCAGAAGGCACCGTGAGCAATATCTTTTTTATCGAAGGTGACACCCTGCTCACCCCCCAAGTTTCAGATGGTGCTCTACCCGGTACAGTCAGAAAAGCCACCCTTGACTGCGCCCGTCAACTAGGCCTGAAGGTTGTAGAAAAAAGCTTATCACCGGATATTATACAAAGCTGTGATGAAGCCTTTCTCACCAACAGCCTTTATCGCGTGCGTGCCATTTACGAAATTGATGGACGTCTCATGCCTCAAGACGTTTGGACCCATAAATTGCTCAGTGCCCTGAAAGCACAAGAGACTTAATCAGAGATAAATACGATCCAGGCTTCTACAGCTTGAAAGAAAATATTACGCCCAATTTTCTGCACGCCTTCTGCGTCATGCAACGGCTCTATTGACACATATTTATCATCAAACGTGATTGAATAGGCATTGCCGATACGTTCACCATGCTTGCGTTCTAAAAACTGCAACAGCTCAATAGCGGCTTCTTTATCTTCTTGAACGTCACTTTCCAGATAAGCGGCAAGAATAGCAAGATCACCCTCAGCTTCTGCCCTTGGATCATTATGTTCATCACGATAAAGCTTCATGGTCAGTCTTTCCTATAGATTGGATAAGCCGTGTTAATGGCTCCTTTGGGGCAGCTCGGTGTCCCTTGAGACGGGCACAACCAGCCTTCTATACGAAAGCCTGCCCCACTTGCCCCGCGCCATTTACCTTGTTTCGTCACTTTGGCGTTTTTATAAGCTTCCAAAATCAATTTGACCACATATTCTCGCGATAACTGGTCTGGAAAAAACGAAGAAAAGCTCTTGTGCCTCCAACGTGCTTGCACCTTATCATATATTTCAGATGCGCCCGTATACACCCCCTGCTGATTGGGGCCTGCAATCAGGCGTGACAAATGGGCATTTTGCGGGTCCCGTCCAAAGGGACGGGCATGAAAGCCAACGGCTTTTCCGCGACTATTGATCTCCCCTTCAAAGATATGAGTGAGATTAATCGCAGGTTCTGTTTTGCTCCATTGGGCTGCATGTGCATCTAACCCCATAAGAAAAAAGATAAATGCTGCTTGCCATATCAATCGCAAAGTGCTTAAGTTTTTCCTATCGCAAGAGATAAGGTTAAAAGGCATTCCTATGGATATTATCCGCATTATCATCGCTATTTTCATTCCGCCTTTGGCGGCGTTCCTCACTGTCGGCATTGGCTTGCACTTCTGGTTAAACCTGATCCTGACATTGTGTTTCTTCGTTCCGGGCATGATCCACGCTTTGTGGCTCGTTGTCAAAAACGGAAAATAGATAAAGAACCTTACAATAAAAAGCGGCCCGATTTAATTTTTCGGGCCGCTTTTTATTCTCTTACTTAATCACCTGACGGCTCATCAACCTTGTGCTGACGACACGCGGCTTTGACCGTATTGGCCAGCAAACAGGCAATGGTCATAGGACCAACCCCACCGGGTACAGGCGTGATTGCCCCGGCAACTTCCTTGACCGCATCAAAATCCACATCGCCGACAAGGCGTGTTTTTCCTTCTTCAGCCTCGATACGATTAATCCCCACATCAATAACCACTGCACCGGGTTTGACCCAATCGGCTTTGATCATCTGCGGCTTTCCGACAGCGGCAATTAAAATATCAGCGCGACGGCATTCTTCTTCAATATCCACGGTTTTGGAATGGACCGTTGTCACCGTACAGTTTTCTTTCAGCAACAAAGCGTTCATGGGTTTGCCAACGATGTTGGAACGCCCCACCACAACAGCGCGTTTCCCTGTTAAATCCCCTTCAAAATGATCTTGCAGCATCAGCAAGCACCCCAAGGGCGTGCACGGGATCATGGCGTCTTCAGACCCTGTTGCCAACAGGCCTGAATTGATCACATGAAAGCCATCGACATCTTTTTCCGGTGCGATGGCAGCAATCACTTTGTCGGGATTAATATGCTTCGGCAAGGGAAGTTGCACCAAAATGCCGTTAACTTCAGGATTCACGTTCAGGCTATAAACCAAGGTCAAAAGTTCCTGTTCAGAGATATCCGAGTCACGGTGATATTCCAGCGATTTCATCCCGCATTCTTCGGTTTTTTTAACCTTATTACGCACATAAACCTGACTTGCCGAATCTTCCCCCACTAAGACAACGGCTAATCCCGGCGTGAGTTTTTCATAACTTTTGAGGCGCTCGACCTGCTTTGCCACGCGTTCACGCACTTTTTTAGAAAAGGCTTTGCCGTCAATGATTTTCGCTTCAGTCATGATGCTGCTTCATCCATTCTTTTAATTGTCGCGCCAAGGCTTGCGCATCCCCTTTGAGCAACAGGGTCTTGTTTCGATCCGTTTCACCGGAAATCACTTTAAAATTCGATTTAGCCAACTTCCATTCTTTACTCAGAAGTTTGATTAAGGCGCTATTGGCCTTTCCTTTTTCAGGAACGGCTGTAACCGATGCTTTTAAAACACATTTACCATCACCATCTGTCATCATAGTATTGATGGCTGTCTTTTTTGCCTTTGGTGTCAATCGAATAAAAAGGCGCAATCCATCCGACTCTATGCCAAAAGGAACTTGATCCATCAGGTCAATTTATACATCAATTGCACAATAACATTCTGCAAGAAGAAAACCACCAGCAACAAAACGATGGGGGATAAATCCAGCCCCCCCATATCTGGCAGAAAAGCGCGGATACGTGACAGGAAGGGTTCCGTTAGTTTTGAACAAACATCCCAAATCATACGCACAAACTGATTACTGTAATTAATAATATTGAAATGAAACAGCCAGCTCATCACGACAGAAACAATAACAATTATTTCATAAATGTTCAAAACAGCGAGAAGTAATTGAAAAACAGGTACGATAACGACGTCCATCTGAGGCCCTACTGAAAACAGGTTACATTTGAATTGGACCCTATACCGAGGCGCTCCCTTGTGCAAGAGGGGGATAAGAAAACAAGTACACTTTTCAGCCCATTCCCTTTATATTTAATCAAGATTTCCTTCATTTTAAAAGTACGTAGGCATCATAACCCCACATGCATCTTCACAGCCGCTTCAGTTTTCCGCCAATAATTTTCCTCTGCATTCTCATATGTTTAGGAAGTGTCCAATATTTCCAAGGCAAGCTCATTCGACAAGAAGAAGAAGTTATTCAAAAACTGGAAGGCCAATTCATCAGTCTCAACGATATTCTATTGAAAAAAATGGAAGAGCATTTCGATAAAACTCTCACAGTTGCAACACAACTTGAAACCAGCACCTACGTTTCAAATCTAGAATCCGATATTAAAATTCTGAAACAAATTGAATACAATGTTCTTTCCTTTTTAAAGACATTAGAAAAACAAACCAGCACTCTACCAGCACACTTAAACTCCCCTGTTACCCCGGCAGAGTTCCAAAAACTGTACATATCCATCCAAAATTATTTCACAACCGCCAACAAAGGGTTGATTGAGATGAAAACAGATAAAGACCATGCGGACCTGTTACTTCTCAATGCAGCGAAATCATCGATTCAAATCCGCAGTCACCTGAGATTGATAATCAGTAATCTGGAAGACATGCTTCACACCGCCTTATTTGATAACAAAACTTCTTTATCAAATTTAATTGCCATGTTTTGGTGGATCACTTTTGGACTTGCTTTTGTCGGCACCTGTTGGATTTTAATCATCAGCCGAAAAAACGTAGAAAAAATCCAAAAGGTTCTCACACGCGTTGAACTGATTTTCCCTGAAGCCAGCCTTGATAAAACCCTCAAGAATAAACAGGATTCCATATCGCAATTAGAAATGCTGATTGAACGTTTAGAACAAAGCCAAGATAATAACTGACTTATTTAAATAATTCGCGCGTCACTACACCGACAAATTTGGTGAAGTTTTCTGAATTGACATCAACGTCTTTATGGACCCAGCCAGACATGTCGCGAAAGACTTCGTCTCCCACACAAAAGACAATGGAGAATGTCGGTTTATCTTGCGCAATGGATTCAGGGATTTCCCCCTTACACAATCGATTATTGTTGAAGTTTTTAGGCGGTGCAATCAACCAATAAACCCGGTAGTCCGGGGAATGTGCCTCTTCCATATGGGTGGTCGCTTTAAAAGGGCGACTTTGCATCCCGCGTTCCATCGCGGCCGTAATCATTGGGGCAATCACATCTGAATCATAACCAGGATAAGTTCCGCGCACATCCACAAATAACGGCCCCCGAGAAGTCGCCGTAAAGAAATAGCTATGCATACTCTCGCGCGCAGAATAATTGACGATACTGCTGTATGGCGCATCCTGTCCACAAGCAGTTACACCGATTAAAGTTGCCAAGCCAGCCAAAAGTTTCTTCATTTTAAACGTCCCATTTTGAAAGCAGGTCAAAGATTATAGACGATCCTAAAGAATAAGTGACTCAATTTATTATCCTTTTTTGACAGGTGAAAAAAGTTAAAGACTTTTGCCGAGTCCCGCGTTAGAATCATGACATTAGAGTTTGGAATTGGAGATGCATATGCACCTTCTCAGGCAGCACAAATCGGCACATGCCGAAACCGCACCGCCCATAACGCGGTCGCTTCCTGACCTTCCGTCTCTGACTTCCCGTTTCATTCAAGAAACCGATCTCAAATGCGCTGACGCCTCCACATGCTTGTGGGGGCTTTTTTATTGGCGCATCCATACTTTAGGAGAGACACATGGCTAAACGCGCACGTAAATCAAACAAGGTGGACGCAGATGTAAGAGCATTATTCTTCGATGATCATCAACGCGAAGAAGAAATGGCTAAAAAAACATGGGACCCGGTCAACGGACATCAAAACAGCCCACAGCGCGACCAAAAATACGTTAAAAACGTCAGACCAAGAAGTGAAAACCAAGCCGAACTGATGCAAGCCATCGACGAACACCATATGGTCGTCGCCCTGGGCCCAGCAGGAACCGGCAAAACATATCTGGCAGTCGCCAAGGCTGTCGAAGCTCTTGAAAACGGGAAAATTGAACGTATCGTCCTCTCACGTCCTGCCGTCGAAGCCGGGGAAAGCATTGGCTATCTGCCCGGTGATATGGAAGAAAAACTCGCGCCTTATCTACGCCCTCTTTATGATGCCTTGACCGACCGCTTGGGCAATCGCCGCCTCAAAGCTTTAATGGGCAACGGCACAATTGAACTGGCCCCTGTTGGCTATATGCGTGGGCGTACCCTCAACAACGCCTTTGTGGTGATCGATGAAGCCCAAAACTGCACCTATACGCAAATTAAAATGCTCATTACCCGCTTGGGGTGGAACTCCACTATGGTTCTGACAGGGGATCCGGATCAAAGCGACCTTCTGCCGGGTATTTCCGGTCTTAAGGACATTGCCGATAAACTTGACACTTTAGAAGACGTCTCCTGCGTGCGCCTTCAGGACCGCGACATCGTGCGCCATCCCCTTGTGGCCAGCATCTTGACTGTGGTTTAAACTTATAACATTGCGCATCTCTTAAGCGTATCACACAGAACTTGAACCCTCGTAAATAAGTATACGGGGGTTCTTTTTTTCTGAGTTTTGTCCATAAGACCCAGACCTGCATACTAAAGTATTTGCGACAAAAGGTTTTTTTGTATATTCTCCGGTACACATATTCGAGTGAGCTCATGAAAAAAATAACAGTCGCATTTCTATGCTTGATATTTTTTACGGCCATATCATACGCTGATGCAGACCTACACAAATATTGGTCCTATCAAGAATATCTTGCCCTTCATCCTGAACAGGTTGAAATAAGCAAAGCCTTTGCTGAGCGTATAAAAGGGCCTGTTGAATCGTGGTCTCCTCTTGGCAAACATACCGTCAAAATTGCCGTTATTTATCCAGGACTTCAAGCCAGTGATTATTGGCGAAGAAGCATTTCTTCTTTTGAAGCCAGACTCAGAGAGCAAAAAGTTCCGTACATAATACACCCGTTTTTCACCAAACCGGGACATGATATCCGCCTCCAAGAAAAGTTGATTAATCTCACCTTAAAAAACAAACCGGATTATCTGATCTTTACCCTTGATGTCTTGCGCCATGAAGAAATCATCAAACGACTGATCGCAAAAGGCACCCCAAAAGTCATCGTCCAAAATGCAACCCGCCCCGTAAGAGCATGGGGAGACGCCCAACCTTTTTTATATGTCGGTTTTGACCATGCATTTGGCAGCCAACTCTTGGCTGATAAATTCATGCAAATATTCCCGAAAGGTACAGATTATACGATTTTCTGTGGTACGAACGGTTTTGTCAGTGCTGCGCGTGGGAATACGTTTAAAGATACTGTCGCAAAGCTTCCAAATTCAAAGGTGACCGCCGTTTATCATCTGGACTTTGATAGAGAACGCGCACGCAAAGCTACCCTGCATTTAATCTCCAGAAATAAAATGCCCCCTTTTGTTTATGCGTGTTCCACAGATCTTGCCCTTGGTGTCATTGATGCTGCGAAAGAAAAAAACATTCTTGATAAAATAGCCGTCAATGGATGGGGCGGTGGAAGCGACGAACTTAAAGCCTTATCAAAAAAGGAACTTGATTTCACCGTCATGAGAATAAATGACGATAACGGCGTTGCGATGGCTGAAGCCATTTACCTTGATTTAATCAACAAAAGAAATGAAATTCCACAAGTCTTCTCCGGTGATATTGTTCTCCTTGACCAATCAACGCCAGCAGATAAAATTGAAAAATTAAAAGAGCACGCCTTTAGATATTCAAACCATTGGCACAGTCACCTTGATCAAATCCTAAGGTTCGTCCCTTACGAACAATAACGCATGAGAAACAAATGCCCTATATCAACGTCCAAATCACAAAGGGCGCAACACGCGATCAAAAAAGAACCATCGTGAAAGAAATGACCGACACCCTTGTGCGCACGCTCGGTAAAAAACCAGAACATATCCATATCGTCTTACAAGAAATTGCCGAAGAAGATTGGGGATATAATGGTATGTTGACAGATGAGTGGAAACAACAGGGCACTTAACGGATAATCCACACTGGCCATTTAGAAATTTAATTACAATTAAATATGATCTTGCGTAATATTTAACCGTTAATTATAAACACGCATAGAAAAAATACCGTCTTGGGGACTATTCCCCTATAGCCATCGGGAAATTAATTTGGTAAAACGGTATCGTAATACGTATTTATTTTTTTCGGACCTGTAATCGCAAAGGGACAACATGAGCGATGAACGTTTGGCACTAGCTGCCGATTTTCCTGCCACTTCTGTCGAAGCCTGGAAAGAATCCTTGGAAAAAGTTCTCAACGGTGCACCGTTTGAGAAAAAAATGGTTATCAAGACCTACGATGGAATTGATATTCAACCTCTCTATACCAAAGCCGATTGGACGTCTGAGGGCAACCCGTCCGGTTTTCCCGGCTCGGCGCCTTTTACACGCGGCACAAATGCAGCGGGTCGTTCAGCCGAAGGGTGGGATATTCGCCAAGTTCATGCACAGGCCGATCTGTCAAAAGCCAACGACCAAATCCTTGAAGATTTAGAACGTGGCGTGACCTCTATTGTCCTGAAATTCGATGATGCAGCCTGCGCCGGTCTTGATGGTAATGACCCGGCAGCAAAAGCTATGGCAGGACGCAATGGGATGATGATCTATAGCGTCGAAGATTTGGAAAACGCCCTTGAAGGTGTCCTTCTCGATCTCGCAGGTGTTTCCCTTGAAGCCGGTGGCCAAGCCATCAACGCGGCAGACTTACTTAAACAACTATGGATCAAAAAAGGCATCAGTAACACCGATGCCATGGGTGCTTTTAATGTAGACCCGCTTGGCACATTGGCTGCAACCGGGGCTTTACCCAAAAGCATTGATGCGGCCCTGACTGAAATGGCTGAACTTGCCAAAGAAACGGCGACCACTTACCCGAACGTCACAGCTGTTAAAGTCGACACCTCAGCTTACTACGGCGCAGGCGCAACTGAAACGCAAGACCTGGCCATTGCCATGGCAACCGCTGTTGCTTACCTACGTGCTATGGTTAAAGCAGGTCTGTCTGTTGAAGAGGCCGCCAAGCAAATCACATTCTCTTTTGCCAACGGGGCGGAAATCTTCCCCGGTATCGCGAAATTACGCACGGCACGTTTTTTATGGGCACAAATCATCAAGGCTTCCGGTGCACATGAAGTTGCCATGAACCTGCATGCCATCACGGCAACACGAGCCCTGTCCAAACGTGACCCATGGGTCAATATGTTACGTACAACAGCCACGTGTTTTGCCGGTGCCATTGGCGGTGCCGATGCCATCACAGTTTTGCCATTTGACCATCACTGCGGTGTGGCCGATGACTTTGCCCGACGCATTGCACGCAATACCCAGATTGTATTGCAGGAAGAAAGCTACCTAAACAAGGTTATTGATCCGGCGGGTGGGTCTTGGTTTATCGAAAGCCTGACAGAACAATATGTCAAAAAGGCATGGGCGCTGTTTCAGGATATCGAAGCCAAAGGCGGCATGGCCGCAGTCTTACAATCCGGTGACATTCAAGACCAGATTGCCCAAACATGGCAAGAGCGTCTTAAAAACATTGCCAAACGTAAAGACCCTGTCACCGGTGTGTCGGAATATCCCAACATCACTGAAGATAAAGTCGAACGTCCTGCCCCGGATTATGATGCATTGATTGCCAAGATTGCAAAATCCAGTGGCGACACCATTGGCAAACTGGCGCAAGCCGGGCGTGGTGAAGCGGCGATGATCAAAGCCCTGCCTGCCCACCGTTTGGCAGAAGGTTTTGAGAAATTGCGCGATGCCGCCGATGCTTATAAAGATGCCAATGGCACCTTCCCGCAGATTTTCTCTGCCAATATGGGGGCCATAGCCAAACACACGGCACGCGCCACTTTCGCCAAAAACTTCTTTGAAGCGGGCGGCATTCAAACCGTCAGCAACAATGGCTTTACCACAGCAGATGATGCAGTTGCCGCCTTTAAAGAAAGCGGCGCGAAAATAGCGGTTCTCTGCGGTAGTGATGATCAATATCAAGAACTGGCCACGACCTTTGCCACTGCTCTAAAGACTGCTGGTGCAACAAAGGTCTTCCTTGCCGGACGCGGTGAATTCGACGGTGTTGACCAAGCGGTCGGCATGGGCAGCGATGTACTTGCGACATTGCAAGACCTCCACACAGTATTGGGAGTGTAAGAAAATGAGCACAATTCCTAACTTTGCAAATGTTGCGCTGGATACAAAGGGCCTCAACAAAAAAGACGTTGCCGACTGGACAAGTCGCATTGAAGGCGAAACAGGTAAAAAACTGGACGAGCTGACGTGGAACACCCCGGAAGGTGTGGGTGTTAAACCGCTTTATAGCGCTGAAGACTTGAAAGACCTGGACTTCCTTGACTCTGTCCCCGGCTTTGCCCCGTTCAACCGTGGCCCGTACAATTCCATGTACACCACACGCCCTTGGACCGTGCGTCAATATGCCGGTTTTTCAACGGCTGAAGCCTCCAACGCTTTTTATCGCCGCAACCTTGCTGCGGGTCAAAAAGGCCTGTCGGTTGCCTTCGACCTTGCCACGCACCGGGGCTATGATTCCGATCACCCACGCGTCACAGGCGATGTCGGCATGGCAGGTGTGGCAATTGACAGTATATATGATACACGCACCCTGTTTGACGGCATTCCTCTAGATCAAATGTCGGTTTCCATGACCATGAACGGTGCGGTTCTGCCCGTCTTGGCTTTGTATATTCTGGCAGCAGAAGAACAAGGCGTCAGCCCGGATAAACTGTCCGGCACCATCCAAAATGATATTCTTAAAGAATTCATGGTGCGTAACACTTATATTTATCCGCCAACCCCATCCATGAAGATCATTTCCGATATCTTTGGCTTTACCTCACGTGAAATGCCGAAATACAACTCGATCTCCATCTCCGGCTATCACATGCAAGAAGCCGGTGCCACGGCTGATCTGGAACTGGCTTACACATTGGCTGACGGTGTGGAATATCTGCGCTCCGGTATCGCGGCTGGTTTGGATGTGGATGCCTTTGCCCCGCGCTTGTCCTTCTTTTGGGCCATCGGCATGAACTTCTTTATGGAAGTGGCTAAAATGCGCGCTGGTCGTATGTTATGGGCGCGTCTGGTCAACCAGTTTAACCCCAAAAATACCAAGTCTCTGGCGTTACGGACACACAGCCAGACATCGGGTTGGTCTTTGACCGCGCAAGACGTGTTCAACAACGTGACACGGACCTGCATTGAAGCCATGGCCTCAAGCCAGGGCCATACGCAATCTTTGCACACCAACGCGCTGGATGAAGCCTTGGCGCTGCCCACAGACTTTTCCGCACGGATTGCTCGTAACACCCAAATTTTCTTACAACAAGAAACCGGGACTTGTGACGTGATCGATCCATGGGGCGGGTCTTACTACGTTGAAAAACTGACCCAAGACCTAGCAGAACGTGCCTGGGCACATATTCAGGAAGTTGAAGAAACCGGCGGCATGGCAAAAGCCATTGAAGCTGGCATCCCGAAAATGCGCATTGAAGAAGCTGCAGCACGCACACAGGCCCGCATCGACAGCGGTCGTCAAACCGTGGTTGGCGTCAACAAATATCAACTGGGAACCGAAGATAAAATTGACGTTCTCAAAGTTGAAAATGCCGAAGTGCGCAAGTCACAGATTGAAAAACTCAATCGTCTGCGCGCAGAACGTAATGAGGCCGACACAATGGCTGCCCTCGATGCATTGACAGAAGCGGCCAAAACTGAAAATGGCAACTTACTTGATCTGGCTGTTAAAGCGGGTCGTGCCAAAGCCACGGTGGGTGAAATCTCCATGGCATTGGAAAAAGTCTATGGTCGCCATCAAGCCACCATTCGCGCCATTTCAGGTGTCTATAAAAACGAGGTAGGCGAAATGAATGAAAAAGTCGAAACCGTCACGGGCCTTGTGAAAAAATTTGAAGATCACGAAGGCCGTCGCCCGCGTATCCTGATTGCAAAAATGGGCCAAGATGGTCACGACCGGGGGCAAAAAGTTATCGCCACCGCCTTTGCCGACCTTGGCTTTGACGTGGATATCGGCCCTCTTTTCCAAACACCGGAAGAAACCGCACGTCAAGCGGTGGAAAACGATGTTCATATCGTTGGGGCATCTTCACTGGCAGCAGGTCACTTAACGCTGGTCCCGCAATTACGTGAAGAGTTGGAAAAACTGGGCCGTGACGATATCCTGATCGTATGTGGCGGGGTTATTCCACCACAAGATTTCGATGCCTTGTATGAAGGCGGCGCCGAAGCCATCTTCCCACCAGGCACCGTGATTTCTGAAGCTGCCATCGATTTGATGAAAAAGCTGAACGAAGTTGTCGGTATCGAAGACTAAATCATATAACCTGTCATCCTGGACTTGATCCGGGATCCATCTCAAATGGCATTTCCCATGGATCCCGGATCAGCGCTTGCGCTTGTCCGGGATGACGTGTTTTATTACTTGTATCCCTTCAAAAGAGGAAAGCATGAACGATATTGTCAATCACTCCGTCAAAAAAGGCCCTGTGCGTAAACGTCGACAATTAAGTGTTGATGAATATGTCGATGGCGTGTTGGCGGGTGATCGCACCATGTTGGGCCGTGCTATTTCTTTAGTCGAAAGTACATCTGCGCGTCATCGCAAGATGGCACAGGAAATGTTACTCAAGCTCTTGCCCCACAGTGGCAACGCGCACCGCGTCGGCATTACGGGTGTCCCCGGCGTGGGTAAATCCACCACGATTGAGGCCTTAGGATGTAATTTATGCAACGCAGGTCACAAGGTTGCCGTCCTTGCCGTGGACCCGACCAGTTCGGTTTCCGGCGGATCGATCTTGGGTGACAAAACGCGCATGAACCATCTTGCCATTCAGGAAAATGCCTTCATTCGTCCCTCCCCTTCTTCTGGTACCTTGGGTGGGGTCACCAAAATGACCCGTGAAACCATGATTGTCTGCGAAGCCGCTGGCTTTGATGTGGTCTTGGTGGAAACAGTGGGCGTGGGACAAAGTGAAACAGTGGTTGCCGATATGGTGGACTTTTTCCTTGTCCTCATGCTGCCCGGTGCAGGGGATGAACTACAAGGCATCAAAAAAGGCGTGCTGGAAATCGCCGATATGATCGCGGTGAATAAATCTGACGGCAATAATGAGAAAAAGGCCAAAATGGCAGCCCGCGAATATCGCAATGCTCTGCACATTATGCGTCCGCAAAGCCCGAACTGGAGCCCACCAGTCGTTTGTGTCTCCGGCCTTGCCAATATGAACTTGGATGAAATGTGGGACAAGGTGGTCGAACATCGCACCAAACTGGGCGAAACGGGTGAACTGAAAGAAAAGCGCACAGAACAACAATTTCGCTGGATGTGGGCCATGGTTGAAGACCGCCTCATGGATGCCTTGAAATCTCACCCCGATGTGGTCTCGCAAATCGATAAAATCCATAGCGCCATCACCAAAGACACCTTGACCGCCACGGTCGGTGCACAACGCATTTTGGACGCCTTTGGTTTAACTGAGACGCTTTAGAGGCCTACCCTATGAGGGGATCAATCTGTTGTCCTTAGCAAAACTTTTTTAGCTTTACGCAACGCCATCCATAAAACAACTGCAACCAGCGGGATCGCTATGCCTGTCACCAATTCCGGGTTAACGGGCAGCCCCAGCGCTTTCACGCCTTTTACACCATAACCCAGCAGACCTATAAGATAATAACTAATGGCGACCACAGACAAGCCTTCGACCGTTTCTTGTAAACGCAATTGAAGTTCAGCACGTTTGTTCATGGCTTTAAGCACTTCCTGATTTTGCTTTTCCAGTTCCACTTCGACACGCGCGCGCAACAGGCTTGTCACACGGCTAACACGTTGGGACAATGCTTCTTGTCTAAGCCCTGTATGTTCACAAGTTTTCATCGCGGGGGCCATGCGTCGTTCTACCGTTTCCGTCAAGGTGGGTAAGCCTTGCAGACGTTCTTCGCGCAATTCTGCCAAGCGTTGTTGGACAATGCTGTAATAGGCTTTTGTCGCACCAAATCGGTAACTGTTGGCCGCAGAAACGGCTTCAATCTCCGCGGCTAAAACGGATAGTTCTTCTAATAACGGTCCATCGTCATATTCTTCACCTTGTTCAACCATACGGCCTGCAATTTCCGCCAATTTAACGTCCACCAAGCGAATGCGTGGGCTGGCCTCACGCGCCATCGGCAGACCCAAAAGCGCCATTAAGCGGTAGGTTTCAATCTCTAAAACCCGTTGCACATAACGCCCAGCCTGCATGGGGGACATGGAAATATTACGCATCAAGACACGCATAAACCGATCTTGATGCACCCGCATATCCGTCCAAACCTGCGCCACTGCACCGCCCACGTTACAGCCCAAATAGGTATTGCCCTCAAAATAACGGGCCAATTCAATTTCACTGCGCACTGGGGCATCCTTGGCTTCCAGTTCTAAATGAACCGCATTGATGACTTCCCCCGGAATGGCTTCCAGCCACTCTTGCGGGACAAACTCAATCACCGGATGAACAAAAGGTTCTTCACAGGCTTCGGCTCTAAAAAATGTATAGGTCGAAAATTCAGTATGGCGTTCCCAGCGCAAGCGAAAGGCGCCCATTTCCCCGATAAAATGATTACTGCCCGCAATCGGGGCCGCCACATCATATTTTTCACATAACGCAGAAAGATGTGCGCGTTCTTCTTCATCACCATGTTCCCCGGAAATCACCGCGATATGGGAAATACGCTCTGGCATATTCAGTGCGATATACGGTCTTGCGCGGATTTCTTTATCCAAGGTATCGCGCAGTGGTGATTCTTGTCCCAAATATGCCATTGTGCCTAATGCCTTCATAATTCAATAAAAATGTCCGCGACTGGTGTGCGGACAAATTGGTATTACCAAATTTATCCGCAAAGGGACAAGAACTTTTTTCCATTTTCATTAAAGCATGATATGTAGCCCCTTACCACTTCTTAGGATGACATGACCATGAACGACAGCCAAACACAATCCGCCTATGGGCTGGGCCGCGCCGCCCGTCTTAATCTGGCCCATGAAATCCTGACTGAACTGGGTAGTGGATCACGCACCTTAGACGCCATTCTTGCCAGCCGCTTCAAACATCTTGAAGATGCTTTGGAACGCCGCGACCGTCGTGATCTAGAACAACGCACCCGCTCTGTATTGCTATGTTATCGTCGCCTGTTGTGGTGGCTGAAAAAAGTTAAACTACAGCCCAACATGCGCACCATGCTTCTGGCAGATATAGTCCTTAATGAAAAAACCAATATCCCCCAGTTAGAAAAGCTCTGCAACGGTGCTCATAACCGCATGTCCATGCTGACCAAAGAAGAAATCGCCAGCTTAAAGCACCTGCAAGATAAAGAGATCAACCATCCCGACATGGGTGATGGTGTCAAAGCAGAATGCCCGCAATGGGCCGAAGCGGGCCTCAAACAAGTTTTTGGGGATCGTTTCGCTGAAGAAATGCGCGCTTTAGGCAATAAACCGACAACGGATTATCGGGTCAACACCCTGCATGCTACTCGCGATAAAGTCAAAGAAAGCCTCGCATCTCAAGGCTTTAAAACTGAAGAAACCACCCTTTCCCCCATCGGCTTAAGACAAATTGATGCAAGGGGTCCTATCTTGTCAGAAACAGACGCCTTTCGCGAAGGTTGGATTGAAATTCAGGATGAAGGGTCTCAACTTCTCGCGCTGATTGTTGGTGCAAAAAAAGGCATGCAGGTCGTCGATTTTTGTGCAGGTGCGGGCGGTAAATCACTGGCCATTGCTGCAACCATGGAAAATTCAGGTCATTTGGTTGCCTGCGATGTGCATAGCAAACGCTTGCAACGCGCCAAGGTCCGCTTAAAACGCGCAGGTGTCGTCAATGCAGAACGACGCCACCTTGAAAGCACCTACGATAAATGGGTCAAAAAAAGCCGTGGTAAATTTGACCGCGTCCTCATTGATGCCCCCTGTAGCGGCACGGGCACATGGCGGCGTAATCCGGATTCCAAATGGTCAAAAGATGAAACGGACCTTGAAGAATTGGTCGCTTTGCAAAAAGACATTCTCGCCAGTGCCTCACGTCTGACAAAAGTCGGTGGGCGATTGATTTACGCGACCTGTTCCTTGCTGCCACAAGAAAATGAAGAACAAATCACCGCCTTCCTCGCAGAAAATGACAGCTTTAAATTATTAAAGGCCTGTGATGTATGGAAAGAACAGTTCGACAGCCCCTATCCATCCATTAACGAGAATTATTTCCGCCTCAGTCCGGCACAAAACGGCTGTGATGGTTTCTTTGCAGCTATCTTGGAAAAGCTATAAAATCTTGTCATTCCCCTTTTGAATGCATAAGTTTCTTTTAACAGGAGAAGGATAAGAACTTATGGCAGCGCATACAAAAACAAAAGAAACAGACCTCCCTTGCAAGCATACCTTTACAAGTGCCATTGACCTTTTCCTACAACTGGCAAAAGAACAGGCCGAGAATGGTCAGGTCAGCCTTGCGACTTTGGATTTTGTCGCCCAAGCCATTCAGACAGACCCGGACGTGCGCGAAAAATATTGTGATGCCCAGTTTGAAAAATGCGCCGGTCATATGCGCATGTCCATTCGCAACGCGCCCCGCATCAATGTCTATGGACGTATTGTCTCTCAACCTTTTGAACATTTGCTCAAAAATGAGCCCCCCGTCATGGCCAGTGCTCAATTAAATAATTTTTTCCACGCCATAGAAATCATTTTGGGTCGTGCAAAATATGAAAGCTTTATGGAACGTTCCCTGCGCATGATGGATCGCCTGTCCCAAGAACACGGCAGTTCATTCCGTTATGCCCATCTTTATGACGATTCTGAATGTTGGGACATCCGTTGGGACAGCTTTATGGCCTTGGCTGGTTTTTTCAGCAAATTTCAGATGCGCAAGGACTGGTATAAACGGGTCATGCAAAGCGACCCGGAAACCCCTGGGGTTGGTCTGGGGGCCTACCCATTTTCAGACTTCCAATTTAAAACACAGATGATGTGTATCTTTAGTGACTTCACCAACTTTGACGATACCGAGCGGGCCCATTTTGAGGAGCGTTACACCAAACGTGAACGCAAAGAACTATCTGCCTTTCTCGCCAATGTCGCAGCTATCGAAGAAGAGGTATGACCCAGATACCCACCTTACCCGATCTGCCGGTAAAAGAAACATTCCCAGCCCTTAAAAACGCGCTTTCTTCAACAAAAACCGCAATTTTAGAGGCCCCACCCGGTGCAGGTAAAACCACCCTTGTTCCCCTTGCCTTGTTAGAAGAAGACTGGCTGAAAGATCAAAAGATCATCATGCTGGAACCACGTCGACTGGCCGCACGCACGGCGGCCAAGCGCATGGCCTCCCTTCTGTCAGAAAAAGTGGGGGAAACCGTGGGCTATCGTATACGCCAAGATAAAAAAGTCAGTGCGAAAACCCGTATTGAAGTGGTCACAGAAGGCATATTGACGCGTCAACTTCAAAGCGATCCGGAATTATCCGGCGTCGGACTGGTGATCTTTGACGAATTTC
>JABXIC010000072.1 GCA_013373265.1 Methylocystaceae bacterium | reverse complement strand
GGTTGTTTCAACACAACATGATGAAAGCCTGTCTTTGGGTGATGTGCGTGAACTCGTTCTGCCTTACTTTGAAGAAGTTCTGCCGGAAGGCTGGTTGCCGTCTGACGAAAACATCTATGTCAACCCGACGGGCCGTTTTGTCATTGGTGGTCCCGATGGCGATGCCGGCCTGACAGGTCGTAAAATCATCGTTGATACCTATGGTGGCGCAGCCCCTCATGGTGGCGGTGCTTTCTCTGGTAAAGACCCAACCAAGGTTGACCGTTCTGCGGCATATGCTGCACGTTATCTGGCGAAAAACATTGTTGCTGCTGGTTTGGCAGACAAATGTACCATTCAGCTTTCTTACGCCATCGGCATTTCCAAGCCTTTGTCTGTTTATGTTGATACCGCTGGAACAGCCGAAGTTGACGAACAAAAATTAGCGGCCGTTGCGGCTGAGATCATGAACCTGTCACCGCGTGGCATTCGTGAGCACCTCAACCTCAACGCGCCGATTTATAAAGAAACATCTGCTTACGGTCACTTTGGTCGTACACCGACTGACCAAGGCCACTTCACGTGGGAAAAAACCGATCTGGTCGATGAATTGAAACGCCAATTCTAGTTTCAGAGACACAAGAAGTGTTGTAAAGATTGATGAACCCCTGCTTTTTTGCGGGGGTTCATTTGTTTAAGGTGAAAATTATGGAAGATAAATCGGACCTCTATAGCACACGGCTGAAAACCTTTGGTCGTCGCCAAGGCTATAAATTACGGCCACATCAACAACAATTGCTTGATACTCTGCTGCCCGATTTGCGTCTGCTGCCGCCAGAAAATGGCACCATGATCGATACAACTGCCATTTTCAAACACCCTGTTAAACAAGTCTGGTTTGAAATCGGCTTTGGCGGGGGCGAACATTGTGCCGCCCAACTTGAACAAAATCCGGATATCGGCATGATTGCCTGCGAACCCTTTATGAACGGTGTCGCCAGCCTCCTCACTCATGTCGATAAACGCAACCTTCACGATCGTATTCGCGTCCTCGATGATGATGCACGACAATTGCTTGATGTGCTGCCCGATAATAGTCTGGATCGCTTATTTCTACTTTTCCCTGACCCATGGCGCAAAAAGCGCCATGCCAAACGACGCTTTATCGGCCAGGAAAATCTTGACCTTGTTGCACGCGTTTTAAAAAGTGGATGCGAATTTCGTGTCGGCAGCGACCATATGCCCTACATCGACTGGACATTGGAACATATGACCCAGCATCCGGATTTTGAATGGATATGTGAGGGTCCACAAGATTGGCGCACCCGCCCCAATGATTGGCCACCAACACGATATGAACAAAAAGCCATTCGGCAAGGCAAGCCTTGTGTCTATTTACGATTTAAAAGAAAATAAATAATATGACTCAGGATTTGCCATTTCATTTGTTATAATGAATTGAACTAGAGACGAAACACCGTTGAAAAATGCGCCTTAAACCCTACGCCTTATTTTTTATTTTCATCGGCCTTATGTCAGTCGCTATTCACACCCCAGCGGCTGCTCGAACGCTGGTGCGCGTCTTGGGCTATCCTTTCCCACCCTTTATCGATGATAATAAAACAACCGGTCTAACGCCCGACATTCTAAAGCTTTTGAATGAAGCGCAGGATAAATTTATCTTTAAATTATCTATCGCGAACCCAAAAGAACGATACGCGCAAATCTTGTCTGGCAAGCAAGACATGATCCTTTTTGAAACGCCCCTTTGGGGTTGGCAAGACAAACAAGACAATGTCGTCTTTTCAAAACTTCTCCTCAAGGGAGGAGAGGTTTACATCACCAAACGCGGCAGTAAATCACTTCCCAAAGAATTGATAGACATGAAACACCTCAGAATCGTTGGTTTTGAAGGATATCACTATAAATTTGCCGATTATCAATCCGATAAAGAATGGTTGAGTAAAAATTTCGACATCACATTTACACACAGCCATCAAGAAATTCTAGAGACGATAAAATCCGGTGAACGTGATGTCGGCGTGGTGCCGGTTTCATACTTAAAGCAACATTTTCAGAAGTTTCCGGAAGAAATCAGTGTCTTTTCAGTCTCACCAGAATTCGCACAAGTCTATCACCTGCACGCTCTTCTGCGTCAGAATGGACCAATCAATGTTACAGAATTTGACAATCTGCTCAGACTTATAAAAAACAGTCAGGCGTTACAAACATTACTTGAAAAAGATGGTATTTTAAGACAATGGGCATTTTAAATGTGTTCGCATACTATTAAGGAAATTACTGTAAACTAATTTACGCTATTATAAGGGGAATAAAAGGAGATTTTAAATTGCGCCGTATCTTCTACAGTACCTGTTTAATGTGTCTCTTGCTCAGTTTGACGCTGCGCTCAAACGAAAGCTGTGCGCAGACAGTTGTCGGCGTGACGGCTTACGCCTTTCCTCCCTTTATTAATGAAGATCTAAAAAGCGGCCTCAGTTTCGATTTTGCCGAGATGTTAAACCAACATCAAAACGCATATCGTTTTATCATAGAGGTCACCTCCCCTAAACGGCGCTACCGCCAACTTGAAACCGGTGCGCAAGATATGATCTTGTTTGAGATGCCCGACTGGGGATGGGAAAAAGAAAATATCAGCTTTGAAACCAGCAAAGAAATCATGCGTGGTGGTGAAGTCTACATCACAGCAAATATTGGCAATAAAAACCAAAAATATTTCAATACGTTTAAAGACAAAAGTATCAGTGCTTATTTTGGCTATCACTATGGCTTTGCCGATTTCAATGCTGATCGGAATTGGTTACAGAAAAATTTTAAAATCGGTCTCCAGAATTCCCATAAACGCATTATTGATCTTGTCGTAAAAAATAAAATCAATATCGGCGTTGTCACCTTGTCATATTTGCGCAAGTATCTCACTGAACATCCGGATTTAAACGATAAGATTCTTATTTCTGAAAAATTTGATCAAATATACAAACTGCGCGCCATCATCAGAAAAGCTGCCCCTATTTCTGTCTACCAGTTTGAAAAGATATTGGATGACCTGAGCCATCAAGGGCATTTACAGGCTTTGTTCAAAAGATATGGGTTGCAAAACCAACTGACCTATGTGCCCTGAGCGCAATATGCGGGCAAAGAAAATCCTTGCATTTGCGCCAAAGAAGCGTATAAAGGCCGCGAACTCAATACATAACCACTTTAGTGGACTTTATTGAAGTGGGCCCAGCGGTCCGCTTTTTTTGTTAATGGGCCCCGTGCTTTCAAAAGGAAAGGGAAATTTATATGTCTTCAGCAATGCAACGCATTGAAGAAATCATCGCCCCAACCTTGACGGAAATGGGGTACGTTATCGTGCGTTTGCAATTGCAAGGTGATCGTCGCCCGACATTGCAAATCATGGCGGAACGTGCTGACCGCAAAACAATGGATGTTGAGGATTGCGCAAAAATTAGCCGCGCGGTTTCTCCTTTGTTAGATGTGGATGACCCCATTGAAGAAGCTTATTCTCTGGAAGTGAGTTCACCAGGTGTAGATCGCCCGCTCGTTCGGGCAGAAGATTTTGAGCGTTTTGCCGGTTTCGAAGCAAGAGTGGAAATTTCCTACTTGGTCGAAGGTCGCAAACGTTTCACAGGCCGCCTTGTGGGGCTTGTGGATGGTAATGTGCAAATTCTCGTGGATGGTGTGGCACAAAATCTTCCTTTTGAAGATATTGTTAAGGCCAAGTTGGTTCTCACTGACGACCTGCTGGCTGCAGCATCCAAAGAACAAGGACTGTAAGAAAAGATGGAACAATCGAGCGGAATGCCTCGCCCCGAACTTCTCGCTGTTGCCGATACGGTAGCTCGTGACAAAGGGATCGAACGTGACCAAGTATTTGAAGCCATGGAACAAGCCATTCAAAAGGCTGGACGTTCCAAATATGGTCAAGAGCATGACATCCGTGCCAATATCGACCGTAAAACCGGCGAAATTAAGCTGGCACGCTACATTGAAGTTGTAGAAGAGGTTGAAGACGAACATATGCAAATGACCGTTGCTGAGGCACGCGTTCGCAAGGACGATGCTGAACTCGGTGAATTCCTTGTCGACCCTCTCCCGCCGATCGATTTTGGTCGAATCGCTGCACAAACCGCCAAACAGGTTATTGTACAAAAAGTACGTGATGCTGAACGCGACCGTCAATTTGAAGAATATAGAGACCGTATCGGCGAGGTCGTTAACGGCCTTGTTAAACGTGTTGAATTTGGCAACGTGATTGTCGATTTGGGCCGCACCGAAGCCCTGCTGCGTCGTGATGAATGTATCCCGCGCGAGCATGTGAAAAACGGCGACCGTATCCGCGCTTATATTTTTGATGTACGCCGCGAAAACCGTGGCCCGCAAATCTTCCTGTCACGCTCACACCCGCAATTCATGGCAAAACTGTTCACACAGGAAGTGCCGGAAATTTATGACGGTATTATCGAGATTAAATCTGTTGCCCGTGATGCCGGTTCTCGCGCCAAGATCGCTGTTCAATCCTCTGACAACTCCATCGATCCGGTCGGTGCCTGCGTCGGGATGCGTGGTTCACGCGTTCAAGCGGTTGTATCTGAGTTGCAAGGCGAGAAAATTGATATCATCCAATGGTCTGCCGACCCGGCAACCTTTATCGTAAACGCCTTGGCCCCTGCTGAAGTTGCCAAAGTTGTTTTGGATGAAGAAACAAACCGCATTGAAGTTGTTGTCCCTGATGACCAATTATCATTGGCCATTGGTCGACGTGGTCAAAACGTGCGTTTGGCTTCACAGCTAACAACATGGGATATTGATATCCTGACCGAAGCCGAAGAATCGGAACGTCGCCAAGAAGAATTCAAAGCACGTTCACAACAATTCATCGATGCCTTGGATGTGGATGACGTTATTGCACACCTGCTTGTGACTGAAGGTTTCTCATCCATTGAAGAAGTGGCCTATGTGCCGCGTGCCGAACTGGCCGAAATCGAAGGTTTCGACATGGATGTGGCCGAAGAACTTCGTGCACGTGCCCTGACATATTTGGAAGAACAGGATAAAGTTCTGGATGCCAAACGTATTGAACTGGGGGTCACTGACGAATTGTTTAATGTCGAAGGCCTAAATGCTACTATGGTTGTCGCCTTGGGTGAAAACGGCGTTAAAACGTTGGACGATCTGGCCGATTTGGCGGGTGATGAGCTGCGCGAATATGTCGGCGAGAAAAACATGAACCAAGACGTTGCCAATGAGATCATCATGGCTGCACGTGCCCATTGGTTCGAAGATGAAGAAGCGTGAGGGAAATAATCCCGAACGTCGTTGCATCGTAACCGGATCGGTTCTTCCCAAAGAAAAACTGATCCGCTGCGTTGTTGGCCCGGATGATATTGTTGTCCCTGATGTGGATGCAAAACTACCGGGACGCGGTTTGTGGTTGAGTGCGTCGCGAGATGTGGTAAACACTGCATGTGCGAAAAATGCATTTTCCCGTGCCGCACGCAAAAATGTTAAACCGATGGACGGTTTGACGGATCGAATAGAAGCACTGTTGGTGCAGCGCTGCCTTTCTTTGATTGGCTTAATGCGCCGAACAAATAGTGTTATCTTCGGGTTTGAAAAAACCCGGAACTGGTTGAAAAGCGGTACTTGTACTGTTGTTTTAGCAGCGCGAGATGGCGCTGATGACGGCCGGAATAAAATTAAGTCGCTGGCGCGCGACCTGCCGTTGATCGAACTTTTCGATGCAGCAGAATTAGGAAGCGCACTGGGACGGGACCATGTGGTCCATATGGGGTTCGCGAAAGGTCAATTGACCCAACGCTTCCAAGTAGAAGCCATGCGCTTGCAAGGTTTCCGCGAAGTTGAGAAAATTTGAAGAGGCATCAAACATATGTGGTTTGATGCGAACGTACGAAAGACAGGCACAGCTCGGATATGACAGATAAAAAAGGCGACGACAGCAGCAAGCTCAGCCTCAATCGGCCCGGCAAACTTGAACTTAAGAAGACGGTTGAAGCCGGTCAGGTTAAGCAAAGCTTCTCCCATGGACGCAGTAAGTCCGTGGCTGTCGAGGTGCGTAAAAAACGCACCTTTGTTCAAGGATCCAGCGGACGCATGGCAGAAGTCCGCGGTGGAGCATTGAGCGCAAAAGAAAATGCTGAGAACGCTTTCAGAAAAGAAACGTCAAACCATAACGATCCTCATTTAACTGAAGATGAATTGGTCAAGCGCGCCCAAGTCTTGCAAAATGCTATGAAGGCAGAAGAAGAAAACCAAAAAATTGCCGAAGCAGACGCTGAAGCACGCGCCAAACGCGAAGCCGCTGATGCAGAACGTCGCGCCGCAGAAAAAGCAGAAGCTGAACGTAAAGCGAAAGAAGAAGCTGAACGTAAGGCCAAAGAAGAAGCTGAAGCACAAAAACGTATTGAAGAAGAAGCACGCAAAGCCGCTGAAGAAGCAGCTCTGCTGACAACACGTGCTGAAAAAGACGGTGCACGCCGTCCTGATCCAGTTAAAAAAGAAGAAAAATCTGCCGCACCCAAGCCGGTTAAGAAAAAAGAAGAAAAGAAACCAGAAGCCACTAAACGCGATTCAAACCGCCGTCGCGGCAAAGGCAAGTTGTCCATTGATAATTTCGATGGCGAACAGCGTCAACGCTCCCTCGCTTCTGTGAAACGCGCGCGTCAAAAGCAAAAACAAAAAGCCGGTGGCGGTGGCGAACAAGTCAAACAAAACCGCGAAGTTATTCTACCTGATCATATTACGGTGCAAGAACTTGCCAACCGTATGGCTGAACGTGCCGCAGTTGTTGTCAAAACATTGATGACCATGGGCACCATGGTGACCATCAACCAAACCATTGATGCCGATACAGCCCAAATCGTTGTGGAAGAGTTAGGCCATACCGTCAAACGTGTTTCTGATGCGGATGTCGAGGTCGATCTGACTGGACCGGAAGACAATGAATCGCAACGTGTACCACGTGCGCCGATTGTGACTGTTATGGGTCACGTTGACCATGG
>JABXIC010000011.1 GCA_013373265.1 Methylocystaceae bacterium | reverse complement strand
ACGTGCGCTTCCTCGGCTTCGCCGACCTGCCGGGCGCGTTTTCGGACTGGCTGACCTCGCTGGAGATGTCGCCGATGCTGATCCTCGTGTGTATCCTGCTGGCCTACGCGGTGCTCGGCATGTTCATGGATGCCATCGGCATGCTGCTTTTGACCCTGCCCGTGGTTTATCCAGCTGTTATGGCTTTAAATGGGGGCGAGATGGTCTCCGCGGCGGATAGTGCCTTTGGCATGTCCGGTCCCATGTGTGCCATCTGGTTTGGTATTCTGGTTGTGAAAATGGCCGAATTCTGCCTCATCACACCACCGATTGGGTTGAACTGCTTTGTTGTCGCAGGTGCACGAGATGACTTAACTGTTCAGGATGTGTTTAGAGGCGTGACACCGTTTTTTATCGCTGATGCGGTGACCATCGGCTTACTGATCGCATTCCCTTGGATTGTTCTCTGGCTTCCAAGTCTGGCTTAACCAAAAAGGCTGCTTGGAAATAAAAAAGGGTAGGGCTGAAAGAAGCCTTACCCTTTTTTTATGAATGGATAGGTTATGGTCCTTAAGGTTTGCCAGAAAAATTCTGTAGTAGCCATCTGCTCGTGGGACACTCCGATTCTTATAATAAATTTTGTTGTAAAGATTCATAAGGTGTTTTTCCTTTATGAACCCCGTGAGGCTTGGCGAAGTTGTAAAAAATTTCCTACTCATTCAACGTTAACAGTCAGCGGCGGGTACGCTTCAATTTTTTTTCAACAATATCAGAAATCGTCAATCTCGTATGTTGTGCGTGACCTGCAAACCTTTGGCTAAAGAAGTTATATGATCAGTTTTGTTCACCATGTGCGCAGATCATTTCACAATATGAACAAAAGTCATTATATGAACAAAAAATCTTTGATCCTCTTTCATTGTGTCTTAGCTTGGCTGCAGATTTAAATGACGGAATTAAGAGGATAAGCGATGGATAAAACGATAACCACATTGGCAAAAGCAGTTGCCAAGATTGAGGATGGATCAAGCGTCATGATTGGTGGGTTTGGCGGATCAGGTGCCCCAATAGAGATGATCCATGCTTTGATTGATCGTTTTGTTGAAACCGGCTCACCCAAAAACCTGACGGTAATCAACAACAATGCAGGCAATGGCTATATCGGTATTGCTGCAATGATTGACCAAGGTATGGTCAAAAAGATGATTTGTTCGTTTCCGCGTTCTTCAAACCCACGGGCGTTTAATGAGAAATATCTCGCCGGGGAGATCGAACTGGAACTTGTTCCCCAAGGTACGCTGGCAGAACGTATCCGTGCGGCGGGTGCTGGTATCCCTGCTTTTTATACCCCGACCTCTTTTGGAACAGAGCTGGCCAATGGTAAGCCTTGCGCAGAATTTGACGGTAAGATGTATGTACAAGAACGTTGGTTAAAAGCGGATTACGCACTCATTAAAGCGGAATGTGCGGACACACATGGGAATTTGACCTATCGACTGGCTGCGCGAAATTTCAACCCCTTAATGTGCATGGCGGCCACTGATTGTATCGTTCAGGCAAAACGACTTGTGCAACCGGGTGAGATCAACCCTGAAAATATCATCACTCCCGGCATTTTTGTGGATGGTATCGTTGAAGTACCAGACCCACAACAAGAAGAAGCAATGATCCGTGAAGGAGTAAAATACGCATGATTAAATTATCAAATGCACAAATCGCATGGCGGGCTGCACAAGATTTGACCGATGGCGCCTATGTGAACTTAGGGATAGGTTTTCCGGAAATGGTTGCAAAGTTTCAACCGAAAGACTGCAATGTGATCTTTCATACGGAAAATGGAGTTCTGGATTTTGGTGAAGCGCCCGCAGAGGGGGAAGAAGACTGGGACCTGATCAATGCAGGTAAAAAAGCCATTACCTTAAAACCCGGCGCAAGCTTTTTTCATCATGCCGATAGTTTTGCAATGGTGCGTGGCGGACATCTGGATGTGGCTATTCTAGGTGCTTATCAAGTCGCGCAAAATGGGGATTTAGCCAATTGGCGTGTCGGTTCCAAAGGCGTGCCTGCTGTTGGTGGGGCGATGGATCTTGTTCATGGGGCCAAGCGTGTTGCAGTCATTACTGAACATGTTGCCAAGAATGGTGAACCAAAACTTGTTGAAAGCTGCACATTCCCCTTAACCGGCGTGGGATGTGTGACACGGGTTTATACCAGTCTTGCCGTTATCGATGTGGAACAGGGACATTTTGTTCTTCGTGAAAAACTGCCAGACATATCAATTGATGAACTGCAGTCTATGACAGGGGCAGAATTAAAATACGATCGTGCCCCCAATGATTTGATTGTTCCGGAGCTTTAACATGACGAATGCATATATTTGTGAATATGTCCGTACACCTTTTGGTCGATTTGGTGGTAGCCTGTCATCTGTACGCCCTGATGATTTGGGCGCCATTGTTTTAAAGGCCTTGGCGGAACGCGTGCCACATATGAACTTGTCAAAAATTGATGATGTGATTTTCGGTTGTGCCAATCAAGCAGGTGAAGACAACCGCAATGTTGCGCGTATGTCTTCTTTATTGGCAGGTTATCCGGTGGAAGTGACCGGGACCACCATAAACCGTTTATGCGGGTCGGGGTTGGATGCCATCTTAATGGCTTCGCGTGCCATTAAAGCGGGAGAAGCCCATTTAATGATTGCTGGTGGTACAGAAAGTATGTCCCGCGCCCCTTTCGTCATGCCTAAAGCAACATCGGCTTTTTCACGCAGTAACGAGGTTCATGACACCACCATCGGTTGGCGTTTTGTGAATGCACAGATGAAAGCGTTATATGGTGTGGATTCCATGCCTGAAACAGCAGAAAATGTTGCTGAAGAATTCAACATATCGCGCCATGATCAAGATGCCTTTGCCTATCGTTCACAACAACGTGCGGCTAAAGCACAAGACGCTGGCATTTTTGCGGAAGAAATTGTGCCCGTTAATATTACACAACGCAAAAAACCAAATCTCGTCATTGATCAAGATGAACATTTGCGCAAAGACACAACGCTTGAAATGCTGGCATCCCTTCGCGCGCCCTTTCGTGAAGGTGGCAGCGTCACAGCCGGTAATTCCTCCGGTGTAAATGATGGTGCTGCGGCTCTTGTTATTGCGTCTGAACAAGCCATTAAAGACTATAACTTGAAACCCATAGCACGTATTCTTGGAGGCGCAAGTGCGGGGGTAGAACCACGCATTATGGGGTTTGGTCCAGCGCCTGCCACACAAAAGCTGTGCGCGCATTTGAATATGGATATATCTAAGTTTGATGTGATTGAACTGAACGAAGCGTTTGCTTCGCAAAGTCTGGCAACTCTGCGTGCATTAGGTTTGCCCGATGATGCAGAGCATGTAAACCCAAATGGGGGTGCCATTTCTTTGGGGCATCCTTTAGGCGCCTCTGGTGCGCGCATTTGTGGAACAGCGGCTTTAGAGCTTAAACGGCAGAATAAAAAATATGCTTTGGCCACCATGTGTATTGGTGTCGGACAAGGCATCGCCCTTGCTATGGAAAAAGTTTAATCTGCATTCAAAATCATTGTTCACGATTTATAAAATGAAGCTGTTTTTTGAACGGCTTCATTTTTTTTATAATGCTGTGAAGAGAGTGTAGGTCTACCACGGTTCTGTCATCAAGTGCGTCATTTACGTCCTGAAGGACTTTGCCTTATGGACGAAATAGGCCCAACGACATCATTCAAGTGAAGATGTTGCTGGGCCAAAGTTTCATCATTTCTAATATCCGAAAAGGAATTAGTTGTGATGAGGGAGGTTATTGTTTTTAGTTTAAACCTCTAGGACTTTTGCTTCTTCAATGCGTTTGCCGGAGAAATCGACAAAGGTGCCATCTTCGTCGATTGAAGCCATATCGCAAAAGATTTCCAAGCGATGTCCGTCCGGGTCAAAAACGTAAAATGACTCATTTTCCCCCCATGAGCCCTCTCCGTCAGGGTGATATGCACTATGGACGACGGGGCCGCGCACGATATCAATACCAAGCTCTTCTGTCTTATCTTTCATCTTGAGCCATTCATCGCGATTGACACATTCGAAAGCAATGTGATGAAAACCAGGAGGGCCGTTTGAAGCTTCTTCTTCAGTCGGGGCGCGGTATTTTTTGTTTGGATTGTGGACTAAAACAAAATCATGATGTGACTTTTGACCGAAGCGCATAAACATAAGCTTGACCGGTATAGCTGGCACTTCGTTTTCTTCGTGACGTTCTGTAATTTTAAGACCAATAAATTCGCGATAGAATTTAGCAGACCTTTCTAAGTCAGATACTTCGAGAGCAATATGGTGTAAACCTGAGATAGATTGGATACTCATGTGAGATTAACTCCTATAAAAATCACCAAAAAAGAGATGAGACAGCCATGATTTCCCCGTCTCTTTCTGGTATTGATGGTTACTTTTTGACAAGTTCTGCGCTAATTTCTTTAGCGCGCTTAAGTGTCGCTGTTCCGTCGACACCTAACTCTTTTACAGATTTCAACCAAAGGTCTTCAGCACCACTTAATGCACTGACCCAAGCTTCACGGTCTTCACCTGTCGGGGTAATTACAGTGTGGCCTTCTTTTTTATCCAGAACGGCCTCTTGAACACGGTCGTAATCATCCATTGTTTTTCTCGCGACTTCACCAAATGCACGACCACTCATGTCATCAATGACTTTTTGATCCGCTTTTGACAAAGAGGCATAAACCTTTTTGTTCATTAAAATGGCGAGAGGGATATTACTGTAGAAAAGCTTTGTTGAATAATCTGCGGCATCGGCAAGACGGAACGATTTAGACACTTCATAGTTCCAGGTTACTGCGTCTACGACACCGCGATCCAAAGCTTCAAAAACACCGGGGGCCGGGACGCTGACGCCTGATGCACCAAGCATTTCCATCATCTGTTTATAAAATTGGCTGGGTGTACGGACTTTCATACCCTTCAAGTCTTCAGGGCGTTTCACAGGTTTATTGTGAACATAAAAGTTATAGCCACGGGTGGTGAAAAGACCGATGACCTTATAGTCATTATATTCGTTTTTTAAAAAACCTTCATCATAAAGGCGTTGTAAGATTTCTGTACCAACCCTTGAGTCAGGTGCAAGAAATGGAACTTGAACAACAGAAGAAAGTGGGAACAACCCCGGTGTGTAGGTTGTCACAACAAAACCAGCTGCCGCAATGCCTTTTTTAATCAGACTTTGCTGCAAGGGGGGCGCTCCTAAAACAGAACCCGCATACATTTTAAACTGGGCATCGGCGCTAAGCTTTGCATTTGTTCTATCCATCCAGGCCGCAATGATATCTTTTGTGATAAAGGCCATTGGAGGCTCAAAAGAAGACAAGCGTAATTCTTTGGCTTGAACGACCTGAGAGGCGAACAACATGCACAAAGAGAGTGCGCCATATTTTAATGTTTTAGTCCATTTCATTTTTTAATTTCCTCACTGTTTTAAATATAGATAGGCTTTTTACAAGACGACTTTTGGTAACCACAAAACCAATTGTGGGAAGACAAGAAGAACAAGAATGCGGATGACATCAGACAGAACAAAAGGGATAACGCCTTTCCACATTTCGGGAAGGCGGACATCTGCATGCGTTGCCTTGATGACAAACAGGTTTAATCCGATAGGGGGCGTGATCAGGCCGAGTTCAACCACCACCACGGCGAAAATGCCAAACCAAACGGGATCAATTCCATTGGCGACAACTACGGGTAAAAACATGGGAATGGTCAATAGCAGCATGGCCAAAGAATCCATCATGCTTCCCAAAACTACATAAATCACAAGCATCAGCAGTAGAACGCCAATCGGGGACAGGTCCAACATATTAAAAAGTTCAACCAACGCAAAAGGCACACCGCTTAATGCTAAGAAGATATTAAAAAGACTTGCGCCGATAACGATAAAATAAAGTGCCCCTGCAATACGCACGGTATTCCAAATGGCGCGTTTCAAGCCATTTAAATTTAAAGTCCGTTTGATCAGACCTGCAAAAAGAACAACAAGGACACCGATGGCTGCTGCTTCGTTCGCGGTGAAAATACCGCCATATAACCCACCCATAACAATGATAAAGACTAAAGAGACAGAAATCAGTCCTTTCAAGTCATGCCTGCGTTGTGCCCAAGGGGCTTTTTTACCAACAGGGGCGGCATCAGGCGAAAAGAAAAGAATGACTTTGACCGCAAAGAAATATAAAGAAACAGCTAAAAGTGCGGGGAAGACAGCCCCCATAAACAGCTCTTTTATCGATTGTTCCGCCATAAATGCATAAATAACGAGAATAACGCTCGGCGGGATCATAATCCCTAAAGTGCCACCTGCCGCGATAGAACCGCAAGACAAGAAGCGCTTGTAGCCATATTTATCCATTTCAGGTAAAGCCAGTTTGCCCATTGTCGCCGTTGTCGCCAATGACGATCCACAAATCATCCCAAAGCCAGCACTGGCGCCGATGGTTGCATAGGATAAGCCGCCGCGCTTGTGTCCAAACAATGCCTGCATGCCTTTATAGATATCTGCTGAAATACCTGATTCTGTCGAGATACAACCCATGAGAACAAATAAAGGCATCACTGCGAGTGTATAACTGGATACGGCCTCCCAAGGGGTCGTGCCAATAATAGATAAGGCAGAAGGTAAATCCAGGAAGTAGACAATACCTGTAAAGCCCACCAATCCCATGGATACACCAACCGGCACCTCAAGGATAATGAACCCAAAGACCAAGAAAAATGCAATTGCGCCTATGACTTCTGCAGACATTTACTGTTCCCCTACAAGGCTGTTTAAATCAGATTGTTCATGATCTGAAGGTGGAAAAAACATGGCATGCAAAACAGCAAAAACACCAATGACCGTTGCGATTGCGATAACGATGTATAAGGCGGAAAGGGGAATGGAAAGATCAACGGTCATTTCCCTTGTGCCTAATTTTTCTATGAGTGTCAGTACGCTTCCCCATGCCAGAAACAGACAAAATATTGTGGAGATCGTCGAGCTAAAGAAATGGATGATTTTTTGCGCTTTGCCCTGAGGGTTTAACAAGTTGGCTGTCACATGTTCCATTTCGTGAAAACAAAATGGAAAGCTTAAAAATGCGGCCATACCCGTTGCGATTTGCACCATTTCTACGGCCCCAGATAAAGGGGCGTTTAAAATCCCACGCATGGAAACATCGATCACTGTTGTGATCGCAGCAAAGACGAGGCAGCCGCCAGCACACACCGCCATCATCTTGAAAATAGAATTCAATCCCAGTTTTTTCATATTGATACCTCCCACGCATCATGTTGTTGGATGCAATCTGTTTTTTGAATTCATAAACCAAGATCATTCCATTTGCAATTATTTTCGAAAACTTTTTTATTTTCGAAAATAATTGACCTTTTCGAAAAATATCTGTACTTATGATTTTCAAGGTACTAGGAGTGACATCTCGCGATGATATTTTAGCGGGTCATAGTGATTGTTCGTGAGTTTGGTCGAAACAAGTAGGTGTGAAATGGCAAGGGAAGTGAAGGTAGAGGCAAAGAAAGTACGCTCTGAAGAAGCGTATGTCATGTTGCGTGATAGTATTCTTGCAGGTGTATATAAGCCTGGGGAAAAGTTGAAATTTGAAAATTTACAAGCTGATTTGGGCCTCAGTGTAAGCCCTGTGCGTGAAGCCCTGACAAAGCTAACAACGGAAGGGCTTGTGGTTTCAGCCGAACGCAAAGGCTTTCATGTCGCCCCCATATCATTAGATGAATTTATGGATATTACGCGTATCCGTAAGGTGATGGAGCCCATGGCTTTATGTGATGCTATAGATCACGGTGATGAAGAATGGGAAACACGTATTCTTCGCGCGTTCCACTTTTTGACGAAAGAACGCGATATGAAGCGTTCAACACCATTGGTCTATAACGCTAAATGGGTTGAATGGCATCGGGAATTTCATTGTGCACTGAATGCGGCCTGCCCATCAAAACAACTTCTTCAGATTACAGAAAATCTTTTTGATCAAACGGAACGATATCGGTTTTTTTCTGCCTCGACACGTAAGACACCGCGTAAAACCCATGATGAACACCAAGCGATTATGGATGCCGTTTTGGCCAGAGATAAAGAAAAAGCATGCAAACTTTTAGACAGTCATCTCAATAAAACAGCTGAAAACTTAAAAGTTGTTTTTCAAGAAAATGAGAAAAAATCAAATTAAAACAAGGAATACGGGAGATTTGAAATGCGTTTAGCGATTGTTCTTGCAGGGGTTTCTTTCGCGCTCAATGCAACAGCACGACTCTATCCATCTTTTAAAGCAAGGTTGCGCGAGAAAAAATTTGTCGCGCAAATCTCGACGAGAGATAGCGCCAAAGGACGGTACTTTAAATTTGGTGATGATCGCGTTGTGTCCAAAGCAGGAACGCACCCTAAACCGGATATGGAAATTACATTCCGCACAGCTGAACTGGGTTTCAAACTCTTAACGCCACCTTTCAATCATGGTGATTTCGTTAACGCCATGAAAAACTTTAATATGGAAATGTCCGGGCCGGACGATATTACCCTCTTCTTTACGAATACGATTAGTTTAATGCAAACAATCCGTTGGAAGTCTGGTACCAAGATGCCAAACGGGGAGACCAGGTTTGTGAACAACACCAATGGTGGCCCACTGTTTGTTTATGTTAAAGATGGTAAAATTGTCCGCATGACCCCACTGGACCTTGATGAAAGCGATGCTTCCTCATGGGAAGTCAAAGCACAAGGCAAAACATTTTCGCCGGAACGTAAAACAACAATCTCTCCCCATGGATTGGCGTCAAAATCACTCGTTTATTCTTCAAAACGTCTGATGTATCCAATGAAACGTGTGGATTTCGACCCAAATGGAGAAAGAAACCCGCAAAATCGCGGTATCTCCGGTTATGAAAGAATTAGTTGGGATGAAGCGCTTGATATCGTCAGTGGCGAAATCAAACGAATGAAACGCGAGCATGGTCACGGGGCCATTCTATGCAGTCACAGTTCGCATCACACATGGGGTAATATTGGATATTATCTCAGTTCAATGCACCGCTTTATGAATGCCATTGGACATACGAAAATGGCTTTGAACCCGGATAGCTGGGAAGGTTGGTATTGGGGGGCGATGCACCATTATGGTTATAGTATGCGCAATGGCGCGGCTGAAACATATACGCGCCTTGAAGATTGCTTTGAACATTGTGAAATGATGGTCTTTTGGGCCAGTGACCCGGAGACGACAAGCGGGTCTTATGCCGCCTTTGAAGCAACAAGACGACGCATGTGGGCCAAGGAATTGGGCATTAAGATGGTCCATATTGACCCTTATAATAACCATACCGCCAATTTCTTAGGTGGGAAATGGATCCCCGTCATTCCTGGAACAAGCCCCGCCCTTGCTCATGCGATTGCCTATGTCTGGATGACAGAGGGGCTGTATGACATGGATTATGTCAGAGATCGAACAACCGGTTTTGCAGCCTTTGAAGCCTATATCCTTGGCACAGAAGATGGTGTCCCTAAATCACCTGAATGGCAAGCAGAGGAAACCGGCGTAGATGCGGCAACTGTTCGTGCCTTAGCCCGCGAATGGGGCAGCAAAAGGACCTATCTTTCTGCCGGTGGGAAAGGCACAACATTTGGCGGTGCCAACCGATCTTCTACAGGAACCCAATGGGCACGCGCCATGGTCTGCCTCATGGCGATGCAAGGTTTGGGTAAACCGGGCATCAACTTTGGTAACTTACAATATTGCACGCCTGTCGATTTGAATTTCTACTTCCCGGCATATGCTGAAGGCGGATTTTCTGGCGACCTTGAAGGCACAGCATCTGCGGTTCAAAACTATCAACGCATGCCTCATCTTCCTTCTGTGAATACAGTCGGACAAAAAATTCCACGCCTGCGTATTCCAGAAGCATTAATGGATGGGGAAACACATGGTTATCCAACAAACCCTAAGTCCATTGAAGGACAGTTTGCGCGATTTGGTTATCCTGCACCGGGGCATTCAAAAGTCCATATGATGTATAAATATGGCGGGTCTCATTTTGGGACGACAATGGAATCAAACCGTCTGGCGAAAGCTTATCGTTCACCGGGGTTGGAGTTCGTGGTCAATCAGTCCATCTGGAATGAAGGTGAAGCCCCCTTTGCGGACGTGATCTTACCTGCATGTACAAATTTTGAACGTGACGATATTGGGGAGTGGGCAGCCGCCGGTGGATATTCTCACCACAACCAAGGGCAACTTAACCACCGTGTCATTGCCATGCAGCACAAATGTATCGAACCTTTAGGTGAATCAAAATCCGACTTCCAGATATTTTTGGATTTAGCCAAAAAATTGGGTTTAAGTGCGTATTTTGCAGAGGGAAAAACAGAACTTGAATGGTGTCAAATGCAGTTCCTGTCTTCAGATTTGCCCAAGAAAATATCTTGGTCTGAATTTTTGAAGAAAGGGTATTATGTTGTCCCGCATGCAAACGAACAGCAAGTCCCTGAAACTTCTTATAAATGGTATGCGGAAGGCAAAAAGAAAAATGTGCCGGAACCCCATCCGTTACCCGCTGAATATGGCGAAAGTTATTTAGAAGGTTTGCAAACACAATCGGGTAAAATCGAATTTGAAGCATCAAGCCTCAAACGCTTTGATGATCCTGGGCGTCCTCCGGTCAATAAATACATTCCGTCATGGGAAGGCCGTCAAACGACTGACTTATATACGAAATATCCTTTACAGTTGATTTCACCGCATCCACGTTATTCGTTCCATACCAAAGCGGATGGTAAGGATTCATATCTCTGTGATATTGAAGAACACCGGGTTTTAGTTGACGGACATTATTACTGGACCGCACGGATCAATCGTCAAGATGCAGAGATGCGCGGTATCAAAAAACACCATTTGATCAAACTCTATAATGACCGCGGCGCCGTTGTCTGCGCTGCCATTATCACAGATCGTATCATGCCGGGTGTCATACATTCTTATGAATCATCGGCTGAATATAAACCGATAGGTATACCCGGTGAATCTGTCGATATCGGGGGGTGTGTAAATGTCCTGACGTCTAAACGTCATCAAACGGAAAAAACAAGTGCTTCCGCACCTAATGCCTGTCTCATCCAGGTTGAAAAATGGGATTTTTCAAGTGAAATAGGTTCCGTTGCGCAGGAGAATGCATCATGAATAAATGGAATTTGATCATTGATATTGATAAGTGTCATAATTGTGCAAATTGCTTCATTGCGGCCAAAGATGAATATGTGGGGAACGAGTTTTCTGGCTATAGCGCCCCACAACCCCTGCATGGTCATGCTTGGATAAGAATTGATGAATATGAACGCGGTACTTACCCCGCTGTGCAAACATCATTTGTGCCCAAAATGTGTAACCACTGTGATGATGCGCCTTGTAAAAAGGTTGGTGGGGATGCGGTGCAAAAACGTGCGGATGGGATTGTGCTTATTGACCCCGTCAAAGCCAAAGGACGTGAAGACATTGCCAAGAGTTGCCCCTATGGTGCGATCTTCTGGAATGATGAACTCCAAATTCCCCAACACTGGACTTTCGATGCCCATTTGTTGGATCAGGGCTGGAAGGAACCACGTTGTGCTCAAGTGTGCCCAACGGGTGCCATCACAGCATTAAAAACAACAGATCAGGATATGGAAACGCGGGCTGCCGCTGAAGATCTGCGTCCTATTAATCGTAACCTCCAAACCAAGCCACGCGTTTATTATAAAAACTTGGACAGCATTGAAAAATGTTTCATTGCCGGAAGAGTCATTCATCAAAAAAACAATGTGAGTGAATGTTTTGAAAATGCCGATATTACGTTGAAAAATAAAGAGGGCGAGGTTGTTTCCTCGACTCAAAGCGATGTCTATGGCGATTTTCGGTTTGATGGTCTTGATCCGGAAAGCGGTGAATATGAAATCATCATAGATGCAAAATCATCAGGGGTAAAAAGTGTGAAAACCGTGCTGGGTGAAAGCCTGCATTTAGGAACGATATCTCTCGATTAAAAAAACAAACACACGATTAAAAATTAGGAGTCATTTAAATGAAATTAACGAGTTTTCTAGTGCAGGGGCGCACTACTTATGGTGTATATAATGATGGTAAAATACACCCAGTTAGTGAAGAATTTCAACAAAAGTATCCAGATTTAGCCTCTGTCTTTGCTGGCGATGCGTTGAAGGAAATGCAATCGGCTTTACTGTATGGTATCGAAGAAACTGAAATCGAGTTTTTACCTTTGATCCCACGCCCGAATAAAGTGATCGCAATTGGTTTAAACTATGTTTCTCATATTAAAGAAACGGGGCGTGATGCGCCTAAATATCCCATTATTTTTAATCGTTATGCAAACAGTCAAGTGGGACATTTACAGGCTTTAATTCGTCCAAAAGCTTCTGATAAATTGGATTTTGAAGGTGAGCTGGGTGTGGTCATTTCCAAGACATGCCGCCATGTTGCAAAAGAAGATGCTGAAAGCGTGATCGCAGGATATTGTTGTTTCAATGATGGCAGTATCCGTGACTTTCAACGTCACACATCACAATTTGGTCCCGGCAAAAGCTTTTACAAATCCGGCTCTTTTGGCCCGTATTTAGTCACACCTGATGAAGCGCCAAAGCCAGACGATATGGTTTTGACAACCCGCTTAAATGGCAATGTCATGCAGCATACGGGTGTGGATGACTTGTTGTTTAAAGTCCCCGATTTGATCCATTACGCTTCAACGGTTACAGAACTCGAACCCGGTGATGTGATTGCAACAGGGACAACAGGCGGTGTTGGTTTATTTCGGGATCCCCCTGTATTCATGAAACCAGGCGATATTGTTGAAGTTGAAATCACCGGACTTGGGATTTTGAAAAATACGATTGAAGACGAATAAACTTCATTTTAAATATCCTGAGAGGCTCAACTATACTTAGTTGAGCCTTTTCTACTCTGTGGGAGCGTACACATGAAAATCTTAAATGAAGTTAAACCTTTAGAGCTTGAAAAATGGGATAGCTCTTTAGAACATGTCATTAAAGATATGAACGGATGCCCCTTAAATGTTCATGCCTTGATGGCAAATCATCCCGCTTTATTATCAGCTTGGTGGAATTTCAGGAATTATTCGGTGACAGGCGGTGAATTGGGTCAACGTAAAGGGGAGATTGTAATTCTGCGCACCGCACATCATTTACAAGCTTGGTACGAATGGGGGGCGCATGTTGAGCGTGGGCTTGCCAGCGGGTTGACGATGAAGGAAATTGACGACATCCAAAAACCGGTTACACACACAGAATTTAATGAAAGTGATCAGGCATTGCTCCAATGTGTGGATGAACTTTACATAGACAAGCAAATTTCACCGGATACACTTCAATGCTTGGATAGCTATTTTTCCGCTCAACAAATTATGGATATTATGGCCATTCAAGGCATGTATATCATTTTGGGCACCATGATCAAAACATGGGGGCTTGAACTAGAAGCGCATATTTTGGCGAAGCTACCGGACACAGTCACCCAAGAAGATTTCCTCAATCCCTTGAGATCATAATATTTTTAAAAGAACTTTTGTCCTGTTTTTGTGTGCCTTTACGCTGATTGGTCTAATGTAATGAATAAAATAACACTTCCTTTATTTGCGATTCCAATTATAGGGATCATGACAGCAAATGCAGGGATTTCTTCTGATATGTATTTGCCTGCTTTTCCTGCGGTCGCAAAGGATTTTGATGTAAGCCCATCAAAGATTCAGACGTCTTTAAGTGTGTTTTTTATCGGTTTTGGTATTGGGCAAATCTTTTATGGTCCCATTTCTGATAGTGTCGGACGTAAATGGGTTATTTTGATTGGTTTATTGAGCTATGGCATTTTAAGCGCTCTCTGCGCTGTCAGTACCTCTATCGACCTCTTCATCGGCCTTCGTTTTTTTCAGGGTTTTGCCGGGGCATCGGGGGCTGTTTTAGGCCGGGCAATTATACGTGATGTTTTTGAAGGGGCTGAACTGGCAAAGGCCATGTCCCTTTTAATGCTTGTTTTAACGGCAGGCCCCATGATAGCACCACTCATCGGTAGTTTTTTCCTGGAACTTGCTGGCTGGCGCAGCATTTTCTGGGTTCTTGCCCTCTATGGCGTTTTATGGTGCATCCTTATTTTACTGATTATTCCGGAAACACTGAAAAAAGAGAACCATCGACCATTCAAGCTTTATGATCTTGTTCAATCATTCTCAATGGTATTGAAGCATAAATCAGCCATGGGATACACATTGTGCGTGGCATTTGGGTTTGCCACTTTGTTTGCCTATATTACGGCGACCCCCTTCATTTATATGAACATCTATGGTGTGACACCAAAAGAATATGCCATTTTCTTTGCTGTAAACGTTGGGGCCATGGCATTGTTTACAGTAATCAACCGTAAAATTGTTGATCGTTTCACCCTTAATAATCTTTTGAAAATTTGGACTTGGGTCCTGGTCCTTGCAAGTAGTGCCCTGCTTTTTGGGATTTATACAAATTATGCAGGGGTATGGGGACTGGCTGTTCCTTTGTTCTTTATTATTGGATCTTTAAGTCCCATTGCGGCAAATGGCATTTCAGGCTGTTTGCGTCCCTTTGCTCATAATGCAGGAATGGCCTCATCAGTATTTGGTGTTTTTCAATTTGGCGGTGGCGGTCTGATTGGTGCCATTATTGCACAGTTAAACGATGGAACAGCACACCCTTTAGGACTTGTTATTATATCATGTGCCGTCATTTCCTTTTCGGTTCTGAGGCTTATGAATAGAAATGATGTTTGATTTGGCTGTAGGAATTGCCCTGATTAATCAGGCTATAAATAAGTTCAATGGAGTCTTGAACCACCGGAGATGTTTTTCTGAAAAATAGATTGTCAGTTCTGCATTTAAAAGTGTAGTTGTTTATATACTGACATTTGTTCAAATTATGACTTGTGCGTGTGGATAATGAACAAAACTGATTTTATAGGTTCCTTTGCAAAAGGGCTGAGTGTCATTGAAGCATTTAACGCAGAAAAAAGCCGCTTAGCGATTGCGGATATTGCTCAAATTACGGGGTTGGATCGTGCCACGGCGAGACGTTGCCTGTTGACCCTGCATCATCTGGGGTATGCTGAGTATGATGGGAAATATTTTACATTAACCCCACGGGTTCTCCGGCTGGGGATGGGGGCGCTTTCTGCTCTTCCCTTGTCCAAAGTTGTCCAGCCGTGGCTTGATCAATTATCTGATCAAATTGGACAATCCTGTTCCGTAGCAATTCTTGATGAAGTTGAGATCGTCTATGTGGCACGTGCTGCGCAACGCCGGGTCATGTCCATCGGTTTAATGCCGGGGTCACGCCTGCCTGTCCACTGCACTTCCATGGGACGGGTCTTGCTCGCTTACTTGGAAGAAGAAAAAGCGCGGGACTTGATCCAGCGTTGCAACCTAACCCCACGCACGTATAAAAGCTTGTCACGTTCAGAAGATATTCAAAAGCGTATTCAAGTTGTCAGAGAACGTGGATATGAGACCATTGACCAAGAAGTTGAACTTGGTTTGCGCTCCATTGCAGTTCCTTTGTTTAACGCTCATGGGCACGTTGTTGCGGCCTTAAATGTTGGTGTTGCGGCGGTCCATAGTTCGCCAGAAGAACTTGTCACTTTATATTTGGAATCTTTGCAAAGAATACAAACGAGCTTACGGCCTATTCTTCGATAAATGAAGGAAAGAGGCTGCCCGAAAAAGCCTGAGTAATAAAGTTGTAGTATTGGACAATAATTTTATCTCTCACCTCTATGCAACGGGAGGAAACGAGGCGTGGGATTTGAGTTTTAATGCGGGCAGCAGAGTTGTTATAACAAAACAGATAGCGAAGCCCCTGCTTTTTGGAACTTCGATGCACTAAATCGTGTTGCTAAGGGGGAAGCGATACCAAGGTTGAGCACTGTCATTTGACAGGCGATGCCATCCCCCTTTACGGGCTTTGTTTTTTTTCCTTTAACTTTTGGCATCTGTATTTAGATCGAAGAAAATACGAACCTCATCACCGACGAAAGCTGTTGATGCCCATTGTCCTTGGCCGAGGCCAAAAGCGGTTCTGCTGACAACCAGTTCACCTTTTGCATGTGCATGGTTACCTTCGATCTCAACTGAAAAGGGCAGTTTGACGTCTTTTTTGACGCCGCGCATTGTCAATTCGGCATCTGCAATATACCCGGCTGTATCGTCTTTGCTGATATTCTTTACTTCAAAGAGGGCTGTTGGATATGTTTTGGTGTTAAACCAGTCTTCAGTGACAATATTGCTATCTCTGTCCGCGCTTTGTGTGTCAACACTCTCAATATAAATCACGATTTTGACGGAACTTTGCGCCAAATTCTCAGGGTCGAAAGAAATATCTGAATCAAATTTATTAAATTTACCTTCAAATTCTGCACCGCCTTGGCTGGCAAAAAATCCAAGCTTGCTGTCTTGTGGGCGAACGACCCAATCGGTTGCATAGGCTTGCGTTGAGATCAAGGTTAAAACAAGAAAGAAAATCCGAAACATGATTATTCACCTTTATGGAATGGGAGGATGCGTTTTAAAACATTGTCTTTGTTAATAAAATGATGCTTGAGTGCGGCAGCGATATGTATGGTCAAAAGGAATAAGATTACCCAGGCCATGACTTCGTGAAATTCTTTTAGAAATTCGACGGCTGGCTTTGAAGGTGCCATAAGAGAGGGAAGGGTAAACCAGCCAAAAACGCTGATGGGAAAGTTCGCTGCGGAACTCATCGCCCACCCAGACAGAGGCATAACAATCATAATGCTGTAAAGTGCAATATGTGACACATGCGCCCCCAGTCGTTCGATCGGAGGCATATTATCCGGTAGAACCGGTGCCGGATTGAAAAAACGCCACAGCAACCGTAATACAACCAAGCCTAAAACAACAATTCCGATAGATTTGTGTAAAACGATCTTCTCAAACATTTCAGGCCCAAGAGGCAGGCTCGTCATATAGAAACCAATCGCATATAAAGCGATAAATCCTATAAAGATCAACCAATGAAATGTTTTGGAGACACTTCCATAAACTTCGGGTGTATTCCGTATTGCCATGACGTTTCTCCGACAAACTATTATTTTTTCAAAGCTTGCGCTTCAGTTTCGATACGAATAGAGATTTCATCAGCAATATTCGGGATCCACTTTGTCATACCAAAATCAGAACGTTTGATCTTACCAACCGCAGACAAACCAATGGCCGGAACGTTCATTCTTGGGTGGATGGCAGCTTTATTCAAAGTGGTATCCAAGGTCATTTCTTTGGTAACCCCAATAATTGTCAAATCACCCGTGATGAGGGCTGTGTTTTCACCTGTGACTTTTATAGATTTACTTTTAAACGTCATTGTGGGGTATTTGGCCACGTTGAAAAGTTTTTCACCTTTTAAGTTATTGTCCAGCTCTTCAACGTTTGTATCAACGCTGTTCATGTCCACAGTAACAGATACAGAACTGTTTTCAGGCTTGTCTTTATCGAAAACAATAGTCCCGTCAAAGCCTTGAAACTCCCCTTGGAAATTAGAAAATCCAAGATGGTTGATGTAGAATTCAATGGACGTGTGGTCTTTTTCAATCGTGTAAGTGACAGGCTCTGCGAAAGCCGTGTTCATCGAGAACCCGAGTGCCAAAGCCAAAGATAGAATAATTTTTTTCATGATATTTCCTATTACTGTCTAATCCACTTAACCAAAAAGCTTCCAAAAGGACGAATGGGTATTTCATAGATTTTGTTCAAAAGTCCGGTCTTCTCTATGATTAAATGACGTTGAGTTGGGGGGAGAAGGAGGCGCATACATTATTTCTAAAATCATCCATGCGCCGGTTTAAATTCTTAAGAAGGATTAAAATCCCGGTTGGTATTTGAGCCCTCGGCACCATAATTTTGTGCTGTGAGATCAAGGGATGCTTTTCACGAGGAGAACGTGATTTGAGAGAAAGACGATTGAACATCTTGTTGGATATATCTCTAAATACATTCTTCATCATGAATACTCATCTATAGTCATATTTCTCATAATACGCGATTTAACACAAAACAGTCATAATGGAATTGCAACTACGTCTGTGCTGTGTTGGTTTTTTAGAAATACTATAAAATTGAGTGGTTTTGAAGGAAAAATTTCATATATTGATAATTATGCATTAATTTGTTTTATAAATTGCTCATTATAAATGCAGAATCTCACGATATGCTCAAATAGTAATCGTTTTCATTTTATTGGCTTGCAAGCTGCGGGCTCTAAAACTCGAGAATCCAAATAAAAGGGTAAGGGATATTATCTTGAAAAATATGCATTGTATATTGGTTATGCATGCCAGATATCGCGGTGGCCAAAGTTTCAATATTATGACCGAATCCTAACAAGCTTGTTAAAACGATTCTCGTAAAACAACCCTGTGTTTTCGTGTGAGAGAACCCGATTCACCGGTTTTGTCGATCAATCGATTAAGTGGGTATTTTTTTCAAATTATGAGAAAATAGTAGTATTTCTATTGTTTTGCGCTTTATTTTTTAAACAAATATCTCACTTATGGAAAAAATAGCTTGATGCGACCGTTATTGCCGTATAACTTGTTGCTTGTATCTCATATTGTGAGATATGTGCATAATGGAGTTTTACGATGAATGGTGCTGAGTTATTAATAAGAGCAGCTGTTGATGCCGAGATTGAATATTGTTTTGCCAATCCTGGTACGACAGAAATGCCTTTGGTTGCCGCGATGGAGAAAGAGCCTAAGTTCCGTCCTGTCTTGTCTATGTTTGAAGGTGTCTGCACAGGTGCTGCAGATGGATATGGTCGGATCGCTGAACGCCCCGCAATGACTTTGACCCATTTGGGCCCAGGCTTTGCGAATGGTATCGCTAATCTTCATAATGCGCGCCGCGCCAATAGCCCGATCGTGAATGTCATCGGTGATCATGCATCATGGCATGTGAATTATGATCCCCCTCTTGCCAGCGATATTGAATCTCTTGCCCGCCCGGTTTCTTCATTTGTCAGGACGTCACGTTCTGCTTATGGGATTTCAGAAGATTTTGCCGCAGCGGTTAATGCTTCATGGCAGCCTTCTGGTGCCATTTCCACATTGATTCTTCCTATGGATTTGCAGGCTGAAGAGGTTGAAAACCCGTCAACAGGTACGAAAATAACTGCACCCGTCAGACGGTATTTTGCGGATGGTATTGATGCGGTTGCCAAAAAAATTAAAGCCGGAAAACGCCTTGTCTTTATCGTGGGCGATAATGGTTTGTCGGAAGCAGGTCTCAAAGCCGCAGGCCGTTTGTCTCAAATGCCGGGTATTAAAATGTTTGCCGAAACTTTCCCACGTGTGAGTTATCGTGGTGGGGGGATGCCCGATCTGGATCGTTTGCCGTACTTCCCTGAAAAAGCAATTGAAGTCCTGGATCAATATGACGAAGTGGTTTGTGCAGGTGTGCCGGAACCGATTTCTTATTTTGGGTATGAAGGTATGCCGTCTCGTCTGGCAGAACAGGATCGCTTGGTCATGTTGGCTGAGGTTGGGCATGATGTTGCTGGTGCGTTGGAAGCACTGGCGGATGCGGTTGCCGCACCGGCTTATAAAGATTTGAAAGGGGAAATTCAAATTCCCCCGGCAGAAGATGCCTTGTCACCAATTTCTATTGGGCAGGTTGTTTCTGCAGGTTTGCCAGAAGATTGCATTGTTTCTGTTGAAGGGGGCACATGTGGCTATCCTTTCTTTAGTGCCTCTGCACATGCAAAAAAACACCGCGTCCTGACAAATACAGGCGGGGCCATCGGGCAGGGCATTCCTGCCGGTTTTGGCGCGGCTTTGGCAGAACCGGGCAATACGGTCATTTGTCTGCAATCTGACGGCAGCGCGCAATATACCATTCAAACGCTTTGGAGCATTGCACGTGAGAATTTGCCCGTTGTTATCTTGATTGCTGCAAACCATCGTTACGCCATTTTGCAAAATGAATTGCGCCGATACGGCATTACGGACTTTGGCCCTCAATCCATTGCGTTAACGGAACTGGACAAGCCGAAAGTTGATTGGATTTCCTTGTCAAAAGGGTACGGCATCAAGGCGGTCAGTGCCAAAACAAATGCCGAGCTCACCCTTGCCTTGAGTGAGGCCTGTGAAGCCAAAGAACCGCGTTTGATTGAAATGTGTTTGTAGGAACTGAGTATGGCTATTTTAAACCTAAGTACTGACGTTCAAAAATTTCTGTCAGAACCCAAAAAACTTTTCATTGGGGGGGAGTGGGTTGAACCGAGTTCAAAAAGCTATTTCCCTGTTGAAAATCCAGCGGATTTAAGTCATTTCGCGCAAGTATCAACGGCTGTTGAGCAAGATGTGGATGCTGCCGTTGGTGCGGCCAAAGCCGCTTTTGAGGGCGAGTGGAGTCACGTTCAACCTCAAGAACGCAGCAAGCTCATGCTGAAATTGGCAGATTTGATTGAGGCGGATCGTGAAAATCTCGCGCAAATTATTTCATTGGAAAATGGCAAGCCCTATACCAATGCCTTTCATGGTGAGGTAACGATTACCGCCAATATCATTCGATATTTTGCAGGTTGGCCGTCAAAAATTGAAGGCAGTACGATCCCGGTATCGCCGCGCGGCGGTCAAAAAATGCTGAACTATACAACGAAAGAACCCGTTGGCGTTTGTGCGTTAATTGTGCCGTGGAACTTCCCCTTATCGATGTGCGCGTGGAAACTTGGTCCTGCTTTGGCAACCGGATGTACCTCGGTTTTAAAGCCTGCTGAACAAACCCCCTTATCGGCCATCCGCTTGGCAGAACTGTTTGCAAAAGCAGGTTTCCCCAAAGGTGTGTTTAACGTTCTGACGGGATTTGGTGATCGTGCGGGTGCGCCTTTGGCTGCCCATAAAGATGTGGATAAAATCGCCTTTACCGGATCAACCCAAGTCGGTCGATTAATTGCTCAAGCTGCTGTTGGCAATATGAAGAAGGTTTCTCTTGAGCTCGGGGGGAAATCACCCAATATCATTATGCCGGACGCCGATATTATCAAAGCGGCTAAGGGGTCTGCTGACGGTATTTTTTACAATCAGGGTCAGGTCTGTACAGCCGCATCACGTTTATATGTGCATGAGTCCGTGCTGGATCAAACACTTGAAGAACTTGCCAAACATGCGGCCAGTCATATTGTCGGGCCTGGCCTGGACCCTGAAACAACAATGGGTCCGCTTGTATCCCAAGCACAGCATAAAATCGTTACCGGTTATGTTGACAAAGCTTTGAATGAAGGTGCTGAGCTGATCTGTGGTGGCAAAGTCCCCTCCGGCTTGGGCGATGGTTACTTCATGGAACCAACAGTCTTTTTGGATAAGCAAGAACAAGCCTGCATTTCAAAAGAAGAAATCTTCGGTCCTGTCCTGACGGTGATGAGTTGGCATGATGTGGAAGAGCTTGTGTTTAGAGCAAATGATAGCCCTTTCGGTTTAGCCGCAGGTGTGTGGACACAAAATTTACAACAAGCCCATACAGTGGCTGCCCGTTTGAAAGCGGGGTCTGTCTGGATCAATTGTTGGAACGTTGTCGACCCGGCCTCACCTTTTGGTGGCTACAAGCAATCCGGTTGGGGACGTGAAATGGGTAAAAATGTGATCGATGCTTACACAGAAACTAAAAGTGTATTTATCGACCTGTCTGAATAACTTAGATATCTGGAGTGAAACATGGATTTGGAATTAAAAGATAAAGTTGCCATCGTCACAGGTGGGGGCATGGGGATCGGTAAAGACGTTGCACGTTTTCTGGCTGAAGAAGGCTGTGACGTGGTGATCTGCGCGCGTACAATGTCTGTGTTAGAAGAAACGGCAAAAGAAATCTCTGAAGCAACGGGGCGCCGTGTCTTGCCGCTTTTCTGCGACACAACTGATATGGAGGTTGTTCAAACAATGGTTGATAAAACCATCGAAGAATTTGGCCGCGTTGATATTCTTGTTAATGGTGCAGCCGCTCCATCGGGTGTTGTGCGTAATTCAATTGAATTTGCAGGCGACAAAGAACTCTTGGGTGATTTGGACACAAAAGTCATTGGCTATTTCCGTTGTGCCAAGGCCGTTACCCCGCATATGAAAAAACAGGGCTTTGGTCGTATCATCAATATTGGTGGTTTGACGGGACGCAGCAGCAAGGTCATGTCTGGCATGCGTAACCTTGCCATTGTCCATATGACAAAAAACCTGTCGGACCAGTTGGGTCCTTTCGGTATCACTTGTAATATTATTCATCCCGGTGTTGTCGAAACGCCTCATATCCAAGAATTGTATGAACGCGAAGCAGTCATACAAAACAAGACCCCTGCTGAAGTTGAGCAAGGTTATATTGATGTGACACCGATTAAGCGTACGCTTAAACCCGTTGAAATGGGATGGTTGATTGCTTTTCTGGCCTCTCCAAAAGCAGGCGCTATTACAGGTGAATCCATCGGTATCGATGGTGGCTTAACCCGTGGTATCTTTATTTAACAAAGGATTTTTATTATGAGTGGTACTTTATTAGTCGCAACTGCAGGTCAGGCCGTTATCAAAAGTGGCGATAACGGGCACACATGGCATCGTTTGAGCTTAGGTCAGGATATTGAATTTGATGCAATCGCACGTTCAATTGATATGCATCCGGATCATCCTGAAACCATTTATCTGGGAACAGATACAGGCCTTTGTGTCAGCACAGATGCCGGTGCAAACTGGAAAAATATCGAGACTCCTTTCAGCGGGGAAACTGTCTGGAAAGTTGCGATTGACCCTGCAAACCCGGATCGCATTTTCGTTGGTACTGGGGCTCCGTCCAGAGCCGTTCTTTGGCGTACGACAGATGGTTGTAAAACATGGTTCCGCGCGCCGGTGGAAATTCCCGAATTTTGCGCGGGTGTAAATAAACCACGTCTGCTGGCTTTTTCTTATGATCCAACAGACAGCAATAAATTGTGGTTTGGTCTTGAAGAAGGCGGTCTGTTCCAAAGTTTTGATGGTGGTGATAGTTGGGACCGGATTGATTCCCGTTTGTTATGGGATTTTAACTCTGACATTCACAACATTAACGTCCTTCCAAACCACGGCAAAAAAGTGGTTGTGGTTGTGTGTGTGAATGCAATTTACACCAGCCACGATGACGGTATGACTTGGAAAGGTGTAAATCCGAAAGAAGCCTTCGGCCTTTATTATGCACGTGCAACAGCGGTGCCGCATGGCTCTGAAGATACGATCTATGTCAGCATTTCAGATGGCACGCCGGGCACAACAAGCCAGCTTCTTGTGTCACGTGATGGTGCTGAAACATGGCAAGTACTGCCACTGCCGGTTCAACCGAATTCTTGTATCTGGGGCATTCATGTGAATCCAAGTAATCATGATCAAATTATAATGGGCACTAAATATGGCCATTTGTTCACCAGCGATAAAGCCGGTTTGTCATGGAAGAAAGAATGGCGGGATTTCAGTGAAATCGCAGCTGTCCTTTGGACACCAGCACAAGCGGAAATAGCGGTTGCGCACCAGTCAAAAATTTAAGTGTATCACAGGAGTTTTCGATGAAAATCAAAGTGAATAGAACCCATATTGCGCTTTTTGTTACCGATCCTGAGACATCCGCGCTTTGGTATGAAGATATCCTTCAGATGGAAAGAACGGCCTTCAATGAAAACCATTGGATCATGATGGGCTTTGGCGACAAACACCATGATATTGCCCTGATTAAAGCACCGGAAGGGTCTGCTCAAGGGGGATTGGGTCTTCAACATTATGGTCTTGAAATTGATGGTGATGAAACAACATTGCGCACGCTTTATGGCATGCTGCTTTCCAAAAAAGTCAATGTTGTGAAGACAACCGACCATGAAATTGGCAAAGGGGTCTATTTCACTGATCCGGACGGCAACCGATTGGAGTTTTTCTTAGAAACAGAGCACAACGACGAACTGGCAAAAGAGCGTTTCCATAAAGCGCATGCCCCCAGCCGGGAAATCGTGCTCGATCCAATTTATGAACAAGAAAATTAAGGTAAAATCATGAAAAAAGAAAATTTCGGCCCTTATCACATTCGAAAATGGTTCACTTTTTATGAAGAGACATTAGCGAATGAAACAGGCCAATTGGCAGATGGAGAACCCGTCAAAAAATATGTCATCGCCGCCGCCATTCAAAACCCGTTTGCAGGTAAATATAGCGAAGACTTGTCTTCCCTGATTGATCCGTCACCCGAACTGGGTATTGAATTTGGTCGTCGTATTCAAGAAATGGCTGGCGATAACAAGATCGAAAGTTATGGCAAGGCTGTGTTTGTCGGTGCTGATGGTGAATATGAACATGGCAACGCATTTTTGACCAATCCGGCAGCCAATCCTGTTCGTGATGCTGTCGGGGGTGGTAAGTCCTGGGTGCCTTCGACAGGTAAAGTCGGTTCAGCGGGTGCCTCACTTGATGTGCCTTTAGCCCATAAAGATGCGCTCTATGTTCGATCACACTACGATACAATTACTGTGTCTTTTAATGATGCCCCTAGAAATGATGAACTCTTAATTGTTTGGGCATTTGCGACACGGGGTCGTTTACATGCGCGTCTTGGTGGCCTGAAGGCCGAAGACGTTATCGGTGAAGACGGCCTGAATTAAGGCCGCCGATTTCAAATACGTTTGTTAGAGGTATGTAAATGTCTGCAACAAGTCATTTTTTCAATACAGGGGAACTACAGCTCCATTATCTGCAATGGGGAGAGCCTAACGGCATTCCCGTTGTGATGCTGCATGGTTTACGTGGTTTTGGGGCAACGTGGGAGGCGCTGGCGAAGGCGCTTGGTCCTGCTTATTGTTGTTATGCGCTGGATCAACGCGGGCGTGGCAAAAGTGACTGGGGACCTGTAGAAGATTATCACACAGGTACCTATGTGGCAGATCTCTTGTCTTTTGTCGATCATCTGGAATTGAAAGACTTTATTTTAGTCGGACATTCCTTGGGCGGCACGAATGCTCTTGAATTTACGCGCATGTATCCTGAACGTATCAAGGCTTTGGTGATTGAAGATATTGGCCCCGGTTCATCCAACCGTGGCGACGGTGCGGCACGCATTCGAAGAGAGATGAAAGAAACACCGTTACGTTTTTCGTCATGGGAAGAAGCCAAAAATTTCTGGCAAAACAGCCGATCAAATTTAACCGAAGATGCATTGGCTGCACGTCTTAAATATTCACTTTGTGAAAAAGATGGCCAGATTTGTTGGACCCATGATCAGCAAGGAATAGCACAAGCTCGTCTGAGTATCGAACCCATTGATCTCTGGCCAGCGGTTAAGTCGATTGAATGCCCGACGCTATTGGTAAAGGGGGGGGACTCCGATTTCTTACCAACTGAAACGGTAAAAGAAGTTATGGCGATGAACAAAAATTTTCAAGCGGTCGAAGTGGCACATGCCAGTCATTATGCCCATGACGACCAGCCTGAAGTTTTTAATCAAGCCGTTTGTTCCTTTATCAGCAGCATTCAAACTGGAAAGTGAAATTAGGAGACTATGTAAATGACGAATGAAAGAACACAAGTTGTTATTGTTGGTGGTGGTCCGAACGGTATTACGTTGGCGAACTACATGGGCATGTACGGGATTGAGACTGTCGTTTTAGAAACGTCAGAAGAAATTCTTCCTTATCCGCGTGCCGTCGGCATGGATGATGAGGCCATGCGGGTCTTGCAAGGTGCCGGTATTGCTGATGAAGCGATTAAAGACATGATCCGCGATGTGCCGTTGCGTTATTACAATGCACGTGGTGTTTGTTTTGCGGAAGTGAAGCCCACGACAGCCAAATATGGTTGGCCAATGCGTAATATTTTCATGCAGCAACTGACCGAAGCCACGATGCGTGATTGCTTGAAAAAATGGAGCAATGTCGACCTGCGTCTTGGTCATACTCTTGAAACCATTACACAAGATGATGATGGGGTGAGCATCAATGTCAAAACAGTTGACGGTAAAGAATATGTCTTGAACGCTGATTATGTTGTGGCCTCAGATGGCGCGCGTTCTGAAATTCGCAAGCAAATGGACATCGGTTATACAGGTCAAACCCATGAAGCCAAGTGGGTGGTTGTGGATGCAGCCAATGACAAACTGGATGCCCCTTATACGGCGTTACATGCGGACCCGAACCGTCCTTTCGTTTGTATTTATTTACCCTACCAATATCGTCGTTGGGAATTCATGCTTTTCCCTCATGAAAATGAAGATGATATGTGTGAGGAAAGTGTGATCCGTGGTTTGATCAGAAACCATATCGGTGATGATGTGGATGATCTGGATATTGTACGTATCCGCGCTTATACCCATAACTCTCGTGTTGCGGATCAATTTGTTAAAGGCCGTGTCTTATTGTGTGGTGATGCCGCGCATATTACGCCGCCATGGGCCGGGCAGGGGCTTAACTCCGGTTTACGTGATGTTGTGAACATTGCTTGGAAAGTTGCAGCCGCTGTGAAAGGTCGCGTTCCGCACTCAGTTGTTGAAACATATGATGATGAACGCCGTGGCCACGCAACTGACTTGATTGCATTGGCTGATAATATGGGTGCCATCCTTGGCATGACCAACCCGATCATGGCTGGGGTACGCGATTGGATTTTCAAAGCAACCAATTCAGTTGATAACCTGCGTGAGCATTTGGTTGAATTCAAATTCAAACCAAAGGCGTTAATCACCAAAGGTATCGTGCACCATGAAGGTGATGAAGTTTTTGAAGACAGTATTTCCGGTCAGTTGTTCATTCAACCAGATGTGGAAGATAAGGATGGTAACCGCCAAAAGTTTGATGAGGTTCAAGGGCCTTGGTTCTCAATCATTGGTTTTAAAACAAATCCTTTAGAGACGATTTCTGCTGAAAACAAAGCTTTTTGGGATGGGCTTGAGACCCGCTACATTCAAGTCAACCGTTCTAAAAGCGGTAACAGCTACAGCGATCGTTTAAGTGCGGAAGGTGTTATTAGCGTTGAAGATGTTGATAATAAGCTGGCGGATTGGTTTAGCGATGCACGTAGCAAAATTGTCATTGTACGCCCTGACCGTTTTGTTGCCGCCATTACGTCGCCATCACGCCTGAATGAAACATTGGACGCGTTGAGAAAAAAACTCAGCTAAGGCTTATACGGGTCGTATCTGTTACAGGCAGGTGCGGCCCGTTTTCTTTTTTAATTTTTAAACATCAAAATTTTGGATCAAATTATGCTCGACCTTGCAGATAAAGATTTGTTGATTAACCAGTGTCTTATTGATGGCAAATGGGTTTCTTCTTTTAATGGGGATACATCTGATGTTTTAAACCCGGCAACGGGCGAAGTTTTGGCACAAGTGCCTGTTATGGGCGCCAAAGAAACAGAACAAGCCATTGAATGTGCAGACGTGGCCTTTCGTGGTTGGAAGAAAACCACAGCAAAACATCGGTCACAAGTTTTACGCAAGTGGTTTGAGTTGATCATGGATAATCAACTTGATTTGGCAAAAATTTTATCGGCAGAACAAGGCAAGCCTCTTCAAGAAGCAAAAGGCGAAATCGCTTATGCGGCCTCTTTTATTGAATGGTTTTCAGAAGAAGCCAAACGGGTATATGGCGACCTGATCCCTGAAGTCGTTGAAGGGACACGTCTGAGTGTGCGTAAAGAACCGATCGGCGTTTGTGCATTAATCACACCCTGGAATTTCCCGGCTGCCATGATTACCCGAAAAGCGGGTCCGGCTTTAGCTGCGGGCTGTTCTGTGATTATTAAGCCGGCCAGTCAAACACCTTTGACCGCGTTTGCTTTGGCTTATTTAGCCATTAAAGCAGGCATTCCCGAAGGTGTGGTTCAAGTCGTCAATGGTCGTGCCAGTGAAATTGGAACAGCCTTGGCAGAAAGTTCTATTGTCCGAAAACTTTCTTTTACAGGTTCAACTGAAATCGGCCGTCTTTTGATGAAGCAATGTGCGAGCAATATTAAGAAAGTGTCTTTGGAACTGGGCGGTAATGCCCCCTTTATTGTTTGTAATGATGCTGATCTCGATCAAGCCGTTGAAGGGGCATTGATCGCAAAATTCAGAAACAATGGGCAGACTTGCGTGTGTGCCAACCGACTTTTTGTACAAAGTGGCGTTTATGAAGCCTTTAGCTATAAACTGGCGGAAGCGGTGGATCGCTTGGTCGTTGGTGAAGGTACAAATCCGGCGTCTGTTTTAGGGCCGATGATTGATACAAAAGCCTATAATAGCGTCAAAGGCCTTATTGAGGATGCGACCTCTAAAGGCGCCGTTCAGGTCACAAGCCGTGATGTGGAATTTGATGATCAACATCGTTTCATGAATCCGGTCGTGTTGACCAATGCGACACCTTCAATGGATTTCTATAGCGAAGAAATTTTTGGTCCGGT
>JABXIC010000088.1 GCA_013373265.1 Methylocystaceae bacterium | reverse complement strand
TGGCTTACGGTATGGATAAAAAAGAATCCGGCACCATTGTTGTTTATGACTTGGGTGGCGGTACATTTGACGTATCCATCCTTGAAATCGGCGACGGCGTCTTCGAAGTAAAATCAACCAACGGCGACACGTTCTTGGGTGGTGAAGACTTTGATATGGCCATCATCGACTATCTGGCTGACGAATTCAAAAAAGAGCAAGGCATCGACCTGCGCGGTGACCGTATGGCGCTGCAACGTTTGAAAGAAGCGGGCGAAAAAGCCAAAATTGAACTGTCTTCTTCTACCGCAACAGAAGTCAACCTGCCGTTCATCACCGCTGACCAGTCCGGTCCGAAGCACCTGAACATTAAACTCAGCCGTGCCAAACTGGAAAGCCTGGTTTCTGACCTGATTGAACGCACCGTGAAACCTTGTAAAGATGCGTTGAAAGATGCGGGCCTCAAAGCCTCTGAAATCGACGACGTTATCTTGGTTGGCGGCATGACCCGTATGCCGAAAGTTGTTGAAAAAGTTAAAGAAATCTTTGGTGTTGAACCCAACAAAGGCGTTAACCCGGACGAAGTGGTTGCCATGGGTGCAGCCATTCAGGGTGGCGTGTTGAAAGGCGACGTAAAAGACGTTCTCCTGCTTGACGTAACCCCGCTTTCTTTAGGTATCGAAACATTGGGCGGTGTCTTCACACGCTTGATCGATCGCAACACCACCATCCCGACCCGCAAATCTCAAGTCTTCTCAACGGCTGAAGACAACCAGTCTGCCGTGACCATCCGCGTCTTCCAAGGTGAACGTGAAATGGCAGCCGATAACAAACTGCTGGGCCAATTTGATCTGGTTGGTGTACCACCTGCACCGCGTGGCGTGCCGCAAATCGAAGTCACCTTCGACATTGACGCCAACGGTTTGGTGAATGTATCTGCCAAAGACAAAGCCACTGGTAAAGAACAGCAAATCTCGATCAAAGCCTCTGGCGGTCTGGACGATGCGGATATCGACCAAATGGTAAAAGATGCAGAAGCCCACGCGGAAGAAGATAAAAAGCGCAAAGAAACGGCTGAAACACGCAACCAGGCCGAAAGCCTGATCCACACCACAGAGAAAAACCTGACCGAGTTTGGTGATAAAGTCGGTGCGGATGAAAAAACCGCTATCGAAACGGAACTCAACGCCTTGAAATCTGCGCTGGAAGGCACGGACCTTGACGTTGAAGACATCAAAGCCAAAACCGAAAGCCTGATGAATGCTTCTATGAAATTGGGTGAAGCCATGTACAAAGCCCAACAAGAAGCTGACGGCGGTGCAGGCAGCGCAGAAGGTGCCGCACAAGACGACGCCCCTGCTGAAGACGGCGTTGTGGATGCAGACTTCGAAGAAGTCGATCCAGACAAAAAAGACAAGTAATCGAGTGTGTTCCCCGTGTAAAGCGGGGACCTTTCGTCCTACGTGTCCCTGCCCAAGCAGGGACACTCTTGTTTATAAGAGGATCCTATGGCTAAAGAAGACTATTACGAAACATTAGGCGTCGAACGTAACGTCGACGAAAAGGCCCTCAAAAGCGCGTTTCGTAAACTTGCCATGCAATACCACCCCGACCGCAACCCCGATAGTCAGGATGCGGAAAGCAAGTTTAAAGAAATTAACGAAGCCTACGAAGTCTTAAAAGACCCGGAAAAGCGTGCTGCTTATGACCGTTACGGCCATGCCGCCTTTGAACAAGGTGGCGGCGGTGGTGGCGGCGGTTTTGGCGGCGGCGGTTTCTCCGGCTTTGGCGATATTTTTGAAGAAATGTTTGGCGACATGATGGGCGGTGGACGCGCCCAATCCTCCGGTCGCGGCGCTGATTTGCGCTATAACATGGAAATCAGCCTTGAAGATGCCTTCAACGGTAAAAAAGCCACCATTGAAGTGCCGACTTCGGTCAATTGTTCTTCCTGTAACGGCAGCGGATCAGAAGGCGGCAAAGCGCCGACCACCTGCCCCAGTTGCCACGGTCGCGGTAAAATTCGCGCCCAGCAAGGCTTTTTCACCATTGAACGCACCTGCCCGACCTGTCATGGCGCGGGCTCTGTCATTTCTGATCCGTGCGGCACATGTGGCGGCACAGGGCGTGAACGTAAATCAAAAACCTTATCTGTCACCGTACCGGCGGGTGTGGAAGATGGCACACGCATTCGCCTGACGGGTGAAGGCGAAGCCGGTTTGCGCGGCGCCCCCAGTGGGGATCTCTATATTTTCCTCAGTGTGGCACCGCACCGCATTTTCCAACGCGAAGGCGCCAACATCTTTTGTATGGTCCCGATCCCCATGACCACAGCGGCCCTGGGGGGAGAGATCGAAGTCCCGACCGTAAATGGCGGCCGTGCACGCATCAAAATCCCTGAAGGCACCCAAGGCGGCAACCAGTTCAGACTGCGCGGCAAAGGCATGAGCATCATGCGCTCTGACGCCCGCGGGGATATGTTTGTCGAGGTCTCAGTTGAAACCCCGGTCAAACTGACCAGCGAACAAAAAGATATCCTGCGCCAGTTTGAAGCGGCCGGTGGCGGCAATGTGGAAAACCACAGCCCGGAAAGCCAAGGTTTCTTCGCCAAGGTGAAAGACTTCTTCGAAGATTTAACCGACTAAATTCTTCATTTAAACACCCGAGAGCCGACCTGTGTTCAACACGGGTCGGCCTCTTTTTGTGTGTTGCAATACCCGTACACCCATTTGTTATGGGCTGGTTCAGTCATATTGTTATGGATACGAAATGGTCTTTTTATGTTGAATGCATGCCCCGCATCACGTGCGGGGTGACAATGTTTTGTTTAATTTACGTACGTTCTGACAAAATCTTTTAGCTTACGCGCGTATCACTCTCTTGCACCCCTCACCTCTCGTGTCACCCCGCACGCGATGCGGGGCAAAACACGCAAACCTATTTCCCCTTCCCAGCACAGACCCTTTTCGCTATCTTTCCTCATAGGTGGGAAAAGAAGGCGGGTACACAACCATGACAAAAGACTGGTACGACAACTGGACGGATGAAGACCTTAAGGCCCTGTCCGAATGGGATCAAAAACTCATTGTCGCGGCAAGAAAAGGAGAATGGTTAGAGTCTGGTATAACCGAAGATGTCAAAAAGCCCGTCCTCACCCCCCGCCTGATTGTGTCCCTCGCCACCGGCCAACATAACCAAGACTGGACCCTCCATCCTGAAGGGCTACAAATCAGTGGCTTCTTCGTTCCTGAAAAATTGAACTTAGAAGGCAGAGTTGTCCTCAATGGCATATACATGATTGATTGTATATTCCTAAAAGGCATCAATTGCAACAGAAGCCATCTCCAAACACTATACCTTCGCTATAGCACTGTTAATGGTCTATTTGAACTCATTGATTGCCATATTTCCAAAGATCTGGACCTACGTGAAGCGACCTTATATGCCGATGAAGAAAATATTGATTGCCTTCAAGGGGACCTTCTGAGAGTAGGCGGAGGTATTTTTCTTAGTGAAGGCTTCCATGCCTATGGTGCCATAAGGCTTTTAAACTCAGATATATTTGGCAACTTTGATTTAAATTCAGCACATATTGAATCTGGTTACGGAGCAAGTTATAGCGTTCATGCAAATGGTATAAAAGTAAATGGAAATGTTGTTTGTAATAATGGTTTCAGAGCAAACAGTACAATTTTCTTAAACGCCGCCAATATTACTGGCCAATTGGATTTTAGTGCCGCGGACCTTCACGGGGCAGAGGAAAATGATACCTGCCTTTACTGTGATGGCCTTCTATTAGGTGGTGACATATTTATGGTAGAAAATTTCCAATCTCACGGCAGTATTAGTTTTATTGGTGCAAATATTGGTGGAAATCTAGAACTAAACACAGCACAGCTAAAAGGATGCAATGAATATGGCGTGAGTTTGGATTGTGAAAAAACTTATGTCAAAGGCAATGTTTTCATGCAAAAAGGTTTTAATGCCTTTAGTGATATCGATTTCTCATCGGCTAGAATTGACGGCAATTTAACTATTTTCCAAGCACATATTAATGGTGACTTTCTTGCTAGTAACTTAAAAGTAGAAAATAGCATTATCTTTGCTCAAAACACATTTGGCGAAATGTCTTATGTAGATTTACGCCATGCTCAAACAGATGTACTCGAAGATGATCTAGCAAGTTGGCAAAATCTTGAAGTTATGAACATTAATGGTTTTCAATATAATCGTTTAGACCGCGAAAATAGAGAAAAAACACTTCTCCAATGGTTAAAGTTGTTACCAAAGGGACAATACTCCCCACAGCCCTATGAACAATTAGCTCAAGTTCTTAAAAATGATGGTTTTCTTGATCAAGCGAAATCCCTTCTAATTGAAAAAGAAAAACATCTCTTCAAAATTGGTGAATTAGGAACAATGCAACGGATTTGGATGTGGATATCCGGATTGATTATGGCATATGGATATAGACCAATTCAAGTTATGCCATATATTATTTTTATATTAATATTGGGAGAAAATGTTTTCCATCAGGGATATAACCATGGTTATATAGTGCCTTCAAATGCTCGAGTAGCTATAGAAATGGCAAAAAATTCAAAGAACCTCAAGCAAGTTATGCCATCCTATACAAAATTTATCCCCTTCATATACTCAGTTGATTCTTTCATACCCTTTGTCGATTTAGACCAAGAGAAAAATTGGATGCCGCATGGCCAAAAAACGGGCTTCGGTTCTCTTATACGTGCTTATCGCTGGTTTCATATCCTTTGTGGATGGGTACTTTCATCCCTTCTTGTTACTGCTCTTGCCGGGCTTGTGAAGAAAGATAATTAGGGACTGCTTCACAACCAATTATTTAAGAGATTTCTGACTCAGCAAACAAAAATCTCTTAACCTCATCCAAAAAATGATAAGCCCCTGTATCTTGGCTTTACTCTTTCCACGCCAGCCAGCCGCCGAACAGGAAGGCACCGTAGAACGGTTCAACGGTTTTAAAGCCTGCCGCGTGCAGCAGTTCCAGAATGCGTTCTTCACTGACAAACTGAATGTCGCGCACCACATGTTCAAAGCCGCGATCAACGATATGAGGGGGCATGCCTTTATGCAATTGCCAATCGCGCCACACGTCTAAAAACTGCTTAAAGCGCGGGCCTTCGACCTCGGCATGCAAGTCTGCCAAAATCAGCGGTGCACCGGGTTTTAAGCGTTGTGCGATGGAACGCAACAAAGCTTCTTTAGAACCATCATCGGGGACAAAATGCATCACCAAAATCAGAGTGGCCGCATCAAACTGCAGATCACCGGGCAAATCTTCCACATAACCTTGTGTCACATGGACGCGATCAGAGAATTGATGTATTTCCATATTCGCCTGCGCCACCGATGCCATGGCCGGGGCAGGTTCAACCCCGCTAAACTGCCAGTCTGGAAATTCCCGCCCCAAGGTCGTCAGTTCCACCCCGGTCCCGCAGCCGACAGAAAGCAGATGGGCTTGTGTTTCGCTGACGTAATGATCCAGAACAACCTTGATCATCTCATGCAACACATCATAACCGGGCACGACCTGGCGGATCACCCGGTCATAGGCTTCGGCCTTTTGGTCATCAAAATGCTGGGTGGTGTCAAAGTCGCTCATGGTCTGGGTTCTTTCAAGTCAATAAAGCCTTTCCACGGAAAAAAGGCCGGAACGCGGGATTTGTACGTGGCATAATGATCGCCATAAAGGCGGATCAAATGACGTTCTTCAAACATACTGCCGATCCATAGATAAAGCGAACCGAAAATGGCTGTCAACAGGTCAAAATCACTGGTGATACGCCCCCATAAAATCAGAAAACCCGCCGCATATAAGGGATGACGCACCCAACAGTGAAAGCCTCTAAAATGAAGCGGTTCATCATCATGGGCCAAGATCCCATTAAAATAGGCGCGGATTTGTGTCGTCCCGCCCAAGGTGCCCAGATCATAATCACGCAAGGCCCAAAACAGGATAATCCAGCCCATGCCATGCATGACCCCTTGCATCCACCACAGCCATTCCGGGCGCAGATAGGGGGTAAAATCAGCAAATAACTGAACACCGACCACATACACCAGCACCACATGTAAAACGGCAAAGATATTATAGGACAGCCGATAATAAGCGCCAAAAGCCGGCTTAAGGCGTGCTTTGACAAATTCACGCGCCAATAAGGAATGGACAAGGCCAAAACCCAACCACATCAAGCCATATAAGACATATGTTTTATAAAAATCTTCCATAGGCACAGTATGTGGATCAATTAAAAAACTGTCCAATGGTTTTGATTGTGCTTCGCATCACAGCCAAACCAAAGCAGCCAGCGTATAGTTTAAAAAGAATCAGCAAAAAAACATTCGAGGACGTTATGTTTAAATCTGTCAATGTCGCACAGAACCTAGCCAAACGTGCCCAGTCACTGCGCGAACGTATGAATGAAAAGCACCGCATCGCGCTGGCTCAGGATATCGGTGATACACTCAACCAAGAAGAACTCAACGTCAGCGAACGCAGTTTGGCCTTGGAAATTGTCGCCAAATTGGTCGAAGATGAAATTGAAGAAGTGCGTGCCGCCATCGCCCAATCTGTGGCCGGGTCCCCGCATTTGCCGAGCAACATTGCCAAAAAAATGGCGCGCGACATTCATCAGGTCGCTATCCCGGTCTTGAAACTATCCCCTGTTTTAGAAGAAAAATTTCTCGAAGAAATTATCGCCAATCGTGAAACAGAAAAAGTCCGTGCTGTGGCTGCCCGCGATCAGCTGACACAAAACCTAAGCCGCCGCATTGTGGCCTCAGGCAAAAAAGGCGCGGTTGTCGAACTCTTACGTAATCAAGGCGCAGATATCAGTAACCAGACCCTGACCACCATCATTCGGGTCTATGGGGATGACCGTCATATTGAAAAGGCGGTGCTTGATCGCGGCCAACTGCCCGATGAAGTGGTCAATGCCTTGTGTGAACTGGTTGAAATCCACGTGGTCACCTTCGTCCAACGCTACTTCAACCTGCCTGAACATATCATCAACGTACAAAAGGGCCGTAACCTATTGAAAAACGTCAAAGAAAAAAGACACAGTTCGGATTGGTGGGATACAAAAAAAGGCGCGGTTTAAGCCAACGGTTATAAAAATTTTTCCATTTTAAAATTAACTAATACCAGTCCGCCCCGTTCGACGTCCTGAGCTGTCAGAACACGAAACCCTTTTCTTTCAAAAAAAGGTTTTGCCGTTAAGCTGGCTTCGACATATATCGTTTTATTCCCGTTACGAAGTGCTTGTGCTTCAACACATGCATAAAGACCGGATGCAACGCCCACCCCTTGATGGTCCGACGATACATATAACACATCCAAATGACCATCTGATTCAAGGTCTATAAACCCTGCCAGAATGCCTTGATCAAACGCCAACCATGTTGGCCTGCTTAAACAACGCTGCTCCCACTCGACCGCATTAATATCATCCGGTGCCCAGACACGTGTTTGCTCTGACGTATAATCCTTAAGAGCCACTTTTCTGACAGAATTGCGAAAAAGGTCGATCATCACAGGCGCATCGCCTTTTTGATATAATCGAATATCAAACTGCTTTTTCATGAACTTAAAGCCAGCAATCCATCCAGATCGCAATAATCTTCCAAATGGTCCGCCAGCAGGTCCAAGACCTGATCAATCTGCTTTTCATAGGACAAATCTGACGTGCGGCCCTGTTTGATCTGGCCTAAAAAAGCACGGCGAAAACCATCGTTATTAAAAACCCCGTGCAAATAGGTGCCCATCACATTGCCATTTTCAGAAAGACAGCCTTCGGATTTTCCATCCAGTTCCAGCCAGGCTTGCGCACAGGTCGGCCCTTCAGAAACCCCCATATGCATTTCATAGCCGCTGACCGTTTCCCCATTACTCAGGCAATGTCCCTGACTTTCCCGCAAGGTCTTGGGACCTTGCAGCGTGGTGGTCATATCCAACAGGCCCAAACCTTCCATCGATGGGCAATCGCCTTCAATACCATCGGGGTCACAAACCACATTGCCCAGCATCTGATAGCCACCGCATAAGCCCACAACGCGCCCACCTTGTCGCACATGGGCCTTAATATCCACATCCCACCCTTGCGCTTTGACATATTCCAAATCGGCAATGGTCGCCTTGGAGCCGGGCAATAAAATCACATCGCCATCCAGCGGCAAGGCTTGACCGGCCTCAATAATTTCCACCAAAACATCTTCTTCAGCGCGCAAGGGGTCCAGATCATCAAAATTGGCAATTCGGGAAAAACGCGGGACGATAATTTTTATGGCAGACTTTTTTGTGTCTTTGCCCCGTTGATCAAGGCTCATGGCGTCTTCATCCGGCAAAAGACGTGCCTTGTTAAAAAACGGCACAATCCCGTAACTTTCTAAACCGGATTTGTCTTTAATGATATCCAGCGCTGAATCAAACAAAGTGACATCACCGCGAAATTTATTGATAAGATACCCTTTAATGCGTGTACGTTCTGTTTCGGGCAACAGCACATGGGTGCCGACAAGGGAGGCAATCACGCCGCCACGATCAATATCACCAATTAAAATAACGGGTATATCCGCAGCTTCAGCAAAGCCCATATTGGCAATATCAGAGGCACGTAAGTTGACCTCAGCCGCGCTACCAGCGCCTTCCACCAAAATCAAATCAGCCTCTTCAGCCAGTTTATGAAAACTTTCCAGCACCTTGGGCATCAAAGTCGGTTTAAGCTTTACATAATCACGCGCTGAACAATTGCCCACGACAACGCCTTGAACCACCACTTGTGAACCGATATCGGTTTGCGGTTTCAGCAAAACCGGGTTCATATGGACCGATAAATCCAATCCACAGGCACGCGCCTGCAAGGCTTGAGCGCGGCCGATCTCCCCACCATCGCACGTCACCGCAGCATTATTAGACATATTTTGCGGTTTAAACGGCGCGACTTTTAAGCCACGGCGCACAAAAGCACGACACAGACCCGCCACCAGCAGAGATTTCCCCACATCCGAACCTGTGCCTTGAAACATAAGGGCTTTGGGTGAGGCGCTCATTTTAAGGTAAAGCAAGCGCCGATAAGGTAGAACGCAAGGAATCAGCTGCTGGATTATTGCCTTTGCCTTCAATCACAATTTCACGCGGTTCTAGGGATTGCCCGTAAAATACTTCGTTCAAATCAGCACGTTTTGCAAAAACAGACCCTTCCAGCGCACCACCACCAAACAAGCCGCGATCAAGCGAAAAGGCGATAATATCAGCCCCCATTGATGTGGTGGATGACCCTTCAACACTGCCGCCAAAGGTCCCCACAACAACGCCTGCTTCTGCACCGGCTTTAAACTGATCTTTCAAAATGGCTTCCAACCCCGTATGGGTGCGAATGACCAAAATCATCTGACTGTCTTTTAAACCAATTTGAAACCCCACACTGCCGCCACCGACAGTATAAAAAGCAGGATAGCTCCAAGTGCCATCAGGTTTTTTCGCCAATAAAACCGCATTGCCATATTCGCCACCAATAATAAAACCGCCTTTTAGAAGCCGCGGTACAATGATGACACCCACAGCCTTGTTAAAAGCCTCGTTAAGCTCTTTATATTGTTTTGAACCCAAAACATGACGGGCAGACGCTTCGGCTTCCAACAAAATTTGAATGGCATCCTGTTCAACGGCATGTGCTTTTTGCACACTGAAAACCGTAAACACAGCAACAATAATAGCCAACAGGCGTTTCATGACGACAATCCTTAAAAGATGAACCTAGGGTACAACATGCGCTTAAAATCTAAACAAATAACTAAAATTCAACACCCGGCTGCGCTTTAATGCCACTTCTGAAAGGATGTTTCAGCAAAGTCATTTCGGTCGCCAATTCAGCTACATCCAGCAGAGCCTCAGACGCATTGCGCCCGGTTAAAACCACATGGACCAATTCAGGACGATTTTTCAATGTTTCCAGAACCTCTGCTTCGTCAATATAGTCATAGCGCAAGGCGACATTGATCTCATCAAGGATCACCATACGATAGTCCCCGCTTTCAATCATCTCTTTAGCCGCTGCCCAAGCTTTTTGGGCCGCTTGGATATCGCGCTCTTTATCCTGGGTTTCCCAGGTAAAACCTTCGCCCATGGCTTTAAAGGTGACCAGATCAGGAAAGCCTTCAAAAACACGGCGCTCTGCCGTATCCCACGCCCCTTTGATAAATTGAATCACACCCACTTTAAAGCCATGGCCCACACAGCGCAGCGCCATGCCAAAAGCAGAAGATGATTTACCTTTGCCTTTACCAGTATGGACAATCACAAGACCTTTTTGATCAATCTTTTTTTCCATCATCCGGTCACGTGCAGCCTTCTTTTTCGCCATTTTGCTGGCATGTTTTTGTAAGTCTTCTTCGGACATAAATTTTCCCTATCTCGTTTTAATCATTCTTTTCAATATAGGTAGACGCACATTTTTAGCAATCGGCAATTCTAAAGAATGGTTTTTGTTTTACATTAGAATCAAGTTATATATTTAATGGGCCCATGACATGCGTATTTTACTTTGCCTGCTTTTCACAGTGTTCACCATCACTGCGGCACAAGCCCTTGAAATCCAGAAAATAAATACAGACATATGACTATTTGTTAAATTTACGAAATAAAATGCGCGCCCATCTGGATGCAGGCGGGGATATGATTGATGCCCCCAAAATTGATCAAAGTGCCTTTACTGACCTCGCCCAATTTGATGTCTTGGCCGGACGCAACGCCCAACAAGCTTTCAGTGAAATGGAATGGGAAGAATAAGACCGGGTTTTGCCCCGCCAAAATAACAAAACTTTCATCAAAGAGTCTCAGAAGAACGCTAGGAATCAATCTCATTGAGTCACTTTCTTATGTTCGACGGGATGATCCGATGTCTGAAAAAACCTACAATGTCTTATTTTTATGTACACGCAACACCGCGCGTTCCATCATGGCCGAAGCTATTCTCAACCGTTTGGGACAAGGACGCTTTATCGCATTTTCCGCAGGCAGCAAACCTGCTGATGCGATTCACCCTTACACAACCGACCTGATGAAGTTAATGAATTACACACTGGAAGGGGCCAAGCCAAAGGGTCTGGATGCCATCACCGAAGAAATGGATTTTGTCTTCAGTGTCTGTGATGAAACCTCATTAGACGATTGCCCGGCCACATGGGGGCTGCCCATGACAGCAAACTGGGCCGTGCCGGACCCCGTAAACGTCACGGGCACAGAAGCCGAACGTCGACTGGCTTTTTCAGAAGCTTATCGCATGCTCAACAACCGCATCGATATTTTTGTCAATTTGCCCCTGTCACTGGATAAAGAAAAATTGCAGACCCAGCTGGACCACATTGGGAATTAGATAAACGCAATCAACCCAACAACGCTGGCATTTACCAGACAGGCCGCGACATAAACCTGCAAGGCGCGTTTGATGTCTTTGGGCAACAAGCGCGCGCGTCCATCGCCAATCCACGGGTCATTGACCTGACCTTCACGGTATTTGCGCGGACCCGCCAAAGATAAATCCAATGCGCCCGCCATCGCCCCTTCCGGCCAACCGGCATTGGGGGAGCGATGCTTGCGCG
>JABXIC010000151.1 GCA_013373265.1 Methylocystaceae bacterium | reverse complement strand
ATTTTTCTGGGAATTGGCATGTCATCGAATGCAAAGGAACTCAGTCCGGTGATCAAGCTCGGATGAACCAACTTATATCTACAGGGCGAAACGGCAATCCAAGCGGAGGCACAGTACAAAAAACAACTATTATTTTCCCCCCCAACGTTGCAGGCGAAAGGCTCGCGGCAGGGGTAAAAATTGCCCAGTCTGGTAGCGGAGAAAAAACAAATTTGCTTATAATGGACCCAGTGGAGGAGCCGATTTTGAAACTCGAAGATGTTGATATGAGTACAGCCTTCGATCCCGTATATAGGGCTGCTGCAGCAAAGTCTCTTCTACTTTCCGGGGCACAAAGCGCTGCGGTTGAAGTTGCTTCACCTCGAGCGCTGGTGGAACTCTCAGATGAAATCCAGACGGACGACAAAGTTGATTTCCTCGCAAAACGAAGAAATATTGCCGAAGCTGAGCAAACACGACTTAAACCTGAAACGAGACAACGTTCCGATGGAACCAAGGAGCTTTTCCGCGAAATGACAACTGCACTCAGTCAACCTTTGCATTGGGCTTCACGCACATACAGTAAGGCTATAGTGCAATATTCATGCAGCTGGGACTTAGTAGAAGCGGCGCTAGACATGCGAACATCAGAAGGCCCTTTCTCAGACAATGATAAATACTGGAGTAAAGCTACAAGTGGTATGAAGTTCTCTACGGATTTACCAGAGCGAGACGAAAAAGGACCAATCAGCGCCTCTGCAGAACTTTCCCTAGGTAAAACCTTTACGGTCCGACTAACATTAGAATAAAGCACTACCTGCTTTCTCAGGCTTACAGAGCCAGAAAAAATTAAAGCCTAAAGGAAATCGGGCTATATCAGGTGGAGAGGGCTAATGGTACAGAACGACTAGAACACCTGCACCAAAAAAACCAACATCGTCTCTATCAAAATATCATACTGAATATCTACCCAATTCCTCAATTCAAATAATGTACTTCAGCATAGTTGAACTGAATCAACTTCTGCCTTATATTGAGCCCGATTTTGATCAGAAGATGGAAGAGAATGTAGAATGCGTCGGGTCTGGAATTTGGTATTTTTGTTCTCAATCGCGCTGAGCGCCTTCATAAATGAAGGGAAAGCTGAATCGACAGATAAGGATACAGTTCAATTACTTACAGGGGAATGGCAACCTTACATATCCCAGCACTATAAGGGACACGGGGTTATTCCGCGTATCATTCGAAAAGCCTTTGCCTATTCAAACCTAAAAGTTGTATTCAAATTCGTCCCTTGGAAAACAATTCATCCAAATTTGATGAAAGGCCGTTTTGATGGCGGTGCTGTCTTTGGCGGTTATCAGAGCTGGCTGGGAAAACTCTTTGCCAGCGATCCCCTCATTTCTGCTGAGTATGTGATTTTTCATCTGGAAGAACGGAAATTCTTTAACTGGCGCGATATGCCAAGTCTCTATGGTATGGTGATGGGGTATGAAAAAGGCGGGACCCTCGCTCCCTATTTTCAACAGCTCGTCGACGAAGAACGTCTCAAGGTGCGTTATATCGCAAATCCTGTGACTGCTTTTGAAATGTTAAGATCAGGAAAAATTACTTTCTTTCCCTACAATAAAATCAGTGGGGAAACCATCCTTAGGGAAAACTATCCCAACAATGATCACGCCATTACTTTTCATAAAGTCCCGTTTAGAATTTCCCTCTATCGGGTGATTTTTAGCAATAAGCCGGAACGTGCGCGTTTTCTCATGGAAAAGCTCAATCAAGGTTTACAAATGATGCGGATGAATGGTGAACTGGATAAAATCAGTCAGGAAATCGGTAGTTAAGGACAAGACTGTTTTCTCTCTCTCCACGCCAAGCCCTGAGAACGCATCAAGAGATTATAATCGTGCCGATTTCAAGAATTGCTCTTTCATAAAATCTGTGACTTTCTGGCGTTGAATTTTACCCGATGGCGTCCGCACCATCTGGGGGATTTCCTGTATAAAAACATATTTCCAAAAGTGTGGCAGTTGTTCTTTCAAGTTTTCTAAAAGTCGCGCTTTGCCTTCAACCCCGGCTTGACTATAAGCCAGTAAAACCACTGTATGACCCAACGCATCCTGCATGCTGGACAGGCAAACATCCTTAATTAGCGGATCTTTTCTCATAAGGGATTCACAAAGTTCGGCTGAATATTTAACACCATCAATATTCAATATATTATCGCGCCGCCCGATGAGTCTAAAATGTGTTTCATCCTGCATCACCCCCAGATCACCGGGATAAAACCAGCCCTCTTTAAAAGATTTTTGCGTGGCTTGCGGGTCGTTTAAATAACCAGAAACACCCGCGTCACTGCGAATGCGCAGATGACCGACCTGTCCATACGGAAGGAGCTTGTCATTTTCATCAACAATTTGAAGCTCAATATCAGGCAACAGCTGGGTGATGCCTTGTCCATCAACACTTGCCACAATCCCAGCTTCATTGGTGCCATAGCTTTCCATCAGGTTTTGACTGAGGCGATCGCACACGGCGGTACGCAAATCCGGCGTGACTTGCCCGCCAATAACCAAAATGACCAGCTTGTCATTTTTCGGATAAGTTTCCGGTAACTCATCCATCAAACGGATCACGCCTTCCAACACCAGAGAGACATGGGTGATTTGATAGTGCTCAAACGCCTCAAACGGTGAAAGGGTTCGATCAAAAACGCATGTCCCGCCAACACGTAAGCAACAGACCACATTGCTATAGACAATCTGTAAAATGAACGGGTAGCAGATAAGATCGCGTGTATCACTGTTATACCCCATGCGTTCACAAGTCTGACGGTGACGAAAGACATGTTGCTTGACGGTGCGCACCATCTGCTTAGGGCTACCCGTCGTCCCGGAACTTTCAACAATGCGCAAAGGCGTGTCATCACTGAAAGGGGCAAAATCATAATTGGCTAATTTTTTCACAGGATCTTGTTTTAAAAGAGCGTTGAATCGTTCAATGCTCGAAAAAAAACAGGGCGTTGCCTTAGATGTTTTGGGCGGGGTTGTGCAGATAACAAAGTCCACGTCCAACACCTGATTTCCCCCGATTATATAGGAGAGAGACACCAAGCCCAACGCCTCACAGGCCAGCACCCACAGGATATGCTCATAAAACCCGCCACATTCAATGGCAACGATGGCACCACGTGATAATTTCTGCTTAGCTAAAACCTCAATAAAATTCGGCAAATGACGGGCCAATTGCCCATATGTATATTCCCGCCCGCTTTCAATAATCGCAACACGATGTGCAAAGTCTTCACAATGCTGTGCAAGCACACAGGGCAGGGGGAAATACATGATCAGAACCAAATAAGAATTATAATTATTTAAACCTAAGCTCTCCTGATCCGCACTTCCAGTGAAAACATGCTACAGGGGATAAAAGAGTGGTATCGGGCGCGATGGGAAATGCCCGCCCATACACATCACAAGAAAAATCAATTATTCTGTTTCATAAAAGCGCATTTCACCATATGTATGGGGGACGAATAATCAATTAGGTTAAATGATGGCCCATAAGATACGTGTCCCCAAGACAAAGTCGTATACTAAATATGTCTGCTCTGAATGCCAAAAACCGGCGGAATTTCAAGCAACGACGTGTCAGTTCTGCAAAGCTGATATCAGCAAGACACCCAATAGGACCTTGATTATAAATCTTTTATTCATCGCTATCTTTGCTATTTTTGCTTACATGATGATGTCTGGGTCATAAACCCGACAACAGGCAGCACGGTTTCACCCCCGTCCACCATCCAAGCCTTTCTCGCAAAGCTGTTCGTATTTCATGGTTTATGTCCCCGTATTTGGGTATAAGACATAAATTGCCCGCTGATATGAGGAGCGGCTGTATAAATCCTCATCTTTCGAAAGACATACTATGACAAAATTTGAAGGTGTTGTTTCATCAATCGAACAAGCATTGATAAAACGAGGCTATGAAACTTTAACACCTGTCCAAGAAGCTGTGACCGCCCCAGAAATGCGCGATGTGGACGCGCTGGTTTCTGCGCAGACGGGCTCGGGTAAAACCGTTGCATTCGGGTTGAACTTTGCCCCGACACTTTTGGGTGAAGCCACCCATTTTCCCCGCGCAGACAAGCCCTTGGCACTGGTCATTGCCCCCACACGTGAACTGGCCTTACAGGTCATGCGCGAGCTGGAATGGCTCTATGAAATGACAGGGGCCAAAGTGGCCTCTTGCGTGGGCGGTATGGATATGCGCACCGAACGCAGCAATCTGTCGCGCGGTGCCCATATTGTTGTGGGCACACCGGGGCGTTTGCGCGACCATATTGAACGCGGTTCCCTCGACACCTCTGCCTTGCGCTGCGTTGTCTTGGATGAAGCCGATGAAATGCTTGATCTCGGCTTTCGGGAAGAGCTGGAATGTATCTTGGACACCACACCAGAAGATCGTCGCACGCTCATGTTTTCCGCCACTGTTGGACGCGGCATTGAAACATTGGCTAAACGCTATCAACGCAATGCGGTGCGCCTTGTTACAAAGGCACCGGAAAAGCAGCATCAGGATATCGACTATAAAGCCTTTACGGTTGCCCCCAGCGATCGTGAAAATGCCATCATCAATATTCTGCGTTTTCATGAAGCCAAGAACGCGATGATTTTTTGCGCCACACGGGCCACCGTCAATCACTTGCACAGCCGCCTGAACAACCGGGGCTTTTCTGTTGTCGCCTTGTCTGGCGAACTCAGCCAGAACGAACGTTCCCACGCCTTGCAAGCCATGCGTGATGGCCGCGCACGTGTTTGTGTGGCAACCGATGTGGCCGCACGCGGCATTGATCTGCCCAATCTGGAACTGGTCATTCACGCTGATATCCCACGCAACAGCGAGGCTTTGTTACACCGCAGTGGCCGCACAGGTCGGGCAGGGCGAAAAGGGGTTAGTGCGCTGGTTGTGCCCTACAACCAACGCCGCCGTACAGAACGCTTGCTCGAACAAGCCGTGGTGAAAGTCGATTGGACCAAACCACCCTCTGTGGACGAGGTCCTGCAACGTGACCAGGAACGTTTTCTCACTAACCCGGCTTTTGAAAATGAAGCCGAAGAAGGTGAACAAGCTTTCGTACAGCAAGTGATGGCAAAATTCAGCCCGGAACAAATCGCACTTGCTTTGATCCGCCTGCAAAACACCGGACAACCCGTGCCGGAAGAATTGCTGGATGCACCACAAGGCCGCGATGGCAAAGGCGAACGTGCAGAAAAAGGCCCCCGGGTTGATTTTGCCAATGGCGTCTGGGTCAGCCTGTCTATTGGTCGTAAACAAAATGCCGAACCACGCTGGATTTTGCCCATGCTCTGTCGTGCAGGTCATACCGGCAAAGGCGATATTGGATCGATCAAAATTCAGGATGAAGTCACCTATGTGGAACTTCACCCAGATTGCATTGATAAATTCTTCACCGCCATCGGCCCCAAGCGTGAAGTCGAAAAAGGTGTGATTGTTGATCGCCTGACAGAAATGCCAACCTTTAAATCAGGTGGTGGCAGTGGTTCCCCACGCGGCAAAGGCCGCGCGCGCCCCAATGATAGAGGGGACCGTGGTGATAGAGGAGACCGCCGAGATCGCGGGGATCGTAGCCCGCGTAAATCTGCCCATCGCGGAAAATCGGATGATAAACAAAAATTCGATACCAAACCATCTGGCGAAGACATCAGAGGCGAAAAAACGGGGTTTGAAAGCAAAAGCAAAAAAGCCAAACCCAAGAAATCCTACAAACCCAAAAAGAGCGGTGACACCAAAGCCGGCATGACCCCGCTCAAACGTAAACGCAAACCCAAAACAAGCGCATAAACTTTTCTAACGGACAGGGGCAGGTTGACTGTCCCTACAGTCCGTTCAACTTTCATTGGACGCCCCTGTCTATGCTCTTTGATACCAAGAGAGAAAAGAAAGTATTTGTATTAGCAAACCCCCATATTTTCCAACGTTGACACTTATAACCATCCTTGTCATTCTCTTTACTGACTTTGCTCAGCCAAAGAAACGATCATTTCTCACGTTTTTGGTGCTGATCGTTCGTGCGTGTGATTGGCTGGATTCAAAAATATAAATGAAAGTACAATATGCCCAAATGGCGTTGGATTTTAAGTCAACTTAATGAAAAGATTTGGTTTCGCACCACGTTATTTTGTGCGATTGGCATATTTACCGCTTTATTTGCACCGCTCGTTAAAGACTATATTCCAGAAAACTATGCCCATAACATCGGTGCGCAAGCTGTAGACTCGATCTTGCAAATCATTGCCACAAGCATGCTGACCGTCACCGTTTTTTCACTGAATACAATGGTGACGACATATGCCACCATCAGCGCCAGTGCCACACCGCGCGCAACTGAACTGTTACTCAAAGACTCAACTGCACAAAATGCTTTATCCACCTTTATCGGTGCTTTCCTGTATAGCTTGGTCGGCATCGTTGCACTGCGTATTGATGTATATGGTCAAAGTGGTCGTCTTGTCCTGTTTGTTGTAACCCTTGGCGTCATATTCGTCATCATCGCCGTTTTGATACGATGGGTGAACCGCCTTGCCCGGCTTGGGCGCGTAGGGGAAACCATCAATATGGTTGAACAAGCCGCAAAAAAAGCCATTAAACAACGCATAGACCAACCCTGTCTGGGAGGCACATTGCTTGAAAACGATATCGCGTTTGACAAACACTATGCAATCACCCATCCGACTATTGGCTTTATCCAACATATTGATATGGCGCAATTGTCCCAACTGGCAGACAAACATAATCTGGAACTTTTTATTAAAACCCCACCCGGATGTTTTAATGATTCACATGCGCCTATTCTCTACAGCACCATGGCACTTTCATCAGATGAAGAGCAGTTGATCCGCAAGGCCTTTAGCATCAATGATTGCCGATCTTTTGATCAAGACCCCCGCTATGGATTGATTGTCCTCAGCGAGATAGCCTCACGCGCGCTGTCTCCAGCCATGAATGACCCCGGCACAGCCATTGATGTGATTGATACGGCTTTACGTTTACTGGTTCCTTGGATAAAACCACACCATGAGGAAGAGGAGGACGTTCTCTTCCCCCGAATTCATGTGCCTGCTGTCCAAACAGAAGATTTATTTAAAGATCTTTTCATGCCCATTGCCCGTGACGGTGCCCACATTCTGGAAGTCGGTATTCGGTTGCAAAAAGCATATGCCTCGCTTGCATCTATGGGAAATAATACATGCAAGAACATGGCAAAGGTTCATTCTGCCTTAAGCCAAAAACGGGCGTTATCCGCTTTAACCTTGCAAGAAGAAAAAGAGATCATCAAAAAATATGCGCTATGATCTGAATTAAAATTGAATAAAACTTGACCAACAATCCACAAAAAAATTAATTCCCGTACATCCAAAAAAATTTGGTCGCCCCCTGATATTTTCCTAAACCGTTCTATATTAAAAAGGTAATACCATTATATAAAGCGGATTTATGAGTGATGTTTGAGTTTTTAAAATTAAAAAGTCATGACACGAAAGAGACCGACAGCGATACTCAGTCCACACAGCCTGAGCCACCGCGTTTTATGGCGCGCTTAAAGAAAGATATCGGCCCTTGTGTCTGGGCAGTGAGTGAGGATGAACATTTCATCAAAGTTTATGGTGAAAAGGGCGAAGATCGCATTCTCTATCGCTTTAGTGATGCGGTTCATGATCTACGTGAGTTTAAAGGAACACGGGTTGATCTTGATCATTGGATCCTGCAGGAAGCCATTGAAAGAGTTGAACCTGTGGGCGATACATTTGAGGTCGTCATCAAAAGCGGCAAACGATTTTCTGTATCCGATAGTTATCGCAGTGTTTTGCTGGAATCACAGTGGATTAAGCAAGACTAAACCCCGTGATCTAACGCCTTATTGCAATCCCCTCAAGATGTTACAGAAACAATACAGTTTAGGGTTTCCTTTTGGAGTCAGTTTGGCTATATAGGGACCGAATTTCACTGCCTTCAGGTTAGAAGGAAAGTTCAGGATCGGCTAAACCGTTTTCGACGGAGGGCATCTCCGACAGAGGCACATTAGCCGTATACTTTATTATATCACAAAGGGGAAATGAGCATGATGGGCTCAAGCGCCACACACTTCGAAAAGTGGAAAGAACAGCAAAATTCGGCTGAATTGATGATTCCGTTGGTCGGTCAACTCTACCGTGACAACGGTGTAACGATCCGAATTTTTGGTCGCCGCCTTCTCAATAACTCTGCCATCGACATCCTCAAAGCCCACCGCTATGCCCTGCAATTGGTTGGTGAAGAACTCAATCTCCCCAAAAGCCTTGAACTGGTCAAAACAATGACCGGGATGGATCTGGCACCGGCACGCATCGACTTGGGAAAATTATGCTACAAATATATGCAAGAAGGTGGCGATCCCAAATCCTTCTTGACTAAAGAACTAGAAAGCATCAACACAGGTAAAAGCAGCATCCTGAACGAACCACAAGATATCGTTCTTTACGGTTTTGGCCGTATTGGTCGCTTACTTGCCCGTATGCTGATCGAACGTGTGGGGTCTGGTAATAAAATGCGCCTGCGTGCCATCGTGGTACGTGGTGGCAAAGAAGGTGACTTGAAAAAACGCGCAAGCCTGTTACGACGTGATTCCGTCCATGGGGCCTTCAGTGGCTCCATTAATGTGGATGAAGAAGAAAGCGCCATCATCGCCAACGGCGTTTACATCAAAGTGATTTACGCCAACTCTCCCGCAGAAGTGGATTACACTAAATACGGCATCAAAAATGCGCTTGTGGTGGACAACACAGGCATGTGGCGTGATGAAGAAGGTCTGGGTCAACACCTGAATTGCCCGGGCGCTTCTAAAGTCTTGCTGACGGCACCGGGCAAAGGCAACATCAAAAACATCGTCTTCGGCGTAAACCACACCGACATCACCGATTCTGATAACATTTTGAGTGCCGCTTCTTGTACCACAAACGCCATCACGCCGGTTTTGAAAGCCATCAATGATGAATTTGGTATCAAGAATGGTCACGTTGAGACCATTCACTCTTACACCAACGACCAAAACCTGATTGATAACTATCATAAAGGTGACCGTCGTGGTCGTAGCGCACCGCTTAACATGGTTTTGACAAGCACCGGGGCCGCAAGCGCCGTTGGCAAATGTCTGCCGGAAATGCAGGGCAAGCTGACCGGGAATGCGGTCCGTGTACCAACACCGAACGTCTCTATGGCGATTATGAACCTCAACCTCAACAAAGAAACAACAAAAGAAGAAGTAAACGATTATCTTCGCGGGATTTCTTTGCATTCACCGATGCAAGAACAAATCGATTACACAACCTCTTCTGAACTGGTTTCTACCGATATGGTAGGTTCAACACACGCTGGTGTGGTTGACTCTCTCGCCACCATTGTCGATGGCGATCGTTTGGTGCTTTATGTCTGGTACGATAACGAGTCCGGCTACAGCGCCCAAGTCATCCGCATGATGCAAGAAGTTGTTGGCCTGAAAATGCCGACCGTTCCTGCGGAATAAGCGATCCCATTCAGGGTAGGGTGCTGATACAACCAGTACCACAAATATTTAAAGAGCAGCCTGATTGTAACATCAAGCTGCTCTTTTTTTATCAATTCAGAATATGTACATTCAAGATGCGCAAAAAAGATCAACCAATTTTCTGTAATAAATTCATCCGCGTTGGCTGATCAAAATAAGTGAAGCCATCGCTTTTTTTTGTCCCAAGGCGGTCAAAGGCATCACGTAAGCTTTTGTCTTGGTTGGCAAATATCTTTTCGCGTTCCGGGTTGGGACCAATCAATTTTTCGCGCAATTCTTCAAAGCTTTCACGGCGTACCGGGTGATTATAGATATCTTCCTCTACCCATTTCAGGCCAAATTCTTCATAACGTTTTATGACATCATAGGCCTTTTGACGCACCAACGTTTCATCATCAATAGGTTTTAACAATTCAAAATGCGGGCCCTCGGCAATCGGTTCTGAAATATAAAGCATCCCGTTTGATACCAACACCCGCGTGGCTTCTGTTATGGCAAGATATTGATCTTCAATTGGCACATGATGAAGACTGTTAAAAAAGACAACAATATCAAAAGATTCATCTTCAAAGGGCAGGGACTGTGCCACCGCATCAATAAAACGTTCACCGGCGACCACATCGTAAGACATCGCTTTTTTCAATTGTCTGGGGGAACATTCCAAACCGGTGACGGTTGCGCCTTGTTTTGCCATCAGTCGCGTTAAATGACCTTCCCCTGCGCCAATGTCCAAGACATGTTTACCAGCAAAAGACAAAGTTGCTTTCAGTACATCACCGTTGCGTTTAACTTCCATATTTTATTCAACCCGATAAGAGGAATGACACGCGCTACAGACATCAATTGTCTCACTTAACGCATTGAAAACATTTTGATAATCTTCTGCTGTGGCCGGACTGCTGACAGATTTGGCGACTTTGGCAAAATTTGCAGCAGCTTCATGAAAAGTTTGTCCCAATTGACGTACTTCATCCGGCATGTAACGCCCCATTCCCATACCTTGGCCGCCACCGCCCATGCCTTTTCCCATACCTTTACCACGGCCCATAGTACCGCCATTTTGTTGACGCATACTTTCCATAATCGCGTCAATTTGTTCAGGCGTTAAACCCTTATCCAGCATAAGGGTGCGCATGCCATGCCCAAAAGTCATTTTAGTTTCAGCAACATAGGCCGCACCTTTAAAATCCCCAGATGCAATCGCCAGTGTAATTTCATTGAGGTTATCCAAATGCGAACGCATTTCTTCTAAAAACATCGCCTTGATTTCACTCGGCACCTTAATCACTTGACGATCATCGGCAAAAGCAGATGCCGTTGTTATGGTGGCAATACAGATTGCTTGAATAAGCCTTTTCATACTTTCCTCCATGGAATTAATGACTATTATTGTCACTGTAATGCGTGCGCATGTAAACCTGAATATTGGATAGGCCTAATATAAATGGACATGAAAACAAATCAAGATTTAGAAAAAATCGTCCGCCATTTTGAATTTATCTATCCACAGGCCAATGTCGCAGCCCTTGCACAGGCTGCCATGACTGCTTTTGGCATCGGCATTAATAATGCGCAACCCCGTTATAATGCGCTGTGGGATCAAAGCGATGCCTTGATGATCACTTATGGCGACACCTTTCTAAAAGAAGGTGAAAAACCGCTTAAAACATTAGATAGATTCCTCAACAACAAGCTCAAAGATGTGATCAACGGCGTTCATATCTTACCCTTCTTTCCCTACACCTCTGACGATGGCTTTGCCGTGCAGGATTACGACACGGTCCGGCCAGACCTTGGTGATTGGGACGATATCAGTGAAATCGCCAAAGATTATCGTTTGATGTCTGACCTTGTCATCAATCATGCCTCCAGTGAACATAAATGGTTTAAACAATTTGAACGAGACGAAGCACCGGGAAAAGACTACATCAAAACCGCCGATCCTGATGATGACTTAAGTGCCGTGGTACGCCCACGCCCCTTTGCCTTATTAAGACCGACCCAAACATCCAACGGTACCAAATATGTCTGGTGTACCTTCAGCCATGATCAAGTCGATCTGGATTTTTCGAATCCAGCCGTCTTGATTGAGTTTTTGCGCATTATGCGCAATTACATCGAAAAAGGGGTGCGCATTTTTCGCATGGATGCTGTTGCCTTTATCTGGAAAGAGGTGGGCACCTCAAGCCTGCATTTAGATCAAACCCATGAAATCGTCAAACTGATGCGCAGCCTTGCCGACATGCGTGATGAAACGATTATCCTAATTACAGAGACCAACGTCCCCAACCATGAAAACCTGCAATACTTCGGCAATGGCAACGAAGCCCATATGGTCTATAATTTCAGTCTGCCCCCCTTATTATTGCATGCCTTGTTAACGGGTCGTTCTGAACATTTGCGCAATTGGATCAGCAGCATGCCATCTTTGCAAAATGGCTGCACTTACTTGAACTTTACAGCTTCACACGATGGTATCGGTTTGCGCCCGGTTGACGGGTTGTTATCACAATATGACATTGACCTGATGCTCAATACGATTGAACTTTTTGGCGGGCGCGTCACCACCAGAACGGCACGCCAAGGCCATGAAAAACCCTATGAAATGAACATCACCTATTTTGATGCGTTAAAAGGAACGATTCAGGGCGAAGACCGCCTTCAGGTGGAACGTTTCATCGCCTCACAAAGCGTGATGATGAGCATGCAGGGTATACCGGCCTTTTACGTCCACAGCTTATTGGGGACACACAACGATTATGAAAAAGTGGAAAGAACCCAGCACAACCGCGCCATCAACCGCCATCAATGGCACTATGACGAAATCACCGCCATGCTGGCAGATGACACAACGATCCATGCGCGCGTCTTTAACGAGATCAAACGCCGATTGAGCATCCGCATAAAACAACCCGCGTTCCATCCCGATGCAGCCAGCTATATGATGCAGCCCCAGTCCGGTTTCTTTGGTTTTTTCCGCGAAAACCGGGGGGTAGGGCAATTAATTTATTCCATCACGAACCTACAGCCAGAACACCGCATGCTGTCTCTGTTTGACCTTAATTTAAACCCAGACGAAGACTGGCAGGATTTAATCAGCGGACAGAAAATTCAGGACATCATGGGCAATATGGAATTTGCGCCTTACCAAACCGTTTGGTTGACACAAAAAATCCATTAGGCGTTATCTTCTTCCACCGCTTTATTCAAACGATTTAAAAAGCCCGGCATGGCAGAGTGAACGCGGCTCCAGCTCGGGATAAACGGTACTTCTTCAGGGTATTCCAGAAAGACCTGACCAGCTTGTATGATGTTGGCTGCAAACAGTTCTACAGCTTGTTCTTCCTTATGGCGATCAACCACAAGCCCGTTCATCAAGGCATCACTGTAATAATTTTCAATCAAGTCCAAGGCTTCACGATAATAGGTCGCCTTGATGGTGCGGAATTTTTCAAGGCTAAAGACTTCGCCACTTGTTGCCAGCTTGCGATAAATCGCCTTTGAAATATCAATACTCATACGCGACAGACCTTTTGTCGCATCATCGGCAGAGACATCCTGATGTTTATGATCATAATTATCTGCAATATCGACTTGAGCAATGACTTTGGTGGAATAGTTGCGTCGTATTTCAGACAATACCCCGATCTCCAGCCCCCAGTCGGACGGAATGCGAATGTCAGAAACCACACTGGCGCGCATGGCAAATTCACCCGCCAAAGGATAACGGAAGCTATCCAGATAAGTGATATATTCATTATCCCCGCAAACCTTTTTCAAGGCACGCAGCAACGGTGTCACCAGCAAACGGGTCACACGCCCGCTTAATTTACCATCATGAATGCGCGGGTAAAACCCTTTGCAGAAAACATAGGAAAAATTCGGATTGGCAACCGGATAAAGCAATCGCGCCAACATGTTACGGTTATAAGTTAAGATATCACAATCATGTAGCCCCACCACTTCTGCACGGCGCGAAGACAGGGTGTAACCAAAACAGAACCAGACATTTCGCCCTTTGCCCGGTTCGCGTGGTGACAGGCCTTTTTCTTTCAGTTCTTCATCCAGCGCCAACAATCTGGGGCCATCGTTCCATAAAATACGATGGCGTTGCGGTAATTTGGAAAAATAAGATTTTGCATATTCGAACTGCTCTTTATCGGCACGATCCAATCCAATGACGATTTCAGACAGGTAGGGAACTTTTGCCAATTCATCGACGATATGTTCAAGGGCAGGGCCTTCCAATTCACTAAACAAGGAAGGCAGCACCAAAGCCATCGGTCTGGTTTTGGAAAATTCGATCAATTCACTTTCAAAGTCTTCCACCGGACGGTTTGTTAAATTATGAAGTGTAGAAATTTCACCTTTTTGGTAAAAATCCGTCATCTTTTATTCCCCCTTCGTTTTTAGTCGAGCCCAAGCTCGTCCATTAAAGAATTCAATGCTTTGTTCCATCCCTTGGGACCTTCATCAACGGTATAGACCAGTTTACCATGGGGATTGTCGATGGAAAGAGAAATCCCTTTGGAATTGGCAATGACAACCCCCGTATCAGCCTGCCGGATCATTTCAATATCATTGGGGCCATCCCCTAAGGCACAAGTATGAAAGTCTTGATCGCTAAAGTTTTTTATCGCGCGCCCCATCAACCATTTTATTGCGAGGCTTTTATCAACCTTAGACAACAAATGATAAAAACGCCCACCTTGCACCAAACCAAGCCCGGCTTTTTCAATATGATTGCGCAAGTTTGTCAGGTCACCCGAAGACCCGCTCCATAAAAAGGGTTCACTGGCCAATCGCTGCTTGGCTTTGAATGCATTTTCTGCGCTTAGCCCCGTTGCATGAACCACATCCTCAATCGTCATATCGGCAAATCCAACAATCTTTTGGCGTAAGTCAGGCGGCAATTGATTAATAAATAGGCAGATATCTTTATAAGAACGACCAAATATTTTTTCAGATTGATCATAAACCGCCAAAGAAAAAGAGCTGTTACCCCGATAAAGCGCCGATCCGTTTTCAACGATACAAGGGTCACAAATATCCAAGGCCTTTTGTAAAGGGGCCACCTCTGCCCACGTCTTGCTGGTGGTGATAACAATAGGGCACTCATGGCGTTTCAGACGATCAAGTGCGGCCAGCGCCGGAGTAAATGAATAAGTTTCGTGATCTAACAGAGTGCCGTCTAAATCTGTAAATACGATAAGTTTCATGGTCTTACACTGCACGATTTCATCCGATTTTTTCATGACATTTTTATGATCTATTACTCATGTTTCATGCCAAGTCAAAAAACAGCCCTGCAAAAATTTTAAATTTTCATCTCAAAACCAGCATAACAGAGAGATGAACAATGAGGTCATCTTTTGCTTGTCTTGTAAAAAAATAACACTAAGCTCTTTTCTAAATATATTTTCAAAACAGCGAGGTTTGTCTCATGAAATTTCTTCCTTCCGTTCTTGGCCTATGTGCCGCTGCCGGGTTATCTCTCGGCGTTGCCAGCGCAGCCGACACGCCCGTAAAAATCGGTATGATCACAACGCTTAGCGGTGGCGGAGCGTCTTTGGGGATCGATACTCGTGACGGTTTCGATCTCGCTGTAAAAATGAGGGATGGCAAACTTGGCGGTGCAGAGACTGAAATCATCACTGTTGATGATGCGCGCAAAGTCGGCAATGCCAAGCAAATTGTCACACGTATGCTCAAACAAGATAATGTTGATATCGTCACGGGGATCGTGTGGTCAAACCTTGCCATGGCTGTCATCCCAACGGTAACCAAAGCTGATAAATTTTATATCAGTACAAATGCTGGTCCGTCTGCCTTAGCTGGTAAAGGATGCGATAAGAATTATTTCAATGTGGCCTATCAAAATGACAACCTGCATGAGGCCATGGGCCAATATGCAAATGACCAAGGCGTGAAAAAGGCCTTCATTCTGGCACCGAACTATCCGGCAGGTAAAGATTCTCTGACAGGTTTCAAACGCTACTTTAAAGGTGAAATCGTCGGCGAAGTTTATACCAAACTTGGACAGGTCGATTACGCCGCTGAAATCGCCAACCTGCGTGCAGCCAAACCAGATGCGGTTTTCTTCTTCCTTCCCGGTGGCATGGGCATCAACTTCGTAAAGCAATATAATCAGGCCGGTTTAAAAGAAACCACACCGCTTTACGGCCCGGCCTTTTCCTTTGATGAAGGTATCTTAAAAGCGGTTGGCGAAGCCGCACTTGGCGTTCATAACTCTTCCCAATACAGCTGGGACTTGGACAATGATGCCAACAAAAAATTCGTCCAAGCTTTCCAAGCAGAATATAAACGCAAACCGTCCCTTTATGCTGCGCAAGGCTATGAAGCAGCATTGTTGTTAGACAGCGCCATTGCAGCGGTAAACGGGGATATGTCCAATAAAGACGGTTTCCGCGACGCTTTGAAAGCAGCTAAATTTGACTCCGTTCGTGGCAAGTTTAAATTCGGCAACAACAACCATCCTATCCAAGACATTTATGTGCGTGAAGTCGTCAAAAGCGACACGGGCGTGACCAACAAAACTGTCGGCCCGGTCTTTAAGGACCATGTCGATGCCTATGCTGCCATGTGCAAAATGTAAACCACTCTTTTGTCATTCCCGCACATCGTGAACGGGAGCCTACACTCACTCAGGTCCCCGCTTTATGCGGGGATGACATTTTCTGGACGATGAATGACCCTACTTCTTTTCCTAGAACAAACACTTAACGGTCTGCAACAAGGCGTCATGCTGTTTTTAATGGCCGCTGGCTTAACCCTTGTTTTCGGCATTATGCACTTGCTCAATCTCGCCCACGGGTCTTTGTACATGGTCGGAGCCTATGTCTGTGCCACCGTTACCCAAGCCAGCGGTTCTTTCCTGATCGGTGTGCTTGCTGCGCTTGGGGCTAGTGCCGCAACAGGTATGGTCATTGAAGTCCTTGCCATGCGTCGGCTCTATGCGCGCGAACACCTCGATCAAGTGCTTGCCACGTTCGGTATTATTCTATTTTTTAACGAGTTGGTAAAAATCCTGTGGGGACCACAGGCTTTATTCCTTAATCCACCGGATATCTTGAACGGTACGATGGAAATTTTGCCCGGTACGCCTTATCCTACTTATCGATTATTTATTATCGCAATCGGGCTGATCGTCGCCCTTGGTTTGCGCCACCTAATTTTAAACACCCGCGTTGGCATGTTGATCAGGGCAGGGGCGACACATCGTGAAATGGTCGGCGCCCTAGGCGTAAACATTGACTGGCTTTATACAGTCGTTTTTGGCCTTGGTGCCATGCTGGCAGGCTTATCCGGTGCCTTGGCCGGGCCAATGCTGGCCATTCAGGTCGGTATGGGTGAAAACATTCTTATTCTGACATTCGTGGTGATTATTGTTGGCGGTGTGGGGTCTATCCGCGGGGCCTTGGTCGGTGCGCTCTTGGTCGGGCTGGTCGATACTTATACCCGGGCCTTCCTGCCCACAGGTTTACGTGAGATTATGGACCCGGCAACAGCAGATAGTGTTGGCGGTGCTGTATCAGGCATGGGGATTTACATTCTCATGGCTGTGGTGTTGCTGTTTAAACCCAGCGGCCTGTTTCAAGCTTACGGGAATGCATCATGAAGCGTGTTCTCTTGGTCAAAATCGCCCTCATCGCAGTCTTGCTTTGCCTGCCCTTTATCGCCCATATTTTAGATGAACCTTTCTGGGTAGACCTTGCCACCCGCATCGTCATTTACGCCCTTGCCGCCATGAGTCTGGATATCATTATCGGATATGGCGGGATGGTGAGTCTAGGTCACGCCATGTTTTTAGGCATCGGGGCCTATAGCGTTGGTATACTGACACATCATAGTTTTGAAGGCACCATTGTGCCATTTTTACCCGGGGAATGGACAGGCACCATGTCCGGCCTGATCCATCTGCCTGCTGCAATTCTCAGTTCTGCACTTTTGGGGTTGATCATTGGACTTTTGAGCCTGCGCACCGTCGGCGTCTATTTCATCATGAT
>JABXIC010000059.1 GCA_013373265.1 Methylocystaceae bacterium | reverse complement strand
GGCGTTCGAATCGCCTCGCCCGCTCCATCTTAAGCATTTAAAAGAAGCTGCCTTCGGGCGGCTTTTTTTTGTGTTCACACAGAATTGATCCTCCTTTACTGGTGATGTGGGCCCTTTATCCCTATGTTTATCGGACAGAATTAAACATCAGCCACATTGGGACCCGATGAACATGAAAAGACCCCTCCTTGCTTTTGCCGCCTTTATACTTGCCGCCAACGTTATGACCCGTATCGCAACGGCGGAAACCTTTGTCTATTCCGGTGGCTGCTTTTGGTGCACCGAAGCGGATTCTGAAAAACTGAAAGGCGTGAGCGAGGTAATCAGTGGCTTTACAGGCGGCACCACCGATAATCCACGTTATTACAGTGGCCAATGGGGCGATCACCACGAATCCGCACAAGTCATCTATGACCCGGCTGTGATTTCCTATGAAGACCTCGTCAAACATGTCTATGCAACGATCGATTATGAAGATGCAGGCGGACAATTCTGCGATCGCGGCCACTCCTACACCCCGGCCATCTATTATAAAACGGACGCGGAACGCAAAATCACTGAACAGCTCGCCCCAAAAACATCCGTTGTCTCGATTGAGCCAGAAAGCACCTTTTATCCTGTGCGCGAAGAGCAGCAGGATTATTATAAAAAGCATGCCATTAAATACAAATTCTACCGCTACAGCTGCGGCCGCGATGCCCGCGTTGAGGCGTTGAAGGAGAAGTAAAGGTTGGTTTGAGTAGAGGGTACTTGTTTGCTATAATTTGATTTTGTGTGCGTTCCCGTAATTCGACAGCTACCTAATTTAGCTGAAGTGGTAAAGAGGTCTTAAAGGGAACAGGTACCTGTCACTGATTATCATGTCTATTTTCTCTCTGATCCAAACAAGATAAATAGGTAGCTGTCACTGATTATCTATTATCCTCGGAATAGAATACCAAATAGGTAATAAGATGCTAAATATAATTGAAATTCGTCAAAAAGTGAGTGATTTAGGTACTAGAATAAAAGCTCCGAGAATATATTCTGCCATTCCAGACATGTCTTCAGGCGATGGCACACCTCATGTTGAAATTATTGAAGATGAGTATCATTATGTAACATCAGAACGGGGGAGCGAAACTTCAAGAAAAGTTACAAAAGAAATTGATCAACTTTTATTTTGGATATTTGAAGATATTATCTTTTCGATGGCTAATTCATTCGAATTGAAGAATAGAATCCAAAATAAAGATAGTAGAAGATTATATTTTACAAAAGAAATTGAACTATTTAAACAAATAAACCCTAAGTGGGTAGAAAGAAAAAAGAAGAAAATTGAATCTATTTTAAAGTCGGTCCCATATGATGATGATGCCGATAAAAGAGTAGAGCTATGCATTAAGCTAACAAATAGTGGATACAGTTCAGAAAATGCATATGAAAAAGCCTGTGAGAAGTACCCTTTACCAATTCCAGACAATGACTGACACCAAGAAAAACAGTGACATGGCGGTAATAGCGGCAGGTACTGATACCGTTTTTTACGATCTAGATTACAAAGTGAAATTCAATAAACAATAGAGAGTTCCGGGGTCAGCCACGTAATATAATTTCGAGGCTGACCCCGGAATTAAGAGCACTCCCTTGGTAAGGGAGAGGCCCGGAGTTCAAATCTCCGCGGCAGCACCATTTCCTTTAAGCTCCCAATGTCCCACGAACTATGCCCGCGGATAATCAGTGACAGCTACCTATTTATCTTGTTTGGATCAGAGAGAAAATGGGTACCTGTCACTAATTTTCTTAGATTTTCTTATTCAGGCCATTGAATGAGATCAGATTTTATCCATTCTATTTTGTCAGATTTTTGAATTGGATTAACAAAAAAGTCTTCAATTACTAGCCATGCTATTTCTGGTTCCAAAAAAGTGCCAAGAGGAGCAAATTGATCGTCTCCAACATCTTTAATTGTGTTGATGAGTTCTTGACTAGCCAAAGAGTAAGACTCAACTCCCTTGCGTTCTCCTGACACCCTGTGATTAAATCTAATTGATATTTTATTTTGATGCCCTGCCAACAGAGATAATGTTGCGACATCACCATTTTCACATTTCGCATCGAAGACAGCATCTCCTGCACCCCGGATCCAGTCGTTAGGTGAAAAATTTATGAAGTAATCTCTATAGATATTAGGGTTTGGGTTTGTCTCCACATCAAAGTCTAGAAAATAGCATTTAAATTCAGGCATTATTTTAGTCCTTGTTAACGAGGTGTCCCATTTAATGTAATCTTTCGTCAATTCGCACAGATTGAGGCTGACCCCAGAATTGCATGGTTCCTTTACGTCAAGAATGGTGAAAAAATGATTGATGATTACAAAAGTTATTTCTCAACAATCGAAATTTGCTTGAAAAAAGTAAATATGTTTATGACCAAGAATGAAGATTACTGTGCAGAATTCACTAGAAATAATGGTTGGAAGCTATTTTTTGAAGTAGAACGTTATTATCGACCATTAGGAGAGATATCAGTACAGGCTCCAAATAAGAAAAAAATAGCACTTCATTTGTTAATGAATGCATATGAAAAATCAGAACAGGTATCTCTTCCTCCCCCCTCCTTAATCAATCAAATGTATTTTTTTACAGCAAATATTGACGGATGGCTCAGTGACTGGGGAAAGAAAGATAATAATCGGTGACAGGTACCTATTACTTGTCTTCTTTTGGTTTTCTTCCAGCTTTTTTCTTTCTGAAAGAACGTTGATGTTTTTCTTCTAGTTCGTCAAGGAATTGGTCTGATGCTAAGGGGAAAGGTGAATTTATATTGTTTTTAATATCAATATGCTTGTGATCATCTTCAGTTAAGAACGCTCCCCAATCTTTGGCATATTTCAATAGCGGTTCCACAGTGCATAAGTCATCGGATTGGCGTGTTAAATGAGCATGGGCGCTGTTCCATTTCCATTCTTCAGCTTTATGACATAATTTTGCTTTTACAGGATTAAGTTCGACATATTTCGCACAACTGAGAAGGTAGGTTTCATCCATAGCAAAAGATGAGAATCGTGATTGCCAAAGGTGCCCCGTCCATCCTTTTTGTCGATTCAGGAAAATCAGTGACAGGTACCTATTTTCTCTCTGATCCAAAGAAGATAAATAGGTAGCTGTCACTGATTTTCAAGATCAATATAATACCATAATATCAGCGCGTTACCGATTATTTTTGAAGGCAACCATTAAAATGAGTCAAAATATAAGACCTAAAGTGGCAATTCTCTTAAAGGAGATTTCAACCTTACTAAGTGAAAACGAACGCGAAGAAAGATGGCTGAAATCGTTTGAAACATTATTTAAGGCCGCTGAAGGCGGTGATAAGGACCTTAGATACAAAATCAAGCGCATGTATGGTGGTATGGGTTCATTTAATGATCTCGTACTTATGTCTTCAGAGTATAAGCCTGATATTGAAGGAAATGAAAAATTGGATGAATTACGGCACCAGTTATATGAACTAATCACTTCCAATTCAGAGGACAGTTTCTAAAATTAGAGTTGGTGACATGGCCGTAATAGCGGCTGTGAAAGAAAATTAGGAAAATTAGTGACAGCTACCTATTTATCTTCTTTGATCAGAGAGAAAATAGCTACCTGTCACTAATTTTCATGTGGAGAAACTGAATTTTCAGGGTTCAGGCCATTGAATTTTATCAGATGAAATCCATTCTATCCTTTCGGACTTTTGAGCTGGGTCAGCAAAGAAATCTTCGACTGCTAACCAAGCTTGTTGTGGATTTAAAAAGGAGCCAATTGGGTAAAATTCATCGTCACCAATATCTTCGATAAGTTCAATTTTCTCCCGTATGCCGACGGAGTAAAAATCACAAATGGTTTTGTTTTTAGCGTTGTCATATTGATTGTATGACAATAAAATTCCCAAGTTTGGGTTATGGATAAATAATAAAGTGGTTTCAACTTTATCTTCACCAAAATATTGTAGTGAGCCACCTCCATCTTCGTTCCATATTTCAGGCTGATAGTTTACGAAATATTCTTTAAATACACTGGCATTTAACTCACTGCCTTTTCCTATAGAATAAAAAGTACTATGAAATTGCGTCATTTATTCAACCCAGTCAAATTTCAGAACAATCAGTGACAGGTACCAATTTACACTTTAAAAAAATCGGTGACAGGTACCTATTTAAATTCTATTTAGGGTTTATTCGGATGAAATAGGTAGCTGTCACTGATTATTTTATTCATCGCTTACAACATTTTTTTCATACGCAGCAGATAAATCTTTTACTACTTCCTCTAAGGAATCGCTTTCAATGCGAAGAGCGCTTTCTGGACTTTGAGGGTAGCTAACTAAGCAAGTAATACATTTTTCCTTTCGCAAGCCATCCATTTTTATTATGGCAATATTACCATCTCTTTTAATTTTTTCTAAAAATATGTGAAAATGTTCGAAGGTGTTTATCATATTAGGAGCCCTATTTAATTTGCGTAAAAGAAATAATCAGCGACAGGTACCAATTCACACTTTTATTGAACATTATACAAAAACCTTGCCGCCAATGTCATCGCGCAGTTTTATTTACGGTTAAGGCATCTCGCCGCGAATGATATAGGCCAAGGCCTGTACCACCTGTTTGGGCGCGCGTGCCATGGCGGCAGCGGCGGCGTCGACTTCTTTTAAGGCGTGGTCATGTTCTTCGGGATGCAGGGTGATATAAGGTTTGCCGAGGGCGGCGGCAAAGCCGGCATCGAAGGCAGCGTTCCATTGTTTGTATTTTTCGCCAAAGCGCACCACAACAAGGTCGGCTTCAGAGATCAGGGTGCGGGTGCGAATGGCATTTAAATTCGCCCCCTTATGATCCATCCAGAAAGCCTTCTCTTCATCTCCGAGAATTGCGACGCCACAGCGATCGGAATCTTCATGGATACAGACCGGGCCGGACAATTCAACGGGGAGGTTTGAATCTTTTACCCCCTGTTCAATTTGTTCGCGCCAGTCTGAGTGAATTTCACCAGAGAGATAGACTTTCCAGATTTTGCTCATGTTCAACCCTTTTGATTTAAGCGGCTTCTAAAACCGTGATTTTAAATTCCAGCTCTTCACCAGCCAAGGGGTGGTTGGCATCAACGGTGACGGAACTTTCATTGACTTCATGAATGATGGCGACCATGACCTGACCTTCAGGGTTTTGCATTTGCATGGACATACCCGGTTGCAATTCATCTTCGGTCTCAATCAAATGACGTTCAATTTCCATGACCAAATTCGGGTCCGGCATGCCAAAGGCCTCTTCGGGCTGGAGCGATTTTGTCGTGGTTTCACCCATGCTCAAAGTTGGCAATGTATCGTCGATGGGTTTGAAGCCGCAAGGCTCTCCCACAACCATTTCCAACGGTTCACCGGGAGGCGACGCGGGAACGACCGTGCCGTCTTTCAATGTGAAGGTGACTTCGAGTTTGACTTTCTGACCTGTTGTTAAATCTGACATATTTGTCCTTTTTCGCTTGGGGTTTAGTGATGGCCGAAGCCCAGAAGTCAATCCCAACTACAGCAGAGCACTCTATGTCTATTCAGCATACATGAAACTTTTAGAGGCACAACCATAGACCCGGTCCTTTTTATTCTTTCTAAAACTTGACCTATGGGCTTATTTTTTGCATTGTCTCGCCAACTTATGACTGACTTTAATCGAAGGCTAGAAAACAGATGGTAAAAGCTCAATTGGAAGCAACAATCGAAAACGCTTGGGAAAATCGTGATTCGGTTAATTACGACACCAAAGGTGAAGTACGTGACGCCGTGGAAACAGCGTTGAAGATGATGGACGGTGGTGCGCTTCGCGTTGCTGAAAAAAAAGGCGCGGACTGGGTTGTCAACCAATGGGCTAAAAAGGCTGTTTTGCTTTCTTTCCGCCTCAACGATATGGAGACAATCGCCGGTGCGCCGGGTGTCAACGCCAACTGGTGGGATAAAGTACCGTCCAAATTTGAAGGCTGGACCGATAAAGAATTTAAAGAAGCCGGTTTTCGTGCGGTACCGGGATGTGTGGTCCGTCGTTCAGCTTACGTCGCCCCCGGTGCGGTTTTGATGCCGTCATTCCTCAACCTTGGTGCCTATGTCGATAGCGGCGCAATGATTGATACATGGGCAACCGTGGGCTCTTGTGCACAAATCGGTAAAAACGTTCACATCTCTGGCGGTGCCGGGATCGGTGGCGTGTTGGAACCGTTGCAAGCCGGTCCGGTCATTATCGAAGACAATTGCTTTATCGGGGCACGTTCTGAAGTTGCCGAAGGCGTGATTGTGGAAGAAGGCTCTGTTATTTCCATGGGCGTGTTCCTTGGTCAATCCACAAAAATCGTTGATCGCACAACGGGTGACATTTCTTATGGTCGCATCCCGGCCTATTCTGTTGTCGTACCGGGCACATTGCCGGGTAAAGACCTGCCCAATGGTCAACCCGGACCGGGTCTGGCTTGTGCCGTGATTGTAAAACGTGTCGATGAAAAAACCCGTTCTAAAACTTCTGTGAACGAATTGCTACGCGATTAAGCGAATCTTCCAGAAATTGAAAACAATTATCGGCCCTGCCTTGTTATTCAAGCAGGGCCGATATACTTTATAGCAGACACAAATCTCAAAGAGTCTTTTTCCCATGATTGATACCGTCACTTTCACTCAAGACCTGATCCGCTGCCCCAGTGTGACACCGCTGGATGAAGGGGTGTTTGACCTGTTACAAGGCGCACTGGAAGACCTTGGTTTCACCTGCCACCGCTTGCCGTTTCAGGAAGAAGGGACAGAACGGGTTGAAAACCTCTATGCCCGCATCGGGACAGCCGCCCCGAACTTCTGCTTTGCCGGACATTTAGACGTGGTCCCGGTCGGTGATGCGGCAGGTTGGACCCATGATCCCTTTGGTGGAGAAATCCATGACGGACGTTTGTACGGGCGCGGGGCAACCGATATGAAAGGTGCTGTGGCGGCCTTTGTCGAAGCGGTACAGAACTTCTTAAACGCACAAACTGACGGCTTTAAAGGTTCCATCTCCTTATTGATCACCGGGGATGAAGAAGGCCCTGCCATCAACGGCACCAAAAAAGTACTGGAATGGATGGATCAACAAGGTGAAATCATCGACCATTGCCTTGTGGGAGAACCCACCAACCCGACCTGCATGGGCGAAATGATGAAGGTGGGTCGGCGCGGCTCTATCAACTCCCGTCTTGTGGTGCATGGCACCCAAGGCCATGTTGCCTATCCCCATCGTGCCGATAATCCGTTGCCCCGTCTGGTAAAGATGCTGGATGCGTTGATTTCTGACCCACTGGACAACGGCAATGATTTTTTCGACCCGTCCAGCCTGTCCCTCACCAGCATCGATTGCGGGAATGAGGTAGAAAACGTTATTCCGGCTGAAGCCGTGGCGCGCTTTAACATCCGCTATAACAATATCCACACCGGGGCCTCACTGGAAAAATGGATACGCGAAACCTTGGATCAGGTCGACACCAACTACACACTTACGACCCGCATTTCAGGGGAGTCGTTCATGAGTGCACAAGATATCCTGACGGATTTGATTGAACAGGCCACACACAAGGTCACAGGTGTAGCCCCTGAGCGTTCAACCTCCGGCGGGACATCGGATGCCCGTTTCATCACCCATGCCTGCACCGTGGCAGAATTTGGCCTTGTCGGGCAAACCATGCATAAGGTGGATGAAAACGTCCTTATTGAAGATTTGCAGAATCTGACCAAAATCTATCAAACAATTCTGCATGACTATTTTAAAGCCGCTTCATGATCGATTTGCGCCCCCTCTTTTACGGTCTCGCCGGGGCGGCGCGCTTGATGCGTCTCGATATATCCGGGGCGCATATGATGGTTGGCGGCGCACGCGGGTTTTGGGCCTCAATCTATTGGTCCGCCGGATTGGCAGCCCCTTTGTTTTTCTTCTTGATGCTGCTGCGCTATGATCCGGCAAAACATGACGGTTGGCGCTATATTTTCGTTCATGGCGAGATTTATGTTATCGCCTGGCTGGTCTTTCCTTTGGTGATGGATCATGTCTCTACACTGTTAAACCGGCGCGAAAAATATCTGAAATTCATCATTGCCTATAATTGGCTGAATTGCTTTTACAATATCTTTTACCTGATCATCGGCCTCGCCCAAGCCAGTGGCATGACAAGCTGGGAAGGCGCCAGTGCCGCTTCTGTCGGCATGATGCTGGCGGGCGTCGTCTGGATCGGGTTTCTCACCCGCCATACCTTAGAAATCCCCTATAGTGCGGCAGTTGGTATTGTAGTGCTCGACCTTTTTCTCAGTATGATGATCAGCATGCTAAGCGCGGCCTTATTAGCGGGGTGAATATCTGTGGCTTCTGACCATGGATACTGGCCTGCGCCAGTATGACAGGGAGAAGTTGGATTACTCAGGCCAGTGAACGATATAATCTTCCAGATCGCCATCGACTTTATCTTCGTTAATAAAGCGCCCCGCAACGGATTTACCCGTCTTAGCAGTGCTTTGCGGGTCACCTGTAACGAGCGGGTGCCAGTCAGGCAGGTCATGGCCATCACGTAACAGGCGATAGGCGCAGGTTGACGGCAGCCAGTGCAGATTATCCAAATTTTGCGGAAGAAGCTCAACACAATCAGGCACAAGGAAGGTGCGCATTTGATATTGTGTACACTGGCAAGTGTCAGCGTCCATCAAACGGCACGCCACATTGGTGTAACAGACTTCGCCAGTATCTTCATCTTCAAGCTTATGCAGACAGCATTTGCCGCAGCCATCACAAAGAGATTCCCATTCATCAAGGGACATCTCGGCGAGTTTTTTTGTTTTCCAGAAAGGTTCGGTCATTGTCTTTTCCCGGTGAAATGCGGGAATCTCGTTTTAAAAGTCCCCCTGTCTTTTAACAGGGGGACAAAATATTATTTTTTTGCGTTCAGCTCTTTATCATGTTGACGAATAAAATCCGCAACCATGGGCTTGATTTCTTCACGCCAACGTCGTCCGTTGAAGATACCGTAATGGCCAACATTGGGGTGCAGCACATGTTTTTTCATTTCCGCAGGGATGCTGCTGCAAATGGTGTGCGCGGCTTCAGTTTGACCTGTGCCAGTGATATCGTCTTTTTCACCTTCAATGGTAAACATCGCGGTTTTTTTAATGGCAGATGGGTGCACTTTACGGTCACGCCATGTCATTTTATCCATTGGCAACGCATGTTCCATAAAGACGGTCTTAAGCGTTTGCAGATAAAATTCAGCCGGTAAATCCATAACAGAAAGATATTCATCGTAAAATCTACGGTGATCTTCCGCAGAATCGCCATCGCCTTCAATCATATGATTGTATAAATCCAAATGCGCGCCAACATGGCGTTCCATATTCATGGTCATGAAGCCGGTCAATTGCATGAAGCCCGGATAAACGCTGCGCATGAAACCGGGGTAATTGACCGGAACTTGTGCAATCACGCTTTGTTCAAACCATTCGATATCTTTTTCTTCCGCCAGTTTATTGACTTCTGTCGGGCTCACCCGTGTATCAATCGGTCCGCCCATCAGGGTCATAGAAGACGGTGCACAGTAATCTTCATCTTCTGCCATCAACGACACAGCGGCCAACACAGGCACAGACGGTTGGCACACAGCCAACACATGAGTGTTTGGCCCCAAATGATGCAGGAAGTACATGATATATTCAATGTAATCATCCAGATCAAACGTACCATGGCTGGTACAGACGTCGCGACCATTGATCCAGTCGGTGATATAGATGTCATGATCTGGCAACAATGCCTCAACTGTCCCACGCAACAGAGTCGCATAGTGACCGGAAAGCGGCGCCACGATCAATAATTTCGGGTCATTGCGTTTTGCTTCACGTTTAAAATGCAACAATTCACAAAATGGTTTATGCAAAACAACTTCTTCTTCAACAGCAACTTCCTTGCCATCAATCTCTGTCTTATGCAGGCCGAATTCCGGCTTGATATATTTGCGCGTCACCCGTTCAAACAGGTGACAACTGGCTGCAATGGCACGCCCCATAGGGGTGTAAGACACAGGCATAAAAGGAGAACGAAAAACTTCTTCCATTTTTTCCGCAGCATGGCGAAACGGGGACCACACCGAATGTTGGAATTCATAGAATTGATAGAGCATCAGACTTCATTTCCCTACTAGGCTGGACAAACGTAAGATCCATACCGTTTATATCTTAACCGGACACCCAAAAATATAAGGCCGATCAATCAATATATTGTTAAAATATTTCAAACGTCAATTGATTTACGCACGAATTATACAAAAGCACACTTCGCATGTGCATTTTATACCTTATTTTAGAACGATTATTAAATTTTAAAAAGTGCAAGAATTAGTGTTGCAGTGCATCATCTTTATATGCGCTGCAACATATCATAAAATACCAAGAAAAATCCATCATTTTCTTATTCGTCCCCCTGAAAGAGACATTTATGACGATTTCATGTAATGAGTCCGTTGACTAATAGAAGTCAAAGCCTTATACAGCGGGCTCGTTTACTTAGTTTTCAATCATTTTTTCGGAGTTGACCCGTGAAACGCACGTATCAGCCCAGCAAGCTCGTTCGCAAACGCCGCCATGGTTTCCGTAGCCGTATGGCTACTGTTGCAGGCCGCCGCGTTCTTGCAGCTCGCCGCGCCAAAGGCCGTAAAAGCCTGTCTGCTTAAGTTTGAGCAGACTGCCCGTAAATTAAGGATGGTTGGGTATGCCCTGTATTCCACGTCTTAAGAAACGACGTGAATTTCTGCAAGTCGCTTCGACTCGTAGAAAATGGGTGACACCCGGCCTGATCTTACAAGTGCGTAAACGCAAAAAGCCCCTATATTCTTTATATAAGGGTAATGTGTTTACATTACCGGAAGGGCAACCGGATATTCGGATCGGTTTTACGGTCAGCAAAAAGGTCGGAAACGCCCCACAGCGCAATCGCGCCAAACGGCGTCTACGTGCTATTGCTGACCTTGTCTTGTTTAAAAAGGCACGGTCCGGTTTTGATCTTGTCCTCATCGGTCGAAAGGAAACGATTTCGCGTCCTTTTACCGATTTGGAAAAAGATCTTAAGACCGCTCTTTGGCGTACAGGTGTCCATATAGACGCCCCCGCCGATGGGCAAAAGGCGAAAGGTTAAATCGATGACCCTTTTGGCTTACATTGCAAAAGCCTGTGTGCGGATTTATCAATATGGCATTTCTCCCATATTGCCCGGCACGTGTCGGTATGTTCCCAGTTGTTCAGCCTATGCAATAGAAGCCATTGATCGCTTTGGCGCCCTTCGGGGCGGCAAAATGGCACTGGGTCGAATCTTTCGTTGCCATCCTTGGGGCGGTTCAGGCTATGATCCCGTTCCCGAAAAGCCCGACTCGCACCCCTGTGGATGCGATTCAAAACATGGATAAGATTTTAAAGCGTCCTTATTTTGTAACAATAAGCTTGTAAAACAAGGCGTTTTAAATAGCACAGAGGCCACTTTGGTGGAGAAAGCCTAGATGAACGACCAGAAAAATATGATGCTCGCGATTGTCCTTTCCGTCGCAATTCTTTTTGGCTTCCAATTCTTGTTTCCACCGGCCAAGCAACCGGCTCAGGATCAACAAACCACCGAAACCCAACCGGCCCCTGCCACACCAAATGCAGCTGATACCAACCAATCCTTCACCCCGCAAATTCCCGGCGGTGCTGTTGATGCTGCGCAGAAGATCAAACAAACCCGCACAGAAAAATTGGATGCGTCAGCCCGTATTAAAATTGATTCTCCGCGCTTGCATGGATCCTTATCCGTTCAAGGTGGTCGAATCGATGATTTGACATTACGCGATTATCACGAAGAACTGTCCGACGATAGCCCCGAGATTGTATTGCTCAATCCCAAAGGATTGGATAATGCCTATTATGCAGAATTCGGCTGGTCGGCCCCGAATGTAAAAGTACCAACAGCTGATACAGTATGGTCAACAGACAGTCAGACTTTAAAAGCGGGTGGTTCGGTTACCCTGACATGGGATAACGGCGAAGGCTTGACCTTCAAACGGGTCATTTCTTTGGATGAAAATTATATGTTTACTGTTGATGACAGCGTCATCAACAATGGCAGCACGCAAGTTGATCTTTTTCCTTACGGTTTGATCTCGCGTTCCGGCACACCTAAAACAAGCGGCTTCTACATCTTGCATGAAGGTTTACTGGGTGTATTTGATGGTGTCCTGGAAGAAGTCGACTATAAAGACTTGCAAGAAAGCGGTACCAAAAAAATCGACCCGGTCAAGGGTGGCTGGATCGGCATCACCGATAAATATTGGTTGAGCGCCTTGATCCCGGATCAGGACAGCATGTTGAACCAACGTTTCAGCCATTTCCGTGGTGACAACAATATCGACAAATATCAAACCGACTATTTAGGTCCGAAACTATCTGCTGCGCCCGGCCAAACGGTCAGCTTTAAAAGCAACCTGTTTACAGGGGCCAAAGAACTGAAACTCTTGACCGCTTATGAAGATAAAATTGGCGTTAAAGAATTTGATCTCGCCATCGATTTTGGTTGGTTCTTCTTTATCACCAAACCTTTCTTTAAAGCTATCTCTTGGCTGCACAGTCATCTGGGCAACTTTGGTCTTGCCATTCTGGCCTTGACCATTGGCGTAAAAATCCTGTTCTTCCCGTTGGCAAACACGTCTTATCGCTCTATGGCGAAAATGAAGACCTTGTCACCGAAGATCAAAAAGCTACAAGAACAGTTTAAAGATGACAAACAACGCCTGAACCAAGAAATGATGGCGCTCTATAAACGCGAAAAAGCCAATCCGGCTTCCGGCTGTCTGCCGATGTTGCTGCAAATTCCAGTTTTCTTCTCGCTATATAAAGTATTGTTTGTTTCCATTGAAATGCGTCATGCCCCGTTTTACGGCTGGATTCATGATCTGTCTGCGCCGGATCCGACCACCATTTTCAACCTCTTCGGTCTCATTCCTTGGGATCCACCGCAAATGTTGATGATCGGTATCTGGCCATTGTTGATGGGTCTTTCCATGTTCCTGCAACAACGCCTGAACCCGCAACCTGCTGACCCCATGCAAGCTAAAATGATGATGTTCTTGCCAGTGATCTTCACCTTTATGCTGGCACGGTTCCCGGCTGGTCTGGTGATTTACTGGGTGTGGAACAACTGTTTGTCAATTGCACAGCAATGGGTGATTCTCAAACGCATGGAAAAAAGTAAGTAAGAATATGTGACGGCTGGGGTTTCTCAGTCGCCATTCTTTTCATGATCCTGTGTCTAGGCACGGGATCATTTTTCTATTAGGTTGTCACATATGACAGACGAAAATACATTTACAGAAGAAGAACTGGAATTTGGTCGCTGGCTTTTTACCCAGCAGACCGATTTTATGCTTGGGGTGGCCCATCTTGAACAGCTGCCCAACACATCCGCGGCAGAAATCTGCTTTGCCGGACGGTCTAACGTGGGCAAATCCAGCTTGATCAATGCCTTGTGTGGACGACGCGACCTTGCGCGCACCTCAAGTACACCGGGACGTACTCAACAACTTAACTTCTTCAAAATCCTCGATAAACTGGTCTTTTGTGACCAGCCCGGCTACGGCTATGCCAAAGCCCCTGTAGGCGAAGTCAAAAAATGGCAAGAGGTCGTTTTCTCTTACCTGCGCGGTCGTCCGCAATTGCGCCGGGCCTTTGTCCTTATTGATGGACGCCATGGCATTAAAAATACCGACCGCCCCGTGATGGAAATGATGGATAAGGCCGCCATGTCTTATCAAATCATCGTCACCAAAGCCGATAAAGCCAAAAAAAGCGAATTGGATAAACATTTATCCGATATCACAAAAGAATTAGCTAAACATCCTGCCGCACATCCTGATATCCTGTTGACCAGTTCGGAAAAAGGGACAGGCATTGCAGAAGTGCGTGCGACCATTGGACGTTTGGTAACAGAATTCGAATCTTAAGGCGGGAGTAGATATGACATCCGACAATAAAAAAAATATGACAGAAAAAGACTATCTCTTTCAAGCCGTCACCCTGTCAGAAGCCCTGCCTTACATGCAGCGCTATGCGGGTCAGACCGTGGTCATTAAATATGGCGGACATGCCATGGGTGACCCAGAACTGGCAAAACTGTTTGCCAAAGATATCGTGCTGTTAAAACAAGTCGGCATTCATCCGGTTGTTGTTCATGGGGGCGGGCCGCAAATTGGCCGTATGCTGGAACGACTCGCTGTTGAAAGTGAATTTATCGACGGCCTGCGCGTAACAGACCAAAAGACTGTTGATGTGGTTGAAATGGTTTTGTCAGGCTCCATCAATAAAGAAATCGTCGGCAACATCAATGCAGCCGGTGGCTTTGCTGTGGGCCTCAGCGGGAAAGATGGTCATTTGATTGAAGCGGTTAAACTGCACCGCACCAAAAAAGACCCCGAATCCAATATCGAACGCGTGCTTGATCTCGGCTTTGTGGGGGAACCGTCAAAGATCACCCCGCATATTCTGGAAACATTCCTGAAGTCAGACATCATTCCGGTCATTGCCCCCATCGGCATGGGTGCAAATGGGGAAACCTACAACATCAACGCCGATACGGCGGCCGGTGCGATTGCCTCTGCCATTGATGCCAAACGGCTTTTGATGTTGACCGATATTGCAGGTGTCTTAGACAAAGACAAAAACCTGATTGCTGACATGGATGCCACCGAAGCCCGTGCCATGATCTCGGACGGCACCATTTCCGGTGGGATGATCCCCAAGATCGAAACCTGTCTGGATGCAGTTGAACCCAAAGACAATACACCGGGTGTAAACGCTGCCGTTATCATGGATGGTCGCGTCCCCCATGCGGTCTTATTGGAAATCTTCACCGAACATGGTGCAGGCACGATGATTCGCGCGAAAGATCTTTAAAGGTCTTTCAGCGCTTTTTCCTCTTCTGCCGCTTCCGCTAACAGCCAATTTCTGAACGTCACAATTTTCGGTAAATTGGCTATTGCTGGTGGACAAATAATCCAATAAGCAAAAGCAACATTTAAAGATATATCAAAGGGCCGAACCAGCCGTTTTTGAATGAGATCGTTTGCGACCAGAGCAGTGCGTGCCAACGCAACGCCTTGACCATTGACCGCCGCATCAATGGTCATACTGACGCGATTCATGACTGTCCCACGCGGTCGTTCTAAATCACCGAGACCAGCTTTATCCAGCCATTGTAACCAGTCATCGCGATAATCCAGATGTAACAACGGATGTTTTTTAAGGTCTGACAAAGTCTTGATATTCAAAGACGGGCTACAAACCGGAACCAATTCTTCCTTACATAATCGTGTGGCGTGAAGACCCGTCAGGTTGCCTTCACTGGTAGAAATTAGCAGGTCAATATTATCGCGGGCAAAGTCATTGGAGCGCGATGTTGCGCTGAGCGTCAAATCTATCTCAGGATGGGCGTCTGTAAAACGTCCCAACCTATGTACAAGCCACTTGGCCGCAAAATTAACAGACGTACAAACCGTTAAAGCGTTTGAGTTTTGTTGCTGTAAGAGTTGTTCGGTCCCCATAGAAATATTATCAAAAGCATCCCGAATAATGTGAAGATAGTTACGCCCTGCACTGGTCAAACTTAAACGACGGGGTTCTCGTTTAAACAGCTTGATGCCCAGTTCTTCTTCTAACGCTTTGACCTTATGACTGACCGCACCTTGAGTGACACACAGTTCTTCTGCTGCGCGGGTAAAACTCTCATGGCGTGCGGCGGCTTCAAAAGCTTTTAATCCATTTAAAGATGGCAGGTAACGCATCACACCCCTCTATAAGAGTTAGTTTTTCTCATGCAAGGTAGAGAAAGGATGCTTTGTAATCAAGAATAAATAAAGGCATTTTATGGACACACTCCCTTTAGAAAGTCCTTAAAATGTATGATTTACTTTGCCCAGACAAACCTAAAAAATCAAAGACAACACAAAGATTGAGAGTGAATTTTTTTCAACCTCAGAAGATTTTATTAAAATGGATTGAACGTAGCCGAAAACGCAAAGAATTGGCAAAATTAGATGACCATCTCTTGGAAGATATTGCGATGACGCGTCAACAGGTTGAAGAAGAAATCTCAAAACCGTTTTGGCGATAAAGGTTAATTCAGTTTCTTATGTGACGGACGTTCAGACAGTTTTAGCTGTGTCGCCTGACGACGTGATTTTTCTTTGATCAAAATGTCTTGTGCGGCAACGCTGCCTAACTCCTCATCTAAGGATGCTGAAACATCCCCGGCAGCAATTAACGCAAGATAGCGTGCACAACAGACCCGCAAGAAAGAGGTGAAATTGCCAAGATCATGTTCAACGTCAATGGCTTCATGATATAATTTGGTGATAAGCTGCGGCACTTTCATATGGTCGCGATAGGCGATTTCCTCCAAAACAGACCAGAAGAAGTTTTCCATGCGGATACTGGTGACCACCCCATCTATACGCAAAGACTTGGCATGGCTCGACCACATGTCACTTTCAGCACCGATAAACAACTGGCACATGGAAAACTCCCTTTATCTGCTTATTTCAGCAACGCCATAAACTGGGCCAACCAACTGGGGTGTGCCGGCCATGCAGGCGCCGTCACCAGATTGCCATCAGTTGTGGCGTCTGTCACCTCTAGATCAACAAAGCTGCCACCTGCCAATGTGACTTCAGGGGCACAGGCCGGATAGGCAGAACATTTGCGTCCCTTCAAAACACCAGCAGCTGCCAACAGTTGGGCACCATGACAAATGGCGGCAACAGGTTTGTTGGCGTCAAAGAAATGTTTGACCATCTCGATCACTTTAGGATCAAGGCGTAGATATTCAGGCGCACGCCCACCGGGAATGACAAGACCGTCATAAGATGCAAGGTCCACATCGGCAAATGTCGCATTCAGAGTAAAATTATGACCACGCTTTTCGCTATAGGTCTGATCGCCTTCAAAATCATGAATAGATGTGGCAACCGTATCGCCCGCTGCCTTGTCCGGGCAGACCGCATCCACTTGATGGCCGCAGGCTTGTAGCGTTTGAAACGGCACCATTGTTTCGTAATCTTCGGTGAAGTCACCGGTAATCATCAGTAGTTTTTTGCTCATTATAAGCCTCCATGTTTTTTTATGCCTAAAACACTACCTTAAAATGAGTCAAAATGGGTGTTACCCCTTTACTACATTTAAAACTGATCTATTTGACTGATTTTTTCACAATCTTATCAACGATTTGGTCCAATTCCAGTGCCATTCCATTCAACGCATCATTTTCATAGGGCGCAAAAATATCACTTGGCAGTTGATAGCTCAGTTGCGCCGTACCATCCTTATTTTCGGTTACATACAAACGCAAGGGCGCTTCTACCCCAGCGGGGATGCTGGCCTTGAGCATACGCACGGCAAAATGCGGGTTAAAGATCATGATGACCCGGTTACCTGCTATTTTTACCCCGATCTTCTTTGCCCCACAGGTGGCGCAAGCTTCAGCGACAATCCCCATTTTATGGGCCGATATGGATGCCTTGAGCTTTTGTATGTAACCTACAAACGGTTGATGGGTTTCCACCGTTTTTACCGGAGCGGGGGCAGCATGAAGGGACAAGGTCATAAAAAGACCCGTACACATCAAAACGAATAAACGCATATATACATTCCTTGCCTGTCTGAAAAAATCTTACAGACAACCTAACAAAATACGCGCCCCCGTCAGGTAAACTTCGTGTGATCAGATCATGCTGATCACTTTATTCACACAGGCTTTGGCCCCATCCGCAATTTGTCCGATATTGGCATCCAGCATATAACACGGTGTGGTGACAACTTTTGCGGCTTCATCCACAACAATTTCACCATGGGTGGTTTTCTGATGGGTACATCCCAGCGATTCGATTGCAGCAGCAGTATCGTTGTCTTGCCCGATGGTCAGGGTGACATCCCCAAAGACTTTTGCCAAAACAGCCGGGGAAATACATAAAGCCCCGATGGGTTTATGGGCGGCGCGTGTCGATTTCAGGGCTTTTTCCACATCTACATTCACACTGCAATCCGGCCCATCGATGGCAAAAGTTGACAGATTTTTCGCTGCACCAAATCCGCCGGGCAAAACAATGGCATCGAAGTCTTTTACATCATACGCCGAAAGCGGCTTAATATCCCCGCGTGCAATACGTGACGCTTCAATCAGGACGTTGCGTTTTTCGTCCATTTCCGCACCCGTCATATGATTAATCACATGATATTGGTCGATATCCGGTGCAAAACATTGATACTCAGCACCCGCTTGATGGATGGCCAGCATGGTCATCACCGCTTCATGAATTTCTGCGCCGTCATAAACACCGCATCCTGCAAGAACAACTGCAATTTTTGTCATGTTCACTTACTCCCATATGTTTAGACCAGTATGATCGAAAATCAGTCGCTGCTAAAGAGACTTTCAAAAAAGCCTTTCACTTTTTCTACCACTTTGGGCGGTTCTTCGCCCGGCAATGGCTTTGGCGGTAAAGATTGATGGGCGGCTTTCATAATTTGCCCCCATAAAATAGCAGGCAGCCCCCCGCCACTGACTTTTTTCATGGGTTTTTCGTTATCATTGCCCATCCAAACACCCAAAACCAAATCAGCACTATAACCGACAAACCAGGCATCACGGAAGCTTTGTGAGGTACCGCTTTTCCCAGCAACGACACGGTCAAAATTAGCTTTTTTGCCAGTACCCTCGGTCATGACTTTGCGCAACATGCGGTTCATATCCGCAATCGCATTCGGGGCGATGATGCGTCCGGCCCCACCGCCTGTGCGTTGATAAAGAACCTTGCCCGTGGATTCTTTGATGGTTTCAATCCCATATGGGAAGACGCCGTACCCGCCATTGGCAAAGGGTCCGTAAGCCGCACTTAATTCCAGCAACGTGACCTCGCTGGCCCCCAGAGAAATGGCAGGTGTGGCTTGCAAGTCAGATGTTATCCCCATGCGGTGGGCTGTTTCCACCACCCGCTTAAAGCCAACCTTATGAGCGATCTTGGCAGAAATTGTATTGATGGATTTGGCCAATGCCGTTTCCAACGTAATTTCACCAAGATAGCGACCGGAATAGTTCTTCGGGCTCCATCCGTTGATGGTGACAGGTTCATCGACCATTGTTGATGTGGGACTGAGCCCGTTTTCAACACCGGCAAGATAGACAAACGGTTTAAAGACAGAACCAGGTTGACGCAGTGCCTGTGTTGCCCGGTTAAACTGGCTTTGCCCGTAGGAACGCCCGCCCACCATGGCCCGCACTGCACCGTCTGGGGCAAGGGCAACCACCGCACCTTGGCTGACATTTTTCTTTTTCCCGGCCCCGTTTAACATCTTGCGCAAATCTCTTTCGGCAATCTTCTGCAAGCCCATATCCAAAGTGGTGATCACGGTTAAATCTTTTTTGAGCGGACCAATATAATCCTGAACCTGTTCCATCACCCAATCGGCAAAATAGCGGCCGGATTTGTGGGGTCTAGCCGCAGAAATCACACGGTTTTTATGCTTTTTGGCTTGTTCCGCCTGTGCTTTGGTCAGATATTTCGCATTCACCATATTTTGCAAAACAACCGCTGTGCGATCACTGGCAAGGTCTGGGTTTGAACGGGGGTTATATCTGCTCGGGGCTTTTAGCAACCCCGCAATCATCGCCGATTCATAGAGGCTGAGTTTGCGCGCAGACTTGTTAAAATATTTCCGTGCAGCGGCTTCAACCCCGTAGGTCCCGGCCCCAAAATACACCCGATTCAAATAAAGTGTAAAAATCTGGTCTTTGGTAAATTTATGTTCCAGCCACAAAGCCAGTAAGAGTTCCTGCACTTTACGTTTGATGGATCGTTCCGGTGATAAAAAGAGATTTTTTGCCACCTGCTGCGTCAGCGTTGAGCCCCCTTGGCGCACCCGTCCGGCAAAAACATTGGTCACAAGCGCACGGCCCAATCCGATGACATCAATCCCAAAATGGCTATAAAAACGTCTATCTTCTGTCGCCATAACCGCCTGAGGCAGATAGTCCGGCAAATCACTGATTTGAATAGCTTCCCCATAAAGGTCACCACTGGTGGCAATCACGACTCCATCGGCTGATAAAAGCGTCAGACCGGGACGGCGATCCACCGCCATGGCCTCATCCACATCGGGTAAATCATAGGCATAATAGGTCAATATCGCGCCCAACGCGACACAGCCCCACACAGCCAGCGTTGCCAACCACATCATTGCCCGTTTCAAGGCTACAGGTTGGACAGCCCGCTTAGATTTATTTTGTTTAGTTGTTCTCTTTTTTTTGGTCATTCCTGCTTATGCCTGATGGAGAGTTATGATTCTATTAAAAGTGCGTAAAAAATAAGCTTTTTTATATTTCTTATGGGAAACATTCTGTGCATAATGACGAAACAGAATTAAAAAATAATGAGTTCTATCCAGCCATGTCTGAAGAAGAGACACTTGAAAAACCAAAAAAACCGTTGATCGAGGCCATTTCGATTCATCTGCCACCGAACGTCACGGTAGATAAAGCGGTTAAAGGTCAGATTATTCAGGGCACTAAAGACGCCATCGCCCTTCTGCATGAAAACGATTTGCTGGATAAGTCATTCAATTTTGACCAGATTTTAGATGAACCGGAACGTCTCAAAAACTTTTTTAAAGTCTTTGAAGACAATATTGACCTGTTTGCAGAAACGGTGGTTGATCGTTCCGGTGACCCGATCACCGATGAAATGACACTAACCGCCTGTGGTGTCAGTCTGCAACAAGTCAAAAAGTTGCTGATCGCCACATCTGCACGGCGCTTTTTTACCCGCAACGATGGGGAAATCGTTACAAAGACACAAAAGAAAAAAATCAAAACCATGGTGTTTTTCACCAAAGAAATTAAGGTGAAAAAGAAAGTCCGCCTCAAAGAAGGGGCGAAGAAGTTTGATTCCATGCGTCGCGTTATCGGGTTTGACTGGCAGCTTGATCTGCTGGAATTCTACCGCGACGAACTGCCCATACCGCATTTGCTTGTTCTCAATGATGATGTCTTAGCCATTAGAGATATCGACCATTGGCGCGAAGTTATTGCTGTCCATCATGAACAGTTTAAAAAAGTCAAAGAAGCCGTTGGCCCCTATTTTAGAAATGTGCTGGCAAACGGTGCGGCGGCCATTCCGGGTATTCTTTATTGGCGCAAAGATCTGGTTGGGTCTTTCATCAAAGCCATGGGAGAAAAAGCGTGGGAGTTTTTCAAACGTGACAAAGCCTTTTTCGACCATTGCACAGAACTGGATAACGCACGCATCGAAATTTACGGTGATGTGCTAACTTATATTGCCGCAGAAAACCTAACGGAAATGAGCCGCTTAAATCTGGATCGACTGGACGCCACCATCACCGCCATGAAAGAAACATTCGGCGATAAATTACCCAAAGTTCTAGGCGAACCTCGTCTATCTGTTGAAATCTTACGCCCGACCGTTGACAGCTTCATTCACCTTGAAGCCAAAGACAATGAACAATTTAAAGCCGCTTGCCAGACGGCTGTTCAGTCTTTGCGCGAAGAAGTGCTGACCTTTATAAATACCGTTACAAAAGAACGGGCCCAAGAAAGTAGCTCGAGCGCAGAAGAAGATGAAGAAGCTTAGCGTCAGGCCGTAACTTTGCATGATCAAACTGCAGGTATTTATGGGGGGCAATTATGTCATATCAATCTTTCGCAGCTGGCAATTTTAAACGGAAACATGTGCCTTTTGCCCCCGTATGAATTAATACCAGATCACCCCCATGGGCAATAAGTAAATCACGCGCAATGACTAACCCCAACCCGGTCCCGCCCCGCCGTGCAGACCCGACAAAGGGCTTGAAAAGGTTGTCTTTCGCTTTTTGAGGTAAACCCGGACCATCATCCAGCACATCAATAGCAACGCAACCGTCTTCATCATTTAAAAGACACGAAATTTCAAGATGCATTGCCCCCATCTGAATGGCATTGCGACACAGGTTAACCAAGACACGGCGCAATTGGGTGACATCACCTTCGGCTTCGGCCATCTCATCAACGCTGTTTAAGATGGTCCCTTTATCTGCACACAAGTCTTTAACGTGACTGACCACTTCATCGACGAGATCCCGTATATAAAACAATTCTTTCTCAATACGCGGAGTACTGTTGGCAACATAGTCCATGGTTTGCGAACATAAATCGATGGCTTCATCCACGGTTTGGGACAATTGCGGGGCCAGTTGGCGCACATGGCTATCTTTACTTCCGGCCAGTTGATCAGACATCAACATGGCTTTAGACAGGCTATTGCGCAGATCATGATTAATTTTTGCCACCGCTGTCCCAACAGAAGCCAACCGATCTTTTTGGCGTAACAGTTTGCGCAATTCTTCCTGCATGGATTGCAGTTCATTTTCAGCCATACCAATTTCGTCAAGTCGTTCTGACGGCTTAATAATCGCCCCTTCATCTTCCGGATTTTCACGAAAAGAAGCCATATTGCGTGCCAAACGACGGATCGGGCGTACCAGCAATCGGTGAAGAAAGATATAAATCAAAACGGCTGTCATTAATGAAATCATCAAAGACAGATTTAAAATCCGTTTGGAATAATCCAGCATCTCCATATGAAGGGGGGCTTCATCAATAATCACTTCAATATGAACCGTTTCATCGCGCGGGCTGGGTCCCATCACGCGCAAAACTCGGTTCTCTTCCTGAAAAAGCGTATCAAAAGCCCCTAAAATCATCGGGACCCACGTTTCATCAGACATATCTATGGATAGATCCGTTTTGGGGGGCATGTCGGTTGAAAGCACCAGCATGCGTTTTTCGCCATCCACCAACGCCACACCATAAGCTTCGGCGTGGTTGAGTAAGCGATCTTCAAGATCCTTACCCACCATATGATCCGGTGCGGCTTCTAAGGCCAGCGCCGCCAAATGGGCCGTTTCCATATGTTCTTCTAGATAAACTTTGCGATAGCGCGCAATGGAAGGCACATAAATCAAGGCCTCTGCCAACAAGATAAACAGAACTGTTAAGATCAAGAGCCGTGCTGAAAGGCTCACCCTTATTTTGCGCGTATCAGTCATGAGTCTAACTTACCCGAAGGAAAGCAGAAAACGGACAATTTTCTTTGTTTTCTCACTAAACAAGGACGGCGTAAAGAAAGACCCGGCAGCCCGTTTTGACACTTCGCCCAAGGTCGGATAAGGCGCAATCATCGAGGCCATGGCCTGAATTTTCATTTTCTGCGACAAGGCCAAGGCCCAGACCTGAATCAATTCCCCCGCATGCGGGCCGACAATAGCCGCACCTAAAATCAGGCCTTTTGGAGTGGTGATCACTTTGATCAGGCCTTCCGTTGTGCCTTCTGCGCGGGCGCGGTCATTTTCAGTAAACGGCCAGCGCAAAATACGGATTTCGTCATGTTTTTTACGTGCCGCTTCTTCATTTAAGCCAACAGCAGCCAATTCCGGAGCCGTATAAGTGACCCAAGGCATGGCGTCATAATTTGCTTTTGATGGGAGTCGGAACAAGGCGTTTTTAATCACCACGCCGGCGTCATATCCGGCCTTATGGGTAAACTGGAATCCACCAGCCACATCACCAATGGCAAAAACCTTTTTATTGGTGGTGCTGCGCAAACGTGCATCGACTTTAATCCCACGCTCACTATAGCTCACGCCACCAGCTTCTAGGTTCAAACCTGCCACATTGACGCGCCGACCCGCAGCAACCAACAGATGGCTCCCTGAGATTTTTTCTTCAACACCGTCACGTTCAATGGTCACTTCAACACCACTGGCGGATTTGACTGTCGAGATCACTTTGACCCCTTCGTGCAACGCCACACCTTCATTATTTAGACGATCGCGCACAAATTCGACCAGTTCCGGGTCATCTTTGGGCATAATCTTAAACATTTCCAGCACACTCACATCGCAACCTAAATGACGATGGGCCTGGGCCATCTCGATCCCGATAGGACCGCCCCCAATAACAATCAAATGTTTGGGTGCTTTGGTAAGATCGAAGATAT
>JABXIC010000083.1 GCA_013373265.1 Methylocystaceae bacterium | reverse complement strand
GCAACACGCCGCAGTGGTTCATTTCCATGGACGTCAACAATCTGCGTGAAAAAGCGTTGAAAGCGATTGATGAAACCCGCTTTGTCCCTGATATGGGCCGCAACCGTCTGGGGGGCATGATCAAAGATCGTCCAGATTGGTGTGTATCACGCCAACGTGCGTGGGGTGTGCCGATCACTGTATTCGTCAACAAAAAATCCGGTGAGCCCCTGCGTGATCAGGATGTTGTCGACCGTATCGTTGCCGCTTTTGAAGAAGAAGGGGCTGATGCTTGGTATTCCCGCGATCCCCAAGAATTCTTGGGTGATACATACAAGGCTGAAGACTACGAGCAAGTCACCGACATTCTGGATGTCTGGTTTGATTCCGGTTCAACCCACGCCTTTGTACTGGAAGACCGCGACGATTTGACATGGCCTGCCGATTTATATCTTGAAGGTTCAGACCAACACCGGGGCTGGTTCCATTCTTCCTTGCTGGAATCCTGCGGCACACGCGGACGTGCACCTTACAACGCCATTTTAACACACGGCTTCCTTGTCGATGAAAAAGGCATGAAAATGTCAAAATCTCTCGGCAATGGTATTGAACCCAACGAAGTCATCAATCAATATGGTGCCGATATCCTGCGCTTGTGGGTGGCTTCTTCTGACACCACAGTCGATGTCGGCGTCGGCAAAGACATCATCAAGCAACAATCCGATGTCTATCGCCGTTTGCGCAATACCATCCGTTATATGCTGGGGAATCTGGATGGCTTTAGCGATGCAGAAAAACTGCCCTATGAAGAAATGCCGGAACTGGAACGCTGGGTTTTGCACCGTGTCTATCAGTTGGACAAACAACTGCGTACAGCCTGTAACAACTTTGTTTTCCATAAAGCTTTTGCTGAATTGCACCATTTCTGTGCAATGGAATTGTCTGCCTTCTATTTCGACATCCGTAAAGATGCCGTTTATTGCGATGCGCACGATAGTATCCGCCGCCGCGCAGCACGCACCGTTTTGGACATTCTGTTTAATCACCTGACAGCATGGCTGGCCCCCTTCCTGGTCTTTACCATGGAAGAAGCCTGGACGTGCCGCTTTGGTGAAGAGGCCGACAGCATCCACCTGCAACTCTTCCCCGATGTACCAGCACAATGGCAAGATGATGCCCTGGCTGCAAAATGGGCGAAAGTACGTGAACTGCGCCGGGTTGTTACGGGCGCGTTGGAATTGAAACGCAAAGAAAAAGCAATTGGATCTTCCTTGCAAGCCTCACCGGATGTTTATGCCCCGAAAGAATATATTGATGCCATGAACGGTTTGAATCTGGCTGAAATCTCCATCACATCCAGTGCCACATTGGTCGAAGGCGCGGCCCCGGAAGGTGCTTACACATTGGACGATATCAAAGGGATCGGTGTTGTCTTTAAAGAAGCCGACGGTGGCAAATGTGAACGTTGCTGGCAAATCCTGCCGGAAGTTAATGAAAGTGACGCTGGTATTTGTAAACGCTGTGCGGATGCGATTGCCTGATCAGGTTCATCGCATCTTTTCACCGCCCTTGATATGTGCCCTTTTGGCTGATTGAAAAAGATGATTCCTTACTTTCGTAAAAGCCCATCCAGCAGTGGCCTTCTCATGGCCTTATGTGTCTTACTGGTGGACCAATGGACCAAACTTGAGATCGTCTATGATGTGATGGTGCCCCCCCATGTCATAGAGGTGACCCCCTTTTTCAATATCGTCATGGCATGGAATCGTGGTGTCAGCTTTGGTATGTTTGGTTGGGATTCGCAAGTAAAACTCTACGCACTGACCGCTATGGCCTTTTTGGCCGCCCTCGGTCTTGCTATCTGGATGCAGCGCGAAAACCGTTTACGCTTTGCGCTTCCTTGTGGTGCGATCATCGGCGGGGCTATTGGCAATGGTATAGATCGCCTGCATTGGGGCGCGGTTGCTGACTTTCTTGATTTCCATTTTGCCGGTTATCATTGGCCTGCATTTAACGTTGCCGACATGGGAATTACCTGTGGTGCAACACTTTTGATTTTAGATAGCTTGTTTCGCGGCACAGATTCATCTAAATATAAAAGCGATGAATAATTAACTTGGACCTTGGCGATAGATATGTCTGTAGCAACATACAAAAAATTTCTAAGTTTGGCTCTACTTGTCGGCACATTAAGTGCCTGTAGTGGTGCAAAAGAAATGTTAGGTCTGGAAAAAACGGCACCGGATGAATTTGCCGTTTATTCACGCGCGCCCTTAAGTCTGCCGCCAGATTATTCCATCAAACCACCAACCCCCGGTGCAGAACGTCCACAAGGCGAAGATGAAACAATCAAAGCCCAACGGGCCCTGACAGGGCGTGGCACAGCGACAAAAGTTGACCCCTATTCTAATTATCAAAACCTGACGCCCGGGCTTAAAAACATATTGGAACAAACGGGTGCCCTTGAGGCAAGCCCATCCATTCGTCAAACCATTGACCGTGAAACAAGCGCTTTTATCGCTGAATCTGAAAGCTTTACGGAAGATTTGATGTTCTGGCGAGACAAAGAACCGTTCGGCACAAAGGTTGATGCCGCACAAGAAGCCCAGCGCATTCGTGAAGCACAAGCTTTGGGTAAGAAAATTGACGGCCAAGGTGTTGTGACGATTGAACGTAAGAAAAAAGCAATTCTGGAAGGCATATTCAACTAGAATTGCCCTTGTTTGAACATAGTTTCAAGTTACATCCTTTTATAGTCTGAATGGATTATTCCTATTATTTCAAATGGGAATAATGACTATATGAGGTTCACGTGCGCATACTTATTGTACTCTCCCTTCTGCTTCTCCCGCTCAAAGCTCAAGCAGCCGTTTTTAACCCACAAAGCTTTACCTTAGACAACGGGATGCAAGTTGTCCTGATCCCTAACACCCGTGTCCCTGTCGTCAAACATATGGTTTGGTACAAGGTCGGGTCTGCTGATGAACAAGCGGGCAAATCCGGTATTGCCCATTTCTTTGAACATCTGATGTTTAAAGGGACCGATAAACTTAAGCCGGGCGATTTTTCAAAGATCGTTGCAAAAAATGGTGGTCAGGACAACGCCTTCACCTCCTATGATTACACCGCTTTCTTCCAGACTGTGGCCAAAGACCGCTTAGGTCTTGTCATGGATATGGAAGCCAACCGGATGAAACATCTGATCCTGACCAAAGAAGTGATAGAGCCCGAACGCCAAGTCATTTTGGAAGAACGTCGACAACGTACCGAAAATGACCCCGGTGCACAATTGCGCGAACAAATTGATACCTCGCAATATATGAACCACCCCTACCGTATTCCCGTCATCGGGTGGGCTCATGAGATCGCCACCCTGTCTTTGGAAGACCTGACAACCTTTTATGACAATTGGTACAGGCCTAATAACGCCGTACTTGTCGTAGAAGGTGACATCACCATGGCAGAACTGCGCCCGTTGGCCGAAAAATATTATGGCCCCATTCCACGCGGCCCCAAACTGACCCGTATCAGACCCACGGAGCCCCCCGCCCAAGCTGACCGCCGTGTCATTAAAAAAGATGAACGCGTGCGGCAGGCTTCTTTGCAGCGCACCTACCTTGCCCCCAGCTATGGCTATGATCAAGGGGATGCGCGTGCACCTTATGCCTTACAAGTCTTGGAAAATATCTTAAGCAGCGGCGCCACAAGCCGCCTTTATAAAAGCCTTGTGATTGACCAAAAACTGGCAATCTCTGCCGGGTTTTCCTATTCCCCCAACCGCCTGGACATCTCTGAAGCAACTTTTTGGGCCAGCCCCCGACCGGGCGTCAGCATAGATACAATTGAACAAGCCCTCTTGAAGGAAATACATCTCCTGTTGGAAAAAGGCGTTGCGCAAGATGAAATCAAGCGTGCCCAAAAATCTTTAGTAAATGATGCCGTCTTTGCCCGCGACCACCTTGGCACAGGCGCACAGGTCCTGGGCAGTTCACTCGCCATCAATATGACCATTGATGAGGTTGAAGATTGGCCTAACAAGATCAAGGCCGTGACCAAAAGCGATATTGATCGCGCCATCAATGAAGTCTTTAAGGATAAATATACCGTGACAGGTATCCTGTTGGGAGAAAATGAAAAGTCATGAGAAGTCTCTATCTTGCCCTTATCGCCCTCTTGTTTAGCCTACCGGCCTATGCCTTGGCCCCCGTTCAGGAAGTCGTTTCAAAAGACGGGATCAAAGCCTGGTTGATTGAAGATCACACCAACCCCATCGTTGCTCTGAAATTTGCCTTTCGCGGCGGCAGTGCCTTAGACCCCGTCGGGAAAGAAGGACTGGCCCGTCTGGCCTCGGCCACCATGGATGAAGGCTCAGGCGATATGGATTCTCAGGCCTTTCAAGCCAAACTTGAAGATTTATCCATTTCCTTACACTTTGAAGCCGGTATGGATAGTTTTGGCGGATCGGTGACCACGTTGCGTGAAAACCTGAAACCTGCCACCCAAATGTTGCGCACGGCTTTAAGTACCCCGCGTTTTGATAAAGAACCGGTAGAACGCATAAGTGCCCAGCTGTTGGCAAGTTTGCGTCAAAGCGAAGAAGACCCCAATAGCGTTGCTGCGCGCACCCTCTATAAATCCATTTTTGGGGACCACCCTTATGGTCGTGGCTCAAAAGGCACCATCAAAGGTATTCAAAACATCACACAACAGGACTTGAAAAACTTTGCAAAAACCCGCTTGGGAAAAGATAATCTGGTTGTCGGCGTTTCTGGTGACATCACGTCAGATGAACTTAAAAATCTGCTGGACGATGTCTTTGGCCCCTTGCCTGACAAAGCCAGCCCGTGGAAGATTGCAAAAGCCCAGCCTGTTTTTTTCAAAGACCTGAAGGTGATTGATAAGCCCGTCCCGCAAAGCAGTATTCTGTTTGCCCAAAAAGGCATTGATCGCCATGACCCGGATTTTTATCCCGCCTATGTCCTGAACTACATCCTTGGCGGTGGTGGATTTTCTTCCCGCCTGACCGAGGAAGTACGTGAAAAACGGGGGCTGGTTTATTCCGTCTACAGCTATCTGGTCAATTATGATCAAGCCAATCTCTGGCTGGCGGGCGCAGGCACACAAAACGCCCGCGTTAAAGAAACGCTGGATGTGATCCGGCACGAATGGAAAAAGGCCGCAACTGAAGGGGTAAGTGCACAAGAAGTGCAAGATGCTAAAACCTATCTGACCGGATCTTTTGCCTTGCGCTTTAATTCCAGCGATACCATTGCAGCGATACTGGTCGGTATGCAAAAAGACAAGCTGCCCATCGATTTTTTAGAAACCCGCAACAAACAAGTTGAAGCAGTCAGTCTTGAAGACGTCAACCGGGTTGCCAAGTCTCTGTTACAACCACAAAACTTAAGCGCCATTGTGGTCGGTCAACCCGAAGGCTTGTAAGCCCGCAAAAACAAGGCAATAAAAAAGCCCGTCTGCAGCCCTTAAAGGCAACAGACGGGCTTTTTCGTTAATCTCAAAGCATTAACCGTTTGTGATCATATCTCGGATTTGCTTGGCCGCCACGGTCAGCATGGCAAAGTCCACACCTGAAGTGGTTTTCATTTCAGAGATCATTTGATCTGTCTGATCAATTACCAACTGGTTATTTTCAACCCATTTCGCCACACCATCCAAGGCATCCCCACCTTCTGGGCGGGCATCCAAGGCTCTATGGGTCAATGTGCTTTGATAGCTGTAGAGGTCTTCAATCAAGGCACCAACAGCCAATTTTTGCCAGTGGTTTTTCAAGCCCAGCTGTTCACCTGTGGCACGCATCCACCCCAAATCAAAGCGGGCACCCACTTCGAAGTAGATTTTTGAGACATCCACCACATCCATGTCACGTGCATGAGCAATGCCGACAATATCACAACCCGATACCATCACCACTTTACCAGCAATGCTTTTGGCAAGCTTTTCAGGTACGCCGTTGTCAATAAAGGTTTGTGCTTGATCAAGATGGGCCTTCAGTACATTTGCCGGCAAGACCTCTTCCAATCGATCACCCAGCTTTTCTAAACCGCTTGAAAAACTTTCAACGCATTTAACCATATCCAAGGGACGTTCAGCATTGCGCAGGAACCATTTGGTCCCCCGATCAATCAACCGGTTCACCTGAATCAGCATACGAACTTGTTCGTTTGCATCCACTTTATTATCCAGCGCCTCAATTTCCGCCCATGTATCACGTAAACCAAAGGCATCACGCGTGATCAAATAGGCACGTGCAATTTCATCAGGTTTGGCATTGGTATTTTCCATCACTTGCGTCACAAAACTACCGCCGACACGGTTAATCAACGAGTTTGTAATCCCTGTTGCGATGATTTCCCTGCGCAGCATGTGGGATTTAATCGCCTCACTATACCCATTCTGCAAATCGGTCGGGAAGTAACGCATCAAGTCTTCTTCCATCAACGGATCATCCGGCAAGTCAGAAGCAAGCAACTGGTCATAGAGCCAAATCTTTGCATAAGGCATGATGACAGAAATTTCTGGTCTGGTGAGTCCGCGTTGCATCGCTTGTCGTTCTGCGAGCACTTCCTCATTGGGCAGCACTTCCACATCACGGTTCAAACGACCCTGGCGTTCCAAAAACTTCATCAACCGGGCTTGGTGATCCAACAGATCAATTGCGCGGCTTTCCACCAATGTAATGGCTTGGCTTTGCAGATAGTTGTCGCGCAGAACCAGGCTAGCGACCTCATCCGTCATTTGTTCCAACAGCTTATTGCGTTGCTTCATGGTCATATCGCCATTGGAAACCATATGATTGAGTAAGATCTTGATATTGACCTCATGATCTGAACAATCCACACCGGCAGAATTATCAATTGCGTCGGTGTTATTGCGACCACCATGTAAGGCAAACTCAATGCGACCCTTTTGCGTACATCCCAGATTCGCCCCTTCGCCAATCACTTTACAGTTCAGTTCAGTTGCATCGACACGGATCTGGTCATTGCCACGATCCCCTGTATCAGCGTCGCTTTCATGACTTTCTTTAATGTACGTGCCAATGCCGCCAAACCACAGCAGTTCAATCTCGGCCTGTAAGATGGCACGGATCAATTCGTTCGGGGAAAGGGATTTTGCCGATGCCGGTAAACCCAAAGCTTTACGAATTTCTGGTGTGATTTCAATCTTCTTGGCTGAACGTTGAAAAATACCGCCGCCTTTGGAAATGAGAGACTTGTCATAATGATCCCAGCCTTTCACTTCATCAAACAAGCGTTTGCGTTCCACCCATGTTTTGGCCGCATCCGGGTTTGGATCAATAAAGATATGCAAGTGGTTAAAGGCTGCGACAAGCTTGATATGTTTAGACAGCAACATACCGTTGCCGAAAACGTCCCCGCCCATATCGCCAACACCGATAACGCTGAAATCTTCATTCTGGATATCTTTACCCATTTCACGGAAATGGCGTTTAACAGATTCCCACGCCCCTTTGGCCGTGATGCCCATTTTCTTATGGTCATAGCCAACAGACCCACCAGAGGCAAAGGCGTCGCCCAGCCAATGACCGTATTCTTCAGACACACCGTTGGCAATATCAGAGAAAGTCGCCGTTCCTTTGTCGGCGGCGACAACCAGATACGGGTCATTGTCATCATGACGCACGACAGATTGCGGCGGGACAACAGACCCGGCGACAATATTGTCGGTCAGGTCCAGCAAACCCCGGATAAAGGTTTTGTAACATTCAATCCCTTCCGCAAGGAAAGCTTCACGTCCACCTGTGGTTGGTGCCTGTTTAACATAGAAGCCCCCTTTGGACCCCACAGGTACGATCACCGCGTTCTTAACCTGCTGGGCTTTTACAAGACCCAACACTTCTGTGCGGAAATCTTCACGACGGTCCGACCAGCGCAAGCCACCACGGGCAACCGGTCCACCACGCAAGTGGACACCTTCAACGCGCGGGCTATAAACAAAGATTTCACGCCATGGACGCGGCAAAGGCAAATCTTCAATTTGCGTACTATCAAGCTTGAACGACACATAGGGTTTAACATCCCCTGTGACCTTATCAGGCTGGAAGTAGTTTGTGCGCAACATACATTCAATCAGATTCAGGAAACGTCGCAGAATTCTATCTTCATCGGCATTTTGCACGCCATCAAGAATTTGCATAATTTCTTCTTTATAGGCGGCTAGTTTATTGCTGTCCTGCTTGGCTTTGGGGTCGAATTTTTCATAAAACATATCGACCAACAAACGGGTTACACCCGGATTAGAGGCCAAGGCACGCTGCATATAACTTTGCGAGAACGGGATTTTGGCTTGGCGCAAATACTTGCACATAGCACGCAGCAACATCACGGGCAGCGGTTTAATCCCGGCTTGAAGGACCAAACGGTTGAAGCCGTCATTTTCCACACGTCCCGTCCAGACGAAGCGGAAAGCTTCCTGGAAGCTAGACCGAATGGCCGACAAGTCAATGCTTTCTCCAGAAGCTGTGACCAGACCAAAATCATGGATCATAATCAGGTCGAGATCACTATTTTCCGGATAGATCGGGTATGGCTGTTCATCCATGACGCGCAGACCCATATTTTCTAACATCGGCAAAACATGTGACAAAGGTACAGCTGACGTTGGATGATACAGCTTGAAACGTACTTCATGTTCATCGGCTTCAATGGGGCGATACAAGCTTAATTGCAGATCACCGGAGTTGATAACCTCTTCCAACTTGGAAATATCCGAGATAGCAACCGCAGGGTTGTGCTTATCAATATAGCCTGCCGGGAAAGCATTGGCATAACGGCGGAACTGTTCCAGCCCTTTTTCTTCCCCATTGCTGGTCACCAATTGATCACGCATTTGATCAGCCCAATTGCGTGCAGCTTCAATCAGTTGGGTTTCAACTTCATAAATGTCGACACCTTTTTTACGCTTGCCCGGTGTGGACACAATGATGTGCAAACGCGCAAGCGGCGCATCACCGATTTGCGTGTAAAACGCCATCAGCTCGCCATCATATGCGCGTTCCAAAATAGATTGCATCACGCGGCGCAATTTGGTGGTCAAACTATCGCGTGGGATATACACAAGGCAGGAGACAAAACGTGAAAAATCATCTTCGCGCACAAACAAGGCCACGCGTTGGCGTTCTTGTAAGTGAAGGATTCCCATACAAATATCATAAAGATTGTCTTCGCTGATTTGGAAAAGTTCATCACGCGGGAACGTGTCCACAATATGCGCCAGTGCTTTGCGGTTATGGCTGCCCGGTGCAAAAGCGGCATGTTCCATCACATGTGCACATTTGGTGCGCATCAGCGGAATGTCACGCGGTGCACGGCTGTACGCCGCAGAAGTAAACAAGCCTATAAAGACACGCTGTCCAAGGACTTTGCCCTTTGGTCCATATTTTTTAACGCAAATCACATCCATATAAACAGGACGATGCACCATCGACTTATAAGACGATTTCATCAGCATAATGACTGAGGCATCTTCTGTAAATTTACCTTTATCAGACGCAGGACTTGTCGCCAGTTTACTAATTTCATCCAAAATACTGGATTTAGAACTGGAGAGAATACCAAGGGCGCTCTCTACAACCGGGACAACTGATTTACCCTTAATGTCAAAATCACAGGCCCCGAGCAATGTGAAATGGTCATCATGAACCCATTGCAAAAAGTCACAGACATCTTTGGCATCTTCAGATTTGGGATTCGGTTGATTTTTGCGCACCTCTTCTACTGTAGTCTGGACCAAATCGCGCATCTGTAGCCAATCACGCACCGCTGCATTACCTTCTTTCAAACACAGGTGCAAACGCTCGGTTAACTCATTCAATCGGGCTTCACCGGATTGACGATTGACCAAAATCAGCATGTAAGATTCACTTTGACAACGATCCCCCCAAGCGGCAGGCACTTTCTCACCTTCATCCAGTGTGTCAACCAAGCGACCATCTTCACCCCGGCACAATTTGATAACCGGATGAATGGTCAAATAAATGGTCATGTCCTGTTCGACCAGTTCTGATGCAATAGAGTCGACAAGGAAGGGACGATCCGGTGTGCAGACTTCAACAACTGTATGGTCACTCTGCCAGCCATGCTCTTCTAAATTCGGGTTATAGACACGCACGAGGCTTTCGCCTTCTTTGCGTTTCGTTGCAAAACGCCAAAACGCAAGTGCGGAACCATAAATCTCTTCCTCAATCCTACTAATCAGGTCTTGAGGTGGGACCTTGGCAAAAAACTGTTTAACGAATTTAATGGCGCTGGGCGCATCTTTTTTCGGGAGACGCTCTTCGATCAAATTTGCAACCCGTTTGATCAGGTCTGCCTTTTGTTGTTCTGATTTAGAAATCTTTGTATTCATCCCACTAATTCCCTTACTGGCCTCATTTGAGAGGTCTCTTAAAATGAGGGAAATTCTTCCCTATCCTATTAGGCTAGGAAAAAATCACCAATTTACAAGTAAATACACTGACTTTATTGATTTATTATGAATAAAAATGCCGTTTCCTTTGAATGTGCCTATTTTTTTCCGTATATTTACATAGGTGGATACAAGGTGGGAGGACAATAAATATGCCAAATCAGGAAAATATAACGAATCCGAAACATCAACTGCTCAATCAACGATTAGATGGTGATATTGTCGCATCCCTAGACGACTTACAACGCGACGCGTTGGCCGTTGCCTTAGAAGGGGCCAAATGGTCAAAGTCGCACCCGCTTAACATCCGTCTCAGTCTGCCATGGTTTAAAAAGCGTCTCTATCTCACCATTGTCGGTGGTATCGAAAAACGTAGTCTGGACCGTCTCAGTGAAGAACGCGAAAACCATCCGGTACGTACCTTCTTCAACATAGTATTCGCCATCGCCATCGTCGGTGGTGCCACCGCCCTCATGTTGATCATTCTGGCCCTTTATAGCTCCATCATCGAATTTTGAGTTTTCTTGAACAGATCTTTTGAGAGTATGCCCTGTGCATTACTCCATTTTTATTTCACGAATAAAGGAATGTAACTCGCTATCCAAGGCTTTAGACTGCACCGCCAGCTCTTCTGCTGAGGCCAGAAGCTGAGACGCTGACACACCTGTTTTTGTAGCATCTTGTGCAACGTATTCAATAATATCCGTAACACGCGCAGACTGATCTTTGGTCGTTTCAATGTTATCCACAATTTCTGAAACAGCGCTTTCCTGTTCATTGGCCGCATCAGATATGGTCAAAGACACATCGTGAATACCCTGTATGGATTTGCCAATATCAGAAATGGATAAAACAGCAACGCCTGTTGCATCTTGAATATCCTTAATTTGGGTACTGATTTCATCGGTTGCCCGCGCTGTCTGATCGGCCAAAGATTTCACTTCGGCGGCCACTACCGCAAAGCCTTTTCCAGCTTCTCCAGCACGTGCCGCTTCAATGGTTGCGTTCAAAGCCAATAAATTCGTTTGATTTGCAATCGATGTAATCAATGACACCACTTCGCCAATACGCAGCGATGTATCCGTAAGTTTTTGAACCTGCTCGTTTGCATGATCCACTTCACTAATCGCAACAGAAACGCGTTGAGAAGACAAGTCAATCTGCTGACCTATGTGCTGAACAGATTGTGTAAGACGATGTGCTGTGGAAGAAATTGTCGTCACGCTGTTGGCGGAGATTTCAGCCGTTGTGCGCATACCTTCGGTTTGTTGCGTCGTGCTATCTGCCGTAGATAACAATGATTTGGCAGAAATTTCCATTTCACTAGAAGACTTGGATATTGTCTGGATCACTTGACCAACACTAGCTTCTAACCTGTCAGCCATATTCTTGATCACCAGTTTTCTTTCTTCTGTGGTTCGTTGTTCTGTCTGCTCTCGTTCTTCACGCAACCTGAGTTTATCAATCTCTGTCTCTCTCCAGCGTCGGATAGCGGTGGCCATTTTGCCTACTTCATCATCACGACCATCAAGTTTATCAGAGACATTGGCATCAATATCGCCTGAAGAAAGTCGGTTCATGACATCTGTAATCTCGCCCACCGGTTTCGAAATCCGACGGCATAAAAGCCAGTAAGAGAACAAAACCAAAAGAATGACAAGTCCTGAAATTAAAACATTTATCGTCGCGCTCAAATCAGATAATTGCTTCAGAGACGAATTAACTTCTTGAGCATAGTTATGCTTTTGTTGTGCGATTTCACGAATTAAAATTGAAAAGCCATCTTGCGCGGACTTAAACTTTACATCCGTTTCATAGTCGACTTTCTTTGCACGTTGACCATCGGCCTTCATGGCTTTTGCTTTTGTGGCGGCTTCTGAATAGGCTTTTAAAACAGTTGCTATCGAATTTAAGGCTTGTTTTTCATTTTCCTGAACACCCTTTTTTTCATAAATGGACAGGATCTTTTCTGCAACAGAGACTTGCACCATCATCTTTTTGAACGCCGCTTCTTCAGACGAAAGAACATAGCGTTTAAAATTATAAATGACCCCGCCAAAGCCCATGACATCACGAAGTTCTACCAACAATTCAGACTTTGATTTTTCTTCAAGTCTCTGACCACTGACATCACCTGCCATTTTTTTTAAGGTCACAATCGCTTTTAATGCGTCTTGGTCATCATTTTTAAGCTGCGCAAATATTTCTTCGGCGCGATCTCCATAATCAGCCCGTTCTTCAATAAATTCCATAGACTTTGATAAAGTCGTTAAATACTTTTCAAGCGCGGTAACCGCGTCACTTTCCTGCGCATTCACCCCCAAGGAAGCGTATTGCTGGATCAAGGCACGAGAGGCACCAATATGAAAGTTTATTTTTGCAATGCGCGGGTAATCTTGGCGCAAGATATAATCATAATAATCATGAATAACGCCCCCAAACCCCATTTCTCGCAAAAGGGTATTTAACGTTGTAACTTTATCGGAAGAACTTTCCTGAAAAGCCTTCCAATTGACGGAGACCTTGGCGATTTGGTTTTCAGTATGAACACCTGAAAAATATATAAAACCACCACAAATCGAAAGAAAACCAATGAATGTCCACGCAATTGCAGTGACGCTGATATTTTTTATTCTATAGATAAAATTCGCCATTCTGAGTCTCCGTAATCACTGTTTCGTCAATAAAAAATGCCGAGGGGACTAGGTTCCCCTCGGCAATAGTGACCAAACTTTTAATAAACATAGACAATGAACAATCTGGGGAGTCAGTGTCATTGCTAATTTACGGTTTATCAAAATTTCGGTTGTCCTTTTATCAAACATCGGCAGCAAGTGAAATTACTTTTTGTTTGTACACATATAAAATTATATTTTCTTATTAATAAAAATAAGTCAATAAAAAAGTCATTTATAATTATTGTTAAAATCAAGGTAACTTATTTATTATATTAGCATACATACGATTTTGTGCAGCGCAGTACGCCTATCTTGCCTTTATGATAAGGCACACAAATCAAACCAACCGCCACACTCTTCAACTCAGAACCCACCCAAATTAAGAACAGAATATTCCCTCTGGTCCGTTCATATGCCATCCAACTTCACGCGCACACCATTGAATTGATCATAAAGACACATTTTCGCACTGGTCTCATAAACCGTTTACAGGTAAGGTCGGCGCAGATTCACCTTTATCAAGATAAGGTACTTGATGCGCATTCTGTTCATCACCTCCACACGCATTGGAGATGCTGTTTTATCAACCGGTATTCTTGATCACCTGATCAAGACACATCCACAGGCCAAATTCACCATCGCCTGCGGCCCTGTTGCTGCGCCTTTGTTTAAAGCTACCCCGCAGGTGGAACGCATCCATATCATGACCAAGAAAAAACGGTCCATGCATTGGGTCGACCTGTGGAAAGACTGCGGTTTTACTTGGTGGCATCGCGTGATTGATCTGCGCAATGGGCCCATAACTTATTTATTCCCCACATTGCGCGGTACACATTTACATGGGGATGATAAAACCCTTCATCGCGTTGAGCTGTTTTCTCGTCTACTTAAGCTACCAGAACCCAAAGGTCCTGTGCTTTGGACCAATGAACGTCATGAAGAAACCGCCAGCACCCTCTTGCCTGACGGAAAGAGAATCCTCGCCATCGGCCCCACCGCCAACTGGCGCGGCAAGACATGGCGCGCGCAAAATTTTCTGGAGCTCAGCCAGCGCCTGACACAAAAAGGCGATATCTTACAGGGAGCCAAGATTGCCTTGTTCGGGCATATTTCAGAGCGCGATCAAGTACAGGTTTTGATTGATCAGTTGCCACCTGAACAAAAGATCGACCTGATCGGAGAACTGGACCTGCCCACGGTTTATGCCTGCCTGAAAAAATGTGCGCTGTTTATCGGCAATGACAGCGGCTTGATGCATATGGCTTGCGCAGCACAGATCCCCACCGTCGGCCTGTTTGGCCCGACACAGGAAAAACTCTACGGCCCATGGGGGGAAAAGACCACCTGCGTGCGCACCGCCATCCCCTTTTTAAACTTGTTTGGTGAAAATTTTGACGACAAGAAAACCGACAGTCTCATGGACAGCCTGAGTGTTGATATGGCATATAAGGCAGCAACAGATTTATGGAAAAAGGTGATGCCGTAATGTCGTTTAAGGATTTCAAAAAAAAGACGCTGCGCAAATCAGCAGCTTATAATGGTATTTCCACCGACCTGCGCGCTATCCGCAAATATTTCAAAGACCGCAAAGCCCCACAAAAAATTGCAGCCTATATCAAATCTCATGACGTACGCAAACTACAACTGGGAGCCAACCGAAACGGACTTGAAGGCTGGTTAAATACAGACTTGCACACCATCCCTGGCAAAGCCTACGCCATGGATGTATCCAAACCATTTCCCATGCCAGACAATTCCATCGATTATATTTTCTCTGAACATCTAATTGAACATATCCCAAGCAACATTGGCGCCCACATGTTGAAAGAATGCGCACGTGTTTTAAAAGATGGCACAGGTGTTTTCAGGGTTGCGACACCGGATTTGACCAAATTGTTGGGGTTGCTTGAAGATGACCTCAATGAAGAACAAGAATTTTACATCAAATCTTTTGTTGATCTGTGCCTCTGGGACTACACACCCTATGACGGTTTAGAAGTTGTCAACCATGCCTTTAAAGGCTGGGGGCATCAGTTTCTCTATGATGAGAAACATCTGGTTGCGGCCTTGAAAAAGGCCGGCTTTACATCCATCAAACGCTGCCAAGTTGGGCAATCAGACCATGGAGCCCTACGCGGTATCGAACATCACGGCAGTGCCATTGAAAATAATAAGATGAACGAATTCGAAAGCATGATTTTCGAGGCAATAATCTGATGGAAAAAATTCAAGATCTACCTAAAGTCATCTTGGAAAGTTCATTTCTCCAAAATGCCCACGATGATCCGCTCATCCTGATTTTAATTGTCGGTACAATAATTGCGCTCAGTCTAGGTTTTTTGCTCAAATTTTCATTTGTTAATATGCGTAAAGCGGATCAAAAAAAACTGACCGAGTTTGAAGACAACCTCAAAAAATAACCGTCCTCTTACCATTTACCTTCTGTAAACAATCTCTTGAAATGACCAAAAAGCCGCTTCAACCCCGTCGGCTTACCATGTTTACGACGTTTGGGCCAAATACGGGTCGGGTCATGCACACGTCGATTTGATCCTAGATCAATTGATGCAGGTTCTGACAAAATCACACAATAATAACCAAGGTCGCGGTAAGTACAGCTAATATCCACTTCATTGGTAAAGCGGGCATACCCACCAATTTTATCATAATCGCTTTTGCGTTTAAGGCCGGGACGAAAAGAAAAGTATCCCCATTCCCAACCATCTGCGACTTTCATTTTGTTATAGCTGGCCCCATCAATATCGGTTTGATCCATAAAGGTAAACAATTCCACACTATCGGTAGCAGCATTGGCACTGTCCCTATTTTCCAGCCAAGCTTGAATGATATTTGGATCGTGTTGCAAGATCGCCATCGATTCTTCAACAAAGCCGGGCCGGATAAATTCCCAGTCATCTTCGCAATGAAAAATATAAGGGGTATCGATGGTCGCATAGGCATCCACAATCGATTTAATCTGACCTTTTTTTTCTTCATTGGCCCAAATTTCATAACGATCCCCAAAGAGGTCGCGCACCTGTTTATAGACTTCCTCATCACATGAATCTTCGGTAATGATGCCGCGTTTGATCGGGTAGGTGTTGAACTTCTCAAAACTCTCGATCGTTTTTTGGAGAAGGTCAACACGACCACAACTGGTCAAAACAAAGGTGACTTCGGGCTGACTCATGGATACTTATGCCTTTTTCAAAGGTTGTCTGACCTGCGCGTTTTTACGAAAAACCGCACAAAGTGAAATCAAATGCTTCGGTGATACTGTCATGCCACAACGCATCAAGAGGTACAACGCAAATTCTGCACTTAAGAAACTTGCTCCATGAACTTTTTTCGCCCATCTCCACACCCGTAAAATGATCTTTTTTTGCGCAGCCCCCTTTTGTTTATGGCTCATATCTACGTTTTCATCCAAATGATAAGCCAACGCGATGGTGGCGTCATGAATGACTTGAGCTTCATTATTCATAATACGCCCGGGTTCATCTTTAGGCGACACACAAACAATGTGATGGACTTGGGCCAACCGACCACGGCTGCTCAAACGGATAAAAAGCGAATGATCTTGCGAAAAAATCCGTTCATCACATCCACCAGCCGCTTCAAACAGCATTTTCTTGAACAAACAATGGCTCACCCGCGCAAAACCCCGATCAATCACGCTGAACAAAGGATCATCAAACACCACGACTTCCGGGTTTTCTGGATCCTCAAAATAGACTTCTGTGTCATAATCACCGGAAACCCCAAAAACAAAATCACTATCGCTATCTTGCAAAGTGTTGAGTAGCAGATCGGTGCAAAAAGGAGCTAAGATATCATCAGCATCCACCAGTTTGATAAAATCACCACTGGCTGCTGCAACACCCGTATTGGTCGCCTTGGTCACGCCTTGGTTTTTTTGATCAATAAGGACAAGATTATCCCAACCCGATGTCAAGCTTTGCACCACATCCCAAGAAGTATCGGTTGATCCGTCATTTACAAAAACATACTCACGCGCAAACGTTCCTGTCTGAGCTTTTAACGCAGCAATGACCCCCGGTAAAAAAGCGGCCTTATTATAAACAGTGATGACAAACGAGACTTTCATCACTTCACAGGCACAACATCAAAAGCAGCTTGCAAAGCTTGGGGAGAGAGATTCATCTGGGTACCTTGTTGGGACATAGTGGGTAGCCTTCATTTGCCATAAAACAGGTGAGCGATCATACGGGTTTCTACAAATATTTAAACTGTATCTTTAGATAAACAATATTGCATCCATATCATTTATAAATGAAAAACCCCTGCACATACCTGCAAGGGTTTTTCTGAGTTCCACGGTAATCTCAGCCTTAAGCGGTTGCGCGCAAGACTTCCACACCCGGCAATTCTTTGCCTTCCAACCATTCAAGGAAAGCCCCGCCTGCCGTTGAGATATAAGTGAAGTCATCCTTAGCACCCGCATGATCAAGGGCTGCCACTGTATCACCACCCCCGGCAACAGACACCAGCGTCCCCGCGTTGGTCAAGGCTGCTGCGGCTTGAGCCGCGCCATTGGTGCCCGCATCAAAAGGTTCAATTTCAAACGCGCCCATCGGGCCATTCCAGACAATTGTTTTGCAATTGCCAAGACGTTCGACGATGTCCGCGATTGACGCTGGGCCCACGTCTAAAATCATTTCATCAGCACCAACACCGTCTTGCAATTTAACAATGCGGTTTTCAGCACCGGCGGCAAATTCTTTAGCCACCACGCCATCAATCGGCAAAACAATGTCACAGCCGTTCTTCTTCGCATTGGCTAAAATTTCTTTGGCAGTATCGGCCAAGTCATGTTCACACAAAGAATTGCCAACATCGATACCTTGCGCATTCAAAAACGTATTGGCCATGCCACCGCCGATGATCAACATATCAACTTTGGCCGACAGGTTATTCAATACGTCAAGTTTGGTTGAAACTTTGGCGCCGCCAACCAAAGCAGCAAGTGGTCGTTGTGGCGCTTCAAGTGCACCAGACAAAGCTTCCAGTTCCGCTTGCATCAAACGTCCTGCTGCAGAAGGCAACAAACGAGCCAGCGCTTCTGTAGAAGCATGGGCGCGGTGTGCGCAAGAAAAGGCATCATTGACGTAAAGATCACCCAACGCTGCCAGTTTTTTGGCAAACTCAATATCGTTATCCGTTTCTTCTTTGTAATAACGCAGGTTTTCCAAAACGCAAACTTCTGTATCTGATAAAGAATTAACCACTTTTTCAGCCACTTCACCGATACAATCAGAAGCGAATTTCACGTTTTGTCCCAATTTCGCCGCAAGGGCTTCTGCCACAGGGGCAAGAGACATTTCTGCAACACGTTCGCCTTTCGGGCGGCCCCAGTGAGTAATTAAAACTACACGGGCGCCCTTTTGCACCAACTCCACAATTGTTGGCAAAGTGCGTTCAATACGCGTGCTGTCTGTAACCACACCATTTTTCATCGGCACGTTTAAATCAGCGCGCAACAAAATACGTTTACCGGCGACATCATAATCGCTGAGTGTCTTAAACTGTGACATGCTTCTTCCTTCAAGAAATTGCAGAGCAAAATTTGTCTGCACTATACATAAAACCAGCAAGAAGTGAATGACGGATTTTTGAAAATTAAACGAACAAAATGCCGCTTATTTCCTTTTCCAACACCACTCTTATTTCTTGCCTGTCCATACAATAAAAAAATGCCCCCTCACATAGGGATACGTAAGGGGGCAAAAGATCGCTGAATGAGGAGGGTCAGTTTCAGCGAGATCATGAATGGTCGATATGTTGATCAAGGCAGATGGTGCCTAAAATCTTCCATAACGTAATTGCGATTTGTCAATTTGTTAGAAATTTACGTTATGGATTTGCCATGTATCGTTGTGCATATCATCACCAATATGATCAATATGGCTTAAAGAAAGAGTGTCTATTTTCAAGCGCAAAGCCGCTGTTGGCGTAATGTCCAGCGCCATGGCCAAGGCCGCACGGATTGTACCGGCATGGGTCACACAGACAATGTCCCGCCCAGAATATTTTTTTTGCAAATGAATGATACATTTTTGAACCCGTCGACAAAGCTGTTCAAAACTTTCCCCATCCGGCGGACACATGCCAGCCGGATCTTGCCAAAAGGCGTTAGCGTCCGGGTCTTCATCCAGTTCATCCCACGTCTTGGATTGCCACAGGCCAAAATTCTGTTCCATCAATTCTTTATAGGCCAATGGCTTAACCACCCAATCGCGCTGTTCAGCAATCGCTTTAGCGGTTTTTTTGGTGCGTGATAAAGTCGAGGTCACCCACAAAGCTTCCTCCGGTAACTTTTCTGCAACGGCTTTTAGACTGTCCACATCTTTTAAATTACAGCCCACATCACGTTGACCATATATGCGCCCCGGCATCATTGCCTTGACCGGGGCATGACGCACCCACCAGAACTTGGTGATGCTCACCGTCATACAAATGCTGCCAAACCCAAGAGCGCAACAATTTCAACAATTTGCTGACTTGCCCCGCAGATATCCCCACTATGCCCGCCGACTTGCGCCTGAGCCATACGTTTAAACGCCCAAAGGGCTGCAGCAGCCAGTCCCAAAGACAAGACCCCCGCCACAAAAGGACTGCACAATAAAAACAAGCCCGCGCCCAGCAAAGTACCTTGCTGGATAATGTCTTTTACAGGTTTTTCCATAGTGGCAGCCAAACCATCAGTACGTGCAGGATCCATCTGATAAAGTAAAATGATCGGCGCCACACGCGAAAGACAGGCAATCGCAATGAGTGCGGCATAAGCAGAGATAACATCATCAAAACCCGCCAAGGCAGAAACGCGCAAGCCGATACTGAAGATAAGCGCCAACACCCCATAAGCCCCGACACGGCTATCGCGCATGATATCTAATTTGCGCACCTTATCCGCACCGCCGCCAAACCCATCGGCAACATCGGCCAAGCCATCTTCATGCAAAGCCCCGGTGATCAAGACACTACAAGCAACAGCCAAAAAAGCGGCCGCTAAATCCGGCAGACCAAAGGCATGTGCCAGACCCAATAGTGTTGCGCTTAAAGCCCCCACCAACAACCCGACCAAGGGGAAGGCACGCAACGCATGATTTAAGGCCTGTGGCGGCTTGTTTTCTTCGATCTTCCAAGGAAGGCGGGTTAAAAACACCACAGCCAGTTGCAGATCATCCCACCACGCGGAAGGAGAATTTGGAGATTCATGAAATGTTGAACTGGTATCGTTCATGGCCTACGTGCTATGTCTGTGTCGAAAGAATTCCAAGACTTATAACCAACCTTGCCGCGTTGGGAAAGAGAGATAAAATGCAAAGCAGCCTTCCGCACGTTAAAACACTGGATGATATTCGTGAAATCCTCAAAGATTTACCCCCTTTATCCCAAGACGCTCTAGATCAGGCCGAAGCGCGTGAAGTGCAACTGACCAAGCCGGAAGGGTCCTTGGGCCGTCTGGAAGATATCAGCCATTGGGTGGCCGCATGGCAAGGCAATTATCCCCCGCGCATGCGCTCTATCCATTGTAACGTCTATGCAGGCAACCACGGTGTCGTTGAGCGCGGCGTCTCTGCCTATCCGGCAGAAGTCACCAAACAAATGGTACAGAATTTCATCGATGGCGGTGCGGCTGTAAACCAGCTTTGTGCCACATTTGATGTGGACTTGCAGGTCCATGAAATGGCCTTGGACGTACCAACAAAAGATATGTCCCAAGGCCCCGCCATGAGCGATGAAGATTGCGCAGAAGCCTTTTTCTACGGCATGACGACTGTTAAAGATCATACCGACCTGATGTGTCTGGGCGAAATGGGTATCGGCAACACCACAGCCGCCGCCGCCGTTGCTTATGGACTTTTTGACGGATCCGTTGCCACATGGGTCGGGCGCGGCACAGGCGTGGATGACCATACCCTGACACTTAAAACAAACGTGGTCAAAGAAGCCGTTGAAAAGAATAAAGAAACGATCAAAGACGGTTTGGACGTTTTGCGCTGCCTTGGCGGGCGTGAACTGGCGGCCATGGCGGGTGCGGTTCTGGCTGCACGCTTAAAAAATGTCCCTGTCCTTTTAGATGGCTATGTCTGCACGGCTGCCGTTGCCACCTTAGAAGCCACTCTGCCCGGTGCATTGGATCACTGCCTTGTTGCGCATAATTCTGTTGAACCAGGCCACCAGTTGATCTGTGAAAAAATCAATAAAAAACCCCTGTTTGACCTTGGCATGCGCTTGGGTGAAGGCAGCGGTGCGGTGTTGGCGGTCGGGCTTGTGCGCTCTGCCGTTGCCTGTCACAACAATATGGCGACCTTTAGCGATGCCGGTGTGGCAACAAAAGAAAGTTAACCAGTCCTAGGATAGCACTGCAGTGAACAAATCGCTCACCCTGACCAGTTTCTTGATGTTGCTGATCCTCGCTTTCATGTGGGGATCCAGCTTCACCTTGATCAAAATTGCCCTTGGCTCTTTTGGTCCCAGTACGATTGCCGCTGCACGCATCACGCTGGCGGCAATTGTACTGGTTGGGGTTGCCTATATCCGCAAAGAAACCATCCCCCGTGACAAAAGTGTTTGGTTTTATCTGTTGTGGCTTGCGATTCTTGGCAGTGCTTTACCCTTCTTTTTAATCGGCTGGGGGGAACATCATGTGGATGGCGGACTCACGTCCGTCTTGATGTCCATCGTTCCCTTGACCGTGCCCATCATGGCGCATTTTTTCACCAATGATGAAAAGCTCACCCCTTATATGGTTATGGGGACCAGCATTGGCTTTATCGGTTTATTGGTGTTGGTCGGGCCCAGTGTGTTGGCTGGTCTTGGCAAAGATGTCATCAGTCAAGGAGCTATTGTTTTAGCCGCCTTAAGTTATGGCAGTGCTTCTCTTGTGGCACGTCGTTTATCCCACGTCCCATTTGTTGTGGTCGCAGCCGGGTCACTGTTTCTCGCCGCTTGCATCATGTTGCCAACCGCGCTGGTCTTTGATCATCCCTGGACCAATACGCCCACTTTTAAAGAAATTGGGGCGCTCATCTATCTGGGTCTGTTCCCCACAGCGCTGGCTAATATACTGCTGTTGCAAGTTATCAATAAAGCCGGTGTTAGCTTTTTGGCCCTTAACAATTATCTTGTTCCTGTCTTTGGTGTTGGCATTGCAGCCCTCACCTTGGGAGAGACGATCCCCGCAGAAATGCTCAGTTCCTTGGCGATTATTTTTGGTGGTATCTTTGTCAGTAATCTCAAACGTAAAAGCGGCTGATTTTATCTTCTAAATTTGCTATCCTTCGCCCCATCATATGTGAGGGAAGGTGAAATGCGTCGCAAAGGCCATATCGTCAATCGCTACCGCAAACGTCTGCCAAGCGCCGGAGACGAAAGCCTTCTTTTTGCCGATAATTTGCCACGTTATGACGTTTCAAGAAACGCAGATACCTTGATCAAATTGGTACAAATGAACCCTTACAACAAAACCATTCTAGATCGCATGCATTTGTTGGATGCACCGGATTGCTGGCTGGTATCGGGTTGCCTGTTTCAAACGGTCTGGAATGTGGTGGAAGGAAAAAACCCGTGTGACGGTATTTTAGATTACGACATTATCTATTTTGACCCGGATCAAAGCCGCGAAGGCGAAGAGGCCGTTAACCTACGCGCAGAGGCGTTATTTCGCGACCTCAACATTAAAATTGAAGTCAAAAACCAATCGCGCGTTCATATGTGGTATGAACCCAAGTTCGGCCTCCCCTACCCGGAACTGAAACACGCAACTGAATCCTTAAACTATTACCCCAGTAAAGTACAAGCCATCGCCTTACAAGGTCGGGGGAAATCACGCATTTCCTATGAAGCCCCGTTCGGCTTTGAAAACCTGCTGCGCCTAATCGTGCGACCCAATCATGCCCTTGAATTCCCCGATATCTATGAAGAAAAGGCCAAACGCTGGAAAGACGTCTGGCCTAACTTAACAATTCATCCGTGGAAGTAACAACCGCTTAATGCGACATCAACACCGGAACCGTCATATGCTTTAAAATTTCGCGGGTGTTACCGCCTTTGAGCATATGCGATACACCATAATGACCATGTGCGCCCATGACAATCAGGTTGGACCCTTCATCGGCAGCATGTGACAACAACATATCACTGATACTGACCTTATCACGGCGTTCATGCGCTGCTTTTGCAGTGATGCCATGCTTTTCCAAATGAGTCACAAGTTCTGTTTCACTGGGGCGTTTAACGCCTTCTTTTTGAATGGCAAAAATCTCAACACTTTCAGAGTTTTTCATCAAAACAATGGCATCATTTAAGGCACGTGCCGATTCACGACCGCCATTCCAAGCAACCAGCGTACGTGTCCCGATTTTGTTAAATTCCCCGGCAAAGGGGATAACCAAAACGGCACGACCACTATGGATAATGACATTTTCTGCCAAGTCTGAGGGAAGGGCCGCATAATTTTTGGACCAGTCATACTGACCAAGAATAGCGACATCACTGGTGCGTGTCGCCCAAGTCACCGCTTGGATCACCTGTGCATGGGATGTACATAGCGTACTGCTAACACTGGCATCTACCCCGGCTTCTTGAGCAGCGGCATTAAAAGCGGCTTCTGCTTCCGTCGACAATTTACGCAACGTATCATCAACCGGATAGCGACCAACAATGGCTGACATTTGCGGATTTGTTTGACAGAATAAAGCGCTAACGTGCCCACCACTTTCTTTTGCAAGATCCAACGCTATTTTGGTCCGCTTTGCACATTGCCCGGTTGCGTCAAGATGCAACAAAATATGCTTGAACGCCATATGACTTAAACCTTCCCTGTTTAGATTAAATATTTTCCTTTAATTGTCGTATCACACCCAATCACGCAACGTATTCTTTTTTTCCTTTTTTTCTATGGTGTTACTAAAAATTCACAAAAGCGTTACATTTCTTTGCATTTGAGCATCGACAAGCCCTTTATAACTATGGCAGAACTATCTAGCCTGTAACTCACTAAGGATTTTCAGTTGTGCCTCCTTTTGTAAACGATGCCACACTCTTTTCAGTCAGTCAAAAAGCCATCTTGCAAGATAAGAAGGGCCGCATACTGATGATGGAAAAAGCTGGTAAAAGTCACTGGGACCTTCCCGGTGGAAAGCTGGATGCCGGTGAAGATATGCTAACCGGTATTGCACGGGAAATCGTTGAAGAAACAGGGCTCGACAAAGTTAAAATCGGTGACATCATCTATGCGGGCCTGCGCAGCTTTGAAGAAGAAGGCAAGCCTGAACGGATCATGATCTTTTATCTTTGCGATTCTGATCAAAAACTTGAAAAAATAAAATTATCCGACGAACATGTCCAATGGCGCATGATGAGCGCGGACGACATCAAAAATCAAAAAAAATATGAAATAAACCCTGTTGTGCGCACCGCTTTAGAAAAAGTCCTGTCCAAAAAATAAACTCCCGGGAAAACAATGTCGAACCAGCTTGAAATTGAACGAAAATTTTTGGTGCGCGGTGATGAATGGAAAAAAACCGCCAACGCTAAAAAAATTGCTCAAGGCTACATTTGTAACGATAAAAAACACTCTTCCGTCGTGCGTGTACGACAAAAAGGCGAGAAATGTTTTTTGACCATTAAAGCAGACCAAGGTGGTATCACCCGTCTTGAGTTTGAATATGAAATCCCCACAAAGGATTGCGCCATGATGTTAGAACAACTCTGTGGTGATGTGATTGAAAAGACCCGCTACACCCTTGAAACTGAGGGAAACGTTTGGGAAATCGACGAATTTCATGGCGCAAGTGATGGTCTGGTCATGGCAGAAATTGAACTGGAATCTGCCGATCAACCCTTTACCAAACCAAGTTGGGCCGGACCGGAAGTCAGCCATGACACCCGTTTTTTCAATTCCTATATTTCAGAACACCCCTTCACCACATGGGGCGTGACACAGGATGAACTGATCAAAGAATTTGAGACGTCTTAAAAGATTAGTCTGCCGTTTTGACCAAAATGGTTTTCACTTTTTCCCGACCGACCAGCTTTCTGAAAAGCTTCTCGGTTTCTTTTGATGAAAAAGCATCAAAGCGCTGAGCAAATTCTTGGCGCACATCCCCTTTGCGCGACATAAATTGTTCAACCAGCACCCCCATGGCCAAATAAACCTTGGGATCACTAATGCCTTCAGCCATCATCGCGGTGGAATAATCATGAATGGTGCCCGCCTGGACATCCAAATCCTGAAAATCACCTAGGTTTTCCTGCAAGCCTTTCAGGCTCTTCACCAGCGTCCCAACCTCTTTTGCGTCATACAAAGAAGCAAAAAACTCCAACAGATAGCGTAATTTTTTACAAGTTTTGCGTAAATCATGTAACGCTTCAGCCCGGGTCTCTTCTTCAATAACGGACCCTTCACCAATCACTTTACGATAGGTTTTCCAGATACGTTTATCAGCAATATCACCAATAGAAACAGCGGCTTGTTCTGCCGTCGGGCGCACAGGGACGGGCTTTTCCAAAAACGCGCGCCATTTGATCAGAAAATCTTTAAAACGGCGGCTTTGTAAATCAGCCACCAACTGGGCGCGCGCACGCTTGTGATTAACCTGCAAGAAACCGTATAATGGCCCCAGATCATCTTTCAAACCCGTGCGCAATTGATCGCAATATTTGGGATAATCCAGTAAATACACATCCAAATCACGCACTGGTGTTGTGATATTCCCGACCCATGCCAGTTCAGTTGAAAATTTCTCTTCAATCGTGGCGGGTAAAACGCCCTTCATGCGGCTCAGCGCACTGCGCGAACGACGCACGGCAACACGCAGGTCATGCAAAAATTCGCTATCGATATCTTCTATCGTGCCGTCAACATTGCGTTCAATCTGCACGAGCTGATCAAGCAAAATGACCTTGCAGGCTTCATCAGCGCGCATGTCACGATCAAGCTGAATATTCAGCTTGCTGGAATAGTCTTTTGGGGTTTTGCCAACATTAGCCATCAAACTTTCAAAGAACTCAAGTTGTGACGTCTGGTTTAATCCGGCAAACACAGCAACTGTCTTGGCAAAGTCCTTTTCATACCCCGCCAGACATTCCACACGCAGGCGACATCCCAGTTCAAGGGCTTTGCGTCTAGGAGCGGTTTTTTGAAAATTGACTTCGACAATCAAGCGCACCCGCTGGCGTTCTTTCTTATCCACCACATGCAAAATAATCTGTTCAGAACGCACATGCGTCAATATCAGTAATGACCTTAACCCTGCTTTGGACGCAAGATACTTTTGCATTTTTCCCTTAGGGACATCCGTTGGCCATTTGGGGGTATCCTCAATCGCCAGCGTTGTGGGGAAATCGGGTGTTGGGCCATCACAGCACAGATGCAAAAAGGTCTTTTCACCTTTTTCAACACAGAGTGTTTGATCATCCTGACAAAGGGCCCAGTCAAATGTATCAAGGTAGATTTGTTCAACCACTTGTTCACTTGTGCGTTGTGCCTGTGCCAAGGTGGCAACTATGCTGGCCCATTCCTGCGCACTATGTTCGTTTCCCAATCGGTAGTATTTGGTTTCTGCGACCATAATTAATCCTGACGTTATAACTGTCAAAAGACTGTAACATTCTAATCATCAGGCTAGCAAAGTCATGTTACATTTTTAGGACTATAAGCCTAGTTTTTACGCATTTTTTGCAATTTTTTATCTTTTTCAGCATCCAGCCACCAAAATGTCCATGCAGAATATCCGGGATTATATTTTGCCCAGACCTTTGGCAGGCCGAATCGATTCCACGCAACAATGCGTGCCACTTTCAGATGCCAGTTAGGTATCACATAATGCCCCCACAGCAACACCCGGTCTAACGCATGGGTGGCGGCAACCAATTCTGCCCGGCTGGAGGCATTGACCACTTTTGCCACCAACTCATCCACCACCGGATTTTTGATGCCGATGGAATTGCGACTGCCGTTGCGATCAGCGGCTGCACTGGTCCAATAATCCACCTGTTCATTACCCGGCGATTGGCTTTGGCCGAAAACATCAACAATGATATCGTAATCGAACGTGTCGCTTCGTTCTTTATATTGCGCACTATCGACCACCCGAACAGATGCTTCAATGCCCAAACGTTCTAAATTCTTTTTAAAGGGCAGGACAATGCGTTCCCAATTGGCAGACTGTAACAGTATTTCAAAGCTTAACGGCTCACCTGTTTTACCATTCACCAGCTTCCCGCCTTTAATAGAATATCCAGCCTTTTTCAAAAGACCGACGGCAATCTTTAAATTACTGCGCACATTGCCACTGCCATCGGTTTTAGGTGGTTGATATTCTTTGGTGAAAACTTCATCGGGGATACGACCGCGATAGGGTTCCAGTATTTCCAGTTCCCGCCCGGTTGGCAATCCACTAGAGGCCAGCTCTGAGTTGGAAAAATAACTGGCTGTGCGGGTATATTCATTATGAAACAGGTTTTTGTTGGCCCAATCAAAATCAAAGGCATAAGCCAAGGCCTCGCGCACCAAAGGATCTTTGAATTTATCGCGACGAAGATTAAACACAAAGGCCTGCATCCCGGCCCCCACATTATGTTCGAAACGATATTTCTTGATCATACCTTTTTCGACTTCGGGGATATCATAGGCCGTAGCCCAGTTTTTGGCGATATTTTCATAGCGATAATCAAAAGCCCCGCCTTTAAATGCCTCTACCGCAACCGTTGCATCACGGTAATAATCATATCTGATTTCATCAAAATTATTCTGACCCGCATTAACCGCCAAGTCCTTGCCCCAATAATCTTTCACTCGTTCATAAACAACGCTACGGCCAGGTTCAAAAGATTTTACTTTATATGGCCCACTCCCCAATGGGGGTTCCAACGTTGTTTTGGTGAAGTCCTTATCGGTCCAGTAATGTTTTGGCAATACTGGTAATTGCCCCATAATCAGCGGCAGTTCACGGTTTTCATCCCCTTTGAAAGTGAATTTCACCGTCAAATCATCAAGGGCTTCAGCCTTATCCACCTCTGCATAATAATAACGATATTGTGGATGCCCTTTTTCCATCAAAATATTAAAGCTGAAAACAACATCTTCGGCACGCACGGGCTGACCATCCTGCCAACGCGCTTCTTTGCGCAAATGAAAGATCACCCATGAGCGGTCATCGGGCACTTCAATCGATTCAGCCAATAAGCCGTATTCGGTAAAAGGTTCATCCAATGCCTGTATGGTCAATGTTTCATAAGGCAGACCAGCACCACTTGCAGCAATACCTTTTAAGGTGAAGGGATTAAAGGTATCAAAGTTAGACCCCAAAGCTGATAACCGGATCGCCCCACCCTTGGGTGCATCGGGATTGGTATAGTCAAAATGGGTAAAATCAGCCGGATATTTAATGTCGCCATGCATGGCAATAGCGTATTTTTTTTCGGCGGCCATGGCGCCAAATGCCATTGTGAAACTTAAAACACCTGCTACAAACGCTGTTTTCAAACCCATTTTTCATCCCGCTTTTTAATGACTGTACATTTACATGATATTGGCGGGGTTGTATGGTTTGCGCAAGAGGTTGATTGACATGCGCTTGGTATTTTTCCTGATGACTCTTCTCATATCTGCATCAGCTCACGCTGATATGGAAGATGCCATCCGTGCGGTACAGGAAGGGCGTAACGCAGATGCCCTCTATGAATTTCATCAATATTCCCAACATGGCAACCCGGTTGCTGATTATTGGATTGCCACCATGTATCTACAAGGGCGCGGGGTGGAAAAAAGCGTCAAAGAGGCCATGAAATGGCTCCATCGTGCCGCCAAACAAGACTATGCCCCGGCGATGGTTATTCTCGGCAACCTGCATTTAGAAGGGAAAACCGGCAAAGTAAATGTCAAATTGGCACGCGGCTGGTTTGATAAAGCGGCAAAATTGAATGACCCCTATGCCATGATGCGCATGGGGGAAATGTATATTTCCGGCATTGGTATGCGTGCAAACCCGACCATTGGTATCCGTTATGTCCGCCAAGCCGCCAAGTTAGGTTCCCTGCAAGGCAAACATATTTTAGGCATGGCTTACCTGCAAGGGATCGGCGTTAAAACTGATCGGCAAAAGGCTGAATTCTGGCTCAAGAGTGCGGCAGAACAGGGTTTCCAGCCTTCAATCGAGGCGCTGAAATCCATGCAAAAATAAACTGACCGACAAAAGGCTTATTTGGCTTTTTCTTCCATAAATTGATCAAAGGCTTCCAAAGTTTGTGCGCCATAGATCATTGATGGTCCGCCGCCCATATAAACAGCCATACCCGCCGTTTCTGCCACTTCTTCGCGAGTGGCGCCATGACGGATGGCTGCTTTCACATGAAAGGCAATGCAACCATCGCAACGAACGGCAATGGCAATAGCAATGGCAAGAAGCTCTTTTGTTTTCGGGTCAAGAACACTATCCGTTGTGGCCGCACCTGCCAGTGCAGAAAAAGCGGACATGGTGTCAGGAATAACACCGCGCAGGGTCTTAATGGCACCTGTCAGTTCTTTTGCAATTTGCGGATAACTTTTTTCCATGTCTCATTCTCCAGAAAGTCTTGTATATTTAGGATATTCTAATATTCTAAAATAATAGGAAAATCAACCATAGAATTTAGCGCATGTAAATTGTGGCTTCTGAGGTATAGATACCACCATTGGTCCCATCGGTGGGGCGTAGCAATTTGACCTCCCCGCGATAAGCGCCCTCATCCCACAGAATGCCCGGGCTTCTTAAGCCCGCATGTAGACTACGGTGTGCCTGGTCTTTATCAATGGTACTGGTATAAGAAAAAATCTCTTTCTCTTCCGGGTCAAAAATGGTGAAAGTCACTTTATCCCCTTTTTTAACGTGCAGAATACGTGCCCATAAAATTAATTGCGGGGACCGTATGGACAAAGTTTCATCATCATAAAGACCTTCCACAATCCCGTCTAATTTGGGCTGTGTAGCCGCAAAGCCACTGTCAATAATGCTGGCTTGTTTATAATCCAGTTTTTCCATCACAAGCGGTGGCCACAACGGTTTATCCCCTACCCCGCACAGATCATTGCGCGCCACACCGACAAATGGGTCCACAATTGCACCACTGCGCGCGCCGGATTTAGGCTCAATATATTCCACCTGAAAATGCAGATGCGGATACATGGTAAAACCGGAGTTCCCAACAAAACCGATAATATCACCCATGTGGACTTTTTCACCCTTCTTGACCTTCACGCTGTTTTTACGCAAATGACAATATTGAGTAACCCAACCGTTTTCATGTTTGATTCGAATGCCGTTGCCGCATTCTTTTTTAGCGATGAAGTCCATTTTCCTTTTGCGATAATCGATATCTTTCATGCCATCGCGCACCCCGAGCACAACACCATCAGCAGCAGCACGCACCGAGACACCGCCTAACATTTCACGGCGATTACGGATAAGAAAATCCGTCCCCTTATGTTTGTCGTATGTTTCATGCCCACAGGTATAATCCGCCGCGCCTTCGGACTTGTCATGATCAACATAATTGGCGATCCAACAATTCCACCCGATTTCACAATCCACGGGCAAAACCATCTGCGGCGCAGGCAAGATCTCTTGCGCCGCGCTTTGAAAGCTGACGAGTAAAAAGAGCCCGAGAAATATAAATAATTTTTTCATACCCATAGTGCGCGCATTATGAAACATTCTTGAAGAATATCAAAAGAAAGAATTTTAGCTTTTGATCATTTTTTACATATGTAATAGTGCCGCACACAAGATAAATCAAAATTAGGAAACGAAACCATGGAAGAGCTTTACGGTTACTCTTATGACGAAATCGACGTCGGTATGACTGACGTTTTCTCAAAAACGGTTACAGAAGCTGACATTATGGCTTTTGCTGGTGTCTCTGGTGACACAAACCCGGTTCACCTGAATGAAGAATTTGCTGCCACGACGATGTTTAAAACGCGCATCGCCCACGGTATGCTAAGCTCCGGTTTCATCTCTACTGTCTTTGGCACAAAATTGCCTGGACCGGGCTGCATCTACATTTCCCAGAACCTGAAATTCAAAGCGCCGGTCAAAATTGGTGATACTGTCGTGGCCCGTGTCACTGCCGTTGAAAAAATGGACGACAAAAAAATGATCAAGTTTGACACCATCTGCACCGTTGGTGAAACAAAAGTGATCACTGGCGATGCGACCATCATGATCCCTGATCGCGGATAAGATGGTTAAAACGACAGGACTCTATGTTCTTATGTTGAGCGTACTTAGCGGGGTTGTCGGATGCAATACCACCGATGACCCGCACGCTTCCAACGCAACAACCAAAACCATTGATCCAAGCTTTTTGGGCAGCGGCAATGAACCGCCTTGGACTGTGGCGCTTTATCCAACAAAGTTAGTGCTCACACGTGGCTATGATAAACAAAGCATCACACAGCCAATCGTGCGCTATGGCATGTCTTTTATGTCAGAAGAATACACCGTCTCGTTAAAGCCGGGACCTTGCTTTGATAGCATGAGCGGCAAAAAATTCGACACCACGGTTGTGGTCAGCGCTGAAAAAGAAACACTGCACGGCTGCGGTCAAGAATTAAACTAACCTTTTAAGCTGTCCAGCAATTCCCCGATTCTAAAGCGGGCAGAATTTGATCTGGGGTTCCAGAGTTCACGATCTTGAGCTTCTTGAAAACGCTCCAACATTTCTTTTAAGGCGGCCGGGTTATTGTCTTTCAGGAACTGATAGGTTTCTTCATCCTGAATATAGGCATCGAAGACCGCATCAAAATGATGATCGCGCACACAATTGGCTGTGGCAGCAAAGGCAAACATGTAATCCAATGTCGCCGCCATTTCGAATGCACCTTTGTAGCCATGGCGTTTAACCCCATCAATCCATTTAGGATTCACCACGCGCGCGCGCACCACACGGGCTATTTCTTCTTCTAACGTGCGGATACGCGGTGTTTCGGGGCGCGAATGATCGTTATGATACACTTTCGGTGCTTCCCCGCCTTTTAGACTGCGAATGGCCGCTGTCATACCGCCTTCAAACTGGTAATAGTCATCACTGTCCAACAGGTCATGTTCCCGGTTGTCCTGATTTTGTACAACCACTTCCACCTTGGACAAACGTTCTTCAAACAGATCATGGGCATTTTCACCGACACGGCCCTGCCCATAGGCATAACCGCCCCAAGCCACATAAGCTTTGGCCAAGTCATCTGCACTGTCCCAGCCTTTTTCATCGATAAGGGCCTGCAACCCTGCCCCATAGGCACCGGGTTTGGAGCCAAAGACCCTAAAGCCTGCCCGCATATCGGCTTCTTCTGCGCTCAACCCTTGTTGAATGAGACTGTGCTTTTCTTCACGTACCCGTGCCGCCAACGGATTAACGTCCTCGCCTTCATCCAAGGCCGCCACCGCACGCGAGGCACTGTCAAACAAATCAATCAACCCCGGAAAGGCATCGCGAAAGAAACCGGACACCCGCAAAGTTACATCCACACGTGGACGCCCCAAAACAGTTTGCGGCATAATTTCAAACCCGGTCACACGCCGTGATACGCTGTCCCACTGCGGTTGCACCCCCATCAAAGCAAGCCCTTGGGCAATATCATCTCCACCGGTGCGCATGTTGGATGTGCCCCATGCGGTCAAAGCCATGGTGCGCGGCCAATCACCATGATCTTGCATATAGCGCTCAATCATCAAACTGGCGGACTTCCAACCCAAGGTCCAGGCCGCAGGTGTCGGCACCGTGCGGGTATCCACACTATAAAAGTTTTTCCCGGTGGGTAGAATTTCAGGACGTCCGCGCGTCGGCGCTCCACTGGGACCGGGCAACACAAAACCACCATCCAACCCTTTGAGAATGCCTTTGATTTCAGACTCCCCACAGGCCATAATAGCAGGTTTCACCTGTTCAAACACATAAGACAAAACCGCTTGTGTGTGATGCCAATGAGGTGCACACTCAATATCATTACTGACAATACGATAAGCCAGCTCTTCCAAGCGTTCCACCGTATCACCATTAGTGCGCCAGACGTCTTCATTTTGTAAGACTTCCGGCTTTAAACCGCCCCAGTTCTGGGCCATGTCGCAATTCAACGGGTCAAAGTTCAAGTCCAGATCATCCGCCAAGGCACGAATGAGTGACGCATCCGCCCCTTCCCCTTTATTGCGCGGCACTCTGACAAGAGCAATCAGCAGGTCATTGAGCAAACGTTCTGTGGGGCTTTCGCCAAAGATGTGCAAACCATCGCGGATTTGCATTTCCTTCAATTCACACAAATGATTATCCAGTTTTGACAAAGCCGTTTCATCATCATCGCTTTTGCCAATACCGCAATCTTCATCCAGACCTGTGGTGCGCGACAGGGCGAGTATTTCTTTTTTCAAAACTTTCAGGCGGCGCGGGTCCACCCCGGCGGCTTCGTAATATTCATCCACCAATTGTTCCAGATCACGCAACGGACCATAGCTTTCTGCACGCGTTAAAGGCGGGGTCAGATGATCTATAATAACGGCTTGGGAACGTCGCTTGGCCTGCGTGCCTTCACCCGGGTCATTAATGATAAAGGGATATAAATGAACCATCGGACCAAAAACAGCTTCAGGAAAGCAATTTTCAGACAGGGCAATGGATTTACCCGGCAACCATTCCATATTGCCATGTTTGCCCATATGAATGACCGCATGCGCCCCAAAAGAGCGACGCACCCACGCATAAAATGCCAGATAATTGTGCGGCGGCACAAGATCAGGGCTGTGATAGCTTTCCACCGGATCAATGTTATAGCCACGCGCAGGCTGTAGACAAACAGCCACATTCCCACAGCGATAGGCAGGTAAAACAAAGCGGCCGCAGTCGGTTTCCCCTGTGCGGAAAAACGGATCGGTTTCAGCCCGTCCCCAACGTTTTGTCACGGCTTCCTGCACCGTTTTTGGCAAGCCGGAAAAAAACAGCATATAATCAGAAAAGGCCAGACTTTCGATCTCATCACGTTCATCAATTTTAGTGAAATCATTTGTCACACCCGCTTGTAAACGTTCAATCAGATCATTGCCACTTACGGGTAAATTTTCAACACGGTAACCTGACGCCTTCATCGCTTTTAAAACATTGAGTGATCCGGCAGGTGTGTCCAAACCGACCCCATTGCCCATACGCCCGTCTTTATTGGGATAGTTGGCAAGAATCAACGCCACTTTACGCTCCGGTGCAGACAGGTTTTTCAAGCGTGCCCAATTGGCGGCCAATTTGGCACTGAATGCCACACGATCTGCGACTGGTTTATAGGTGACAATATCACATTGGCTTAAGTCATCACGCTGGGCCAAGCCTTTAAAAGACACCGCGCGCGCCAAGATACGCCCGTCCACTTCCGGCAAGGCCACATTCATGGCAATATCGCGTGCACTTAAACCGTTGGTGCCTTCACGCCAGCTTTCTTCATTGCTGCCCGCAAAGACAACCTGCAACACCGGACAATCCACCACATCAAAAGGCGTTTTGCTACGCACCGCATTGGGTTTGGACAAAGCAAATCCTGTACCGTTTAAAATCACCGATGTCTGGCTGCTTTCTAGCATCTCTTCAATAGAAGCCGCCGCCACTTCATCTTTCAAACTGACGGCATAAAGGGGCAAGGGGTTGATCTTTTGGTCTTTCAACGCCGCAATCAGAGCATCAATCACCGCCGTGTTCCCCGCTTGCATGAGGGCGCGATAAAATGTAATCGCCGCAACAGGCTGACCATCCACCCAATGGTCCGTGCGCAATTCTGCCAAGGACATGGCGCTTTCACCGGGCCAATAAATGCCAGCGCGCAACAACGGGGCAGGTTCTGCCCAATCTGTCGTGCGCCCCAACAAGTAATGGGCAAAGTTCAGCAGCTCAACCGCATTATCAGTACCGCCATGAACGCAATATTGCCACAAGCGGTGACAGGCTTCCCCGGGTAAAGTGGATTGGGTTGAAAGTTCCGCATCCGGTTGGTCATCACCGGGCAGGAAAGCCACAGGGATATTATTTTCAACACACGCCTTGGTGATTTCATCAACGCCATATTCCCAATAGCTTTTGCCCCCCAGCAGGCGCACCACAACCAGCTTTGCCTTGGAAATAATGCCATCCACATACAGGTCAACAGACATGTTGTGCCCCATATGCAGCAAAGATGCTAAACGCAAGGCAGGGATATTTGTATCAACTTCATGTAATCGGCGTTGGGCCAGCGCAAGACAGGCCAGTTCCGTATCGGCAGCGGACAGAAAGACAATATCACCCGGTGTTTGCCCCAGATCAATCGCTTCAGAACCATCCGAGATTGCCCCCGGTGTTGCCGCCAATAAATGCATTCCCACTCCAATCGAAAAAATATTCTGGCAGATACATAAGGAAATTTGTCGCTAAACAAAACCATAAAGATTATAGAGGCAAAGATCGACCCTTCTAGGAACTTAAGCAACCATGATAATCCGCGCAGCCACACCAAACGACCTAACCGCCTTATTAGACATTCATCGTCTTGCATTTGAAGAAGATGATGAGGCTGATCTGGTGGCAAGCTTGCTTAAAGACCAAACTGCAGTCCCCGTTTTATCTTTAATTGCTGAAGACGAAGGGGAAGTCATTGGACATATCCTGTTTACAAAAGCCAAACTGAAAGACCTAAACGCTTACCTGTTAGCCCCACTCGCAGTGCTTCCGGAACGCCAATTTAAAGGCACAGGTAGGCGTCTGATCAAAGAAGGTTTGCGCCAGCTCAATGCCTGGAATGTTGATCTGGTTTTTGTTTTGGGGGATCCGCTTTATTATCAACAAAGCGGTTTTGAAGTGAATGCAGGGCGCCTTGGCTTTATCGCGCCACACCCTATCCCTAAAAAACACGCCGATGCATGGATGGTGAAGAATTTAAGCCATACCGATGTAATTGGGGCGGTACAAGTGGCTGATGCCATTTCAGCAAAAGAATATTGGTCGGATTGATTATTCCTCAAACCCTTTCAAAATAGCCGCCTGCCAGTTCATAAAGTCAGACAAACCGTCCAGACCCGGAAACAATGTCATCATGTTGATCCCGTAGTTGTTTAAATCTTTTGACAGTTGCGGTTTGATGTCTTTGGGAATGATATATTTATGCAGCTCGCCATCCTTATCGCCCAACTCAAAGGACGGTGATTTATGGACCGTAAAAACGCCGCGTTGTTGCACAATACGTTCAGAAAATGAATGCGGGGTGAAATACCCTGTTTTATCGACCTTTAAAGGATGGGGTGCGTCATCTTGTACATAATGATGCTTGGGTTTAAAGACAAACACAACGCCATCACGGTCATAATTTTCATGCACGGCAAAAAACAAAGCCACCAACGGGTTGCGCGTCCAATCCAACAAACGTGTCGCAAGACCATGATGTTGCGCCAAAGCAAGATAATCCCAATCATCAATGGTATCGCGGGAAAAATAAGCCACCGCTTGTCGTTTCCAGGCGCGAAAGAAACTGCGTTCATCTTTCAGAGCATATTTGTATTTTTTGCGCCCGATCTTGGGGATTAACGGCCAGCTTGCATCAATCTGTCCGCGAAACATCCAGCGTTCAAACCATTCATAGCGCGATATGGCATCATGATATTCGCCAAAACTACGCACCTTTTCTTCCCGCATAAAAAAACCTCCCCGCTTTTTATGGGGAGGTTTTATCAGTTCGCCATTGCCAATTTATGACAATAAAAAGCCTTAAGCGACCAAGCTCTTTTCAATGGAAGTGCGATCAATGCCGTGCTTGCCAATAATCACAAGCTGACTGCGTCGCGGTTCATCGCTTGCCCAGGGGCGATCAAAGTAGCGTTGAAAGCGCGGACCAACCCCTTGCACCACATGACGCATCGGTTTGCCCGGAATATCCAAAAAGCCTTTGATGCGTAAAATATCATGCGCATTGACCATATCCAAAAGCTTTGCTTCCAAAGCGTCCGGGTCAGCAATCGGGCCCAGCGTGACAGAGAAGCTTTCAAATTCGTCATGGTGGTGATCATGGTCATCGTCGTGGTCGTCATGATCATCGTGATGGGAATGACGCCCATCCAGATCATCTTCAGCCTGTGCATCCATACCCAACAAAATGGCCGGATCAACCTGACCGTGATCTGTTTTAATAAACTTCACATGGTCACGTACCCGGGCAGCCAAATCTGCATGAATTTCTTCCAACCGTTTAGGGTCAACCAAATCAGACTTGTTCAACAACACCATATCGGCGCAGACAAGCTGGTCTTCAAAGACTTCTTCCAACGGGTTGTCATGATCCAAATTATCATCGGCTTCGCGCATTTTTTGCACGGTGGCTTCATCATCGGCAAAACGACCCATATCAACTGCATGGGTATCAATCACAGCGATGACCCCATCAACAGTGACGCGGGTTTTGATTTCCGGCCAATTAAAAGCTTTGACCAACGGTTTGGGCAAGGCCAGACCGGACGTTTCAATCACGATATGATCCGGCGGATTATCACGTTCCAGCAAAGCTTCCATGGTCGGTAAAAATTCATCGGCGACCGTACAACAGATGCAACCGTTTGCCAGCTCGATCACATTATCTTCGCCGTTTTCACCTTCACAGGCTTCAATGCCGCAGCCTTTGACCATTTCGCGGTCCACACCCAGATCACCAAATTCATTAATCACAAGGGCAATGCGTTTGCCCCCTGCATTTTCCAACATATGGCGGATCAGGGTTGTTTTACCGGCACCTAAAAAGCCGGTGATGACTGTTGCGGGTATTTTCATATCTTCTCTATTCTTTCAAGGTTAGGGGGAGACCTGCGGCAATGAATAGCACACGATCAGCCGCTTGCGCTACTGTCTGATTAACACGACCAGCATGATCACGAAAACGTCTCGCCAACGCATTATCAGGCACAATGCCTAAACCAACTTCATTGGAAACCAGCACCACATCCTGTTTTGCTGCAGCCAATGCTGCGCACAAATTGTTTGTTTCCAATGTAATATCGCATTCTTCTTCCATCAAGTTGGAAAGCCACAAGGTCAGGCAGTCCACCAACATGGGTTTATCACTATTGACAATCAAGTCAGCGATACGAACGGGTTCTTCAATGGTGGTCCACAGATGGTTTCTGCGTTCTTGATGGGTTTGCACCCGTTCAGCCATTTCCGCATCCCACACGCGCGAGGTGGCAAGATATGTGCCACCGCCTAAATCTTCAATGATCTTTTCAGCAAAAGCAGATTTACCGGAACGCGCACCGCCCAAAACCAACGTGATCATCTAACCAATCCTTATAGGTTCAAAATAAAAACTCGGGTTCAGGTATTCTGCCTGCGCATCAATCAGACGCAACTCGTCACTGTCATTGCGTACCGTATCGTCAATAATGCCATAAAGTGTCGAGGTGGCAAAACCTAAGGCTTCTTCCTGTTTCTCACCGCGCAGCAAATGGGCTAAAAACAACGCGGCAAAGGTATCGCCTGTCCCTTTGGCGCGAATGGGCACCTGCGGCACCGTCACCCGCCAAGCCCCTTTATCACTGACAATAACATTTGAAAGGGTTGGCTTATCCCCTTTGCGCCCTTTTAGAGATGTCACCAAAACCGTCTTGGGGCCCCGTGCACGCAGGATATCCGCAGCAAATAATGTATCGGTCAACGATTCCTGTTTGCGCCCGGTCAGATATTCCAGCTCAAACATGTTGGGGGACACAATATCAGCATGGGAAATAAGTTCATCACGGATAAATTCGGCCAAGGCATTTTCAACATAGATATGGCGGCTGACATCCCCGATGACCGGGTCACACATATAAAGGGTTTTGTCGTTGACTTTTTTGATGCGATCAACCGATTCTACCACCAGTTTTGCCGCTTCAATCGTCCCCAGATACCCAGACAAAACCGCATCACAATTGGAAAAATGATCCAGTTGGTCAATCCCGTCCACCATGGCGCGCATGGTCTCCACTGGTACAGAGGCACCTTTATGGGAATCGTAGCCCGGATGGTTTGAAAACAAGACCGTCGGCACAGCCCAAACTTCAAAACCAAGGCGTTGCATGGGAAAGACAGCGGCAGAATTTCCCACATGTCCCACCGCAACCGATGACTGAATTGACAGAATACTCATAGGGTTACACGCTCCTGCGTCACTTTAGTGCTGTTATACCCCATCATGCAGACTTGCCAATGAGAAACTTTTGTTTATATTTTGCCGCAAACGCGAAATAAATAAAACCTGACTTTAATATAAGGAAATGTCCAATGGCTGCAACAGCACGTCCTCGTCGTAGTGTCCTCTACATGCCCGGTTCTAATGCACGCGCGCTCGAAAAAGGGCGTGGTCTTCCCGCTGATGGTTTAATCTTCGACCTTGAAGATGCGGTTGCTCCCGACGCCAAAGAAGTTGCGCGCCAACAAGTCTGTGACGCCTTAAAAGAAGGCGGCTACGGGATGCGCGAAATTCTGGTGCGCACCAATGGTCTCAACACTCCTTGGGGCTATGACGATATCGTTGCGGCTTCTTCTTCCGGTGCAGACGCCATTTTGCTGCCCAAAGTCGAAAGCGCAGACACTGTGCGTCAAGTTGAAGCCATCATGGATGCCAGCGGTGCACCAGCAGATATGAAAATCTGGTGCATGATGGAAACCCCGCGCGGTATGCTCCATGCCGAAGAAATCGCCGACAGTACAGACCGTATGGGCGGCTTTGTCATGGGTACATCCGATCTTGCCAAAGAACTGCGCTGTGCCCACACCATGATGCGCTTACCTTTCATGATGTCTCTGAACGTTTGTATCTTGGCAGCCCGCGCGGCCAACATCGCCATTTTGGACGGGGTCTATCTTGACCTGTCCGATGACGAAGGCTTTGCCCAGCATTGCCAACAGGGCCAAGAACTCGGCTTTGATGGAAAAACCCTGATCCACCCGAAAACCGTAGCCAAAGCCAACGAAATCTTCGGCCCTTCAGAGGCTGAAGTTGACTGGTCTAAAAAAATCATCGCCGCACATGCGGAAGCTGAAAGCCAAGGCAAAGGTGTTGTGGTTGTCGATGGTAAACTGATCGAGAACCTGCATGTCGTCACCGCCAAACAAATCGTTGCCCAAGCCGAAGCCATCACCAAGATGGAAGCTCAAGGGTAAGGGGGCAGATATAAGTCACTCTGGCGTAGGCCAGAGTCTATTTCTACCATGGATACTGGCCTTCGCCAGTATGACGCTTCATCTGATGGCCTCCGTGAACATGTGTGTCTGACACATAGAATTAAAGCTGAGCTAAACCAAAATAAAAATCCCCGACCTATATGGACCGGGGATTTTTTTTAAGTCTTCGCTTATAAGAGAGCGCGTACCTTAGTACATGTGCTGACCGCCATTGATAGACAGTGTCGCACCTGTGATGAAGTCGCCTTCATCAGCAACAAGGAACAGGACGCCGCGTGCGATATCGTCGGCACGGCCCAGACGACCCATCGGTATTTTCGCGATGATTTTTTCCAATACGGCAGGCGGTACAGCACGCACCATGTCGGTATCAACATAGCCCGGTGCAATCGCGTTAACCGTGATGCCTTTGCCAGCGCCTTCTTGTGCCAAAGCTTTGGTGAAGCCATGAATACCGGATTTTGCCGCTGCATAGTTAACCTGACCATATTGACCGGCTTGACCGTTGATGGAACCGATGTTTACGATACGGCCGAAACTTTTTTCACGCATACCGTCGATCACACCACGGCACAGGTTAAAACAAGAACTCAGGTTGGTTGCAATCACGGCTTCCCAGTTTTCGGCTGACATGCGGTGCAACGTGCCATCGCGCGTGATCCCTGCGTTGTTCACCAAAATTTCAACAGGACCCATATCGGCTTCGATTTGCTTGAGCATTTCTTGGCAGGCGTCATAATCACTTACATCACATTTATAAGACGCAATGCCTGTTTCTTCTGTGAATTTTTTTGCGGCTTCTTCATTCCCGCCAAAGTTGGCGGCAACGGTATAACCGGCTTCTTTAAGGCGTTCAGAAATTGCGCGACCAATGCCGCGCGTCCCACCAGTAACGAGTGCTACACGACCCATATGCTTCTTCCTCTGTTTTATTTACTTTTAATCGTTTATCTACTGAAAAGACCGAACTCCCCCGATCTCCATACCCATATTGTGAGGAAATTATCGCAACAAATCCACCCCTATTTTTGAAATAAAACAACATTGCTAATTTGTGCAAAAAAAACAGCCCTCTCTAAAATAGAAAGGACTGTTTTTCAAAGACTTAGAACAACTGTTCACAAAGGAAACAGTTACATCTTTAACTAAAAATTAGGCACGTTCCACACAAAGTGCAACACCTTGACCGCCACCGATACATAAAGTTGCGATACCCTTTTTAGAATCGCGACGTTTCATTTCATGCAACAGTGTTACAAGAATACGGTTACCAGATGCACCAATCGGGTGACCAATAGCAATGGCACCACCATTGACATTGACTTTATCCGTATCCCAACCCAATTCTTTATTCACAGAAATGGCCTGTGCAGCAAAGGCTTCGTTGGCTTCGATCAGGTCTAGATCATCAAGGGACCAGCCCGCTTTTTCCAATGCTTTGGTCACAGCCGGGATCGGGCCTGTACCCATGATTTTAGGATCAACACCATGTGTCGCCCAAGCGCGTACAGTTGCCAGTGGTGTCAAACCACGTTTATCGGCTTCTTCTTTGCTCATCATCACAACAACAGACGCACCATCATTGATGCCCGAAGCGTTACCCGCTGTCACAGTGCCGTCTTTAGAGAAGGCCGGACGCAATTTGCCAAGACCTTCAGCCGTCACACCGTCTTTAATGAACTCATCCGTATCAACAACCGTTTCACCTTTGCGGGTTTTAATGGTGACGGGAACAATTTCTTCAGCAAATTTGCCAGCATTGCGCGCCGCTTCCGCTTTGTTTTGTGAACCTGCTGCAAAGGCGTCTTGTTCTTCACGGGAAATTTGATATTTTTCTGCGATATTTTCAGCCGTTGTTCCCATATGGTAATCATTAAAAGCACACCACAGACCATCTTTGATCATGGTATCTTCCATTTTAGACGGGCCCATTTTTGTGCCGTTACGCAAATGCATGGTGTGCGGTGACAATGACATATTTTCCTGTCCACCGGCCACAACAACATCAGCCGCACCTGTAAGAATGGATTGCATCCCCAAAGCAACCGCACGCAAACCAGAACCACAAACCTGGTTGATGGTCATCGCTGTTGATTCTTCCGGGCAACCCGCGTGAATAGCAGCCTGACGTGCCGGGTTCTGACCAGAACCACCTGTCAATACCTGACCCATAAACACTTCTTGCACATCTGCAGCAGCAACACCGGCACGTTCCAGTGCAGCCTTGATCACAGTTGCGCCCAGTTCTTGAGCAGGAACAGAAGACAAGCTTCCGCTAAAATTACCGACAGCTGTGCGTGCAGCACCGACAATGACGACTTCAGTCATATTTAGACTCCTAATAAAATTTTTTGTCCCCATTAGATGGCAGACCTCCCTGCGATCTAAGGGTTGATAGGGTATAGAAGCCTAGGCTGTGGTCAAGCAATGATTGCGCCTAAAAGGATGATGCTTTTAAGACCCATTGGATAACAACCACTTAGCAAGGGGGCTATAGAGGCGACTTTGGGCCAAACGCCCGGTCACCATACCGATGTGACCGGCATCAACTTTACGAACCTCTGCTTTTGGGATTAATTGCCCCAGATAATGGGCCGATTGCGGCACGACGATTCGATCTTTCTGTGGAACAAACAAAAGGGTCGGACAGTCTATCTCCGCCGGATCAATGTAATGACCATCCATTTCCCAGCGCCCTTGGGCCGGGCGATTTTCCACATACCAATCAAACAAACATTCTTTGGCCGTTGGCCCGGCAAGAGCGACTCCATCATTCAGCCAATCTTCCATGGCGACAAATTTCTTAGCCGCTTCACTATCCGGATCCAGCTTTGAAAAATCGGCGAACTTTTGCAAAATACTATAGGGGTCAATGGCTGCAAATAACGTCTGGATCGCATCCACAGGCAACAGGCCAAACAGATTGATGGTTGTTTCCAACAGCGCACGCGAAGCCGTAATCACCTGTTTATGATTGCCCTCTCCGGCATGGAAATCCCACGGTGTCGCCAGTAAAACAAGCGCCGATATTTTTTCAGGGAACAACGCACATAAGGCCGTTGTCAAAACCCCACCCATGCAATAACCCACAAGAGCAACAGGTTTGTTGGTTTGGCGATGGATTTCCTCAACCGCCTCCTTGATACGTCCCAACACATAATCTTCCAACCCCATATGTTTTTCAGCCTCCCCCACATCGCCCCAATCCAAAAGAAAAGAACGAATGCCTGCTTTGGCCATACTGCGCATCAAGCTGCGTTTTTGGGTTAGATCCAGAACAAAGGCTTTGTTGATCAAAGACGGTACTGCCAGCATCACCGGTCCGTCCGCTGCCCCACCATAATCAAGAATACGGGTGTTGCCCGCTTGCCAAATACTGGGCGGGTCGATTACGTCACGCACATAAGGATGACGATGATAGGCCCGCACACCTTTTAAAAAGGCACAACCACGCAGATACGCTTCTGCATCCAGGGCTGCACGAAATCTATCTTCCGGAACAGACGCAATGGCGTCACAAATTTGATCCGCTTCAGTCTTTAAGCTTGGACTCCAGGAAAAGGACCCGTTCTTCAAGCGCGGCAATGCGGCGCGTGAGCTCATCCACGTCATGTTGATTGTTGTCAGATGCAGAGGCAGAGGGCGCGGCCCCAGTCGATGCGGGTTCGTCTTGTCCTGTTGCATTCTCAAATTGCGCCTTCCAGCTTTCGGCCCATTGCCCCATCCAGTTTTGCATTTTTTCCGGCGTATCAAAAGTAGACATCATCTCGCCCATTTGATCACGGTACAAGTTTGTTGCCTTCATCGTCTCTTCAATCATTTTTTCAGACGACTGACTGGCCAGTTGCTTTTGCCACAAATCCAGATATTGCGCTGCCATAGCGTGAATGTCTTTTTCCGAGTCGCTCATATTGCTCTTTCCGTTGTGCAGCATTTGTGGGAACAAAACCGTACTATAAGCAAACCATTTGGGTCAATGAATGATCCTTTCTTGAATTATTTTACGAATACTGCAATGCAATACTTTTGTGCGCAGTAAATTCGCGCTATTGTATATGTCGGGAGAGCTCTGTTAACACATAGGGCACAGGATCAATAAATTAGAAGAAGTATCATTATGGCAGCACAAACCCAAGACAAAGACGCACCGATCACGATCAAGAAATATGCGAACCGTCGTTTGTATAACACCGCGACAAGCAGTTACGTGACGCTCGACCATTTGTCACAAATGGTAAAAGAAGGGACCGAGTTTGCCGTTTTTGATGCCAAAAGCGGTGAAGAAATTACACGGTCCGTTCTGACACAAATTATTGTGGAAGAAGAATCCAAAGGACAAAACCTTTTACCCGTCAGTTTCTTACGGCACTTGATCAGCTTCTACGGCGACAGCCTGCAAGGTTTGGTGCCAAGCTATCTGGAACAATCCATGCAATCTTTCGCCACCAATCAGGAAAAGATGCGCGACTATATGAAAGAAACAATTGGCGGTTTGACCCCTTTTGGCAACTTCGAAGAAATGAACAAAAAGAACATGGTTTTATTTGAAAACGCCATGCGTATGTTTACCCCTCCCTTTTATCGCGGGGACACCGACGACGAAACCACTGAAAAGAAAGATGATAACACCGTCGCAAAAGAACAAACAAAAGCCGTCGATGATTTAGAAGCCATGAAAGCACAATTAGAAGAAATGCAAAAACAGCTTTCAAAAATCAGCAATAAATAAACGACACGACCGATTGCCTCAGCTAAAAATGCAAAAAAGCTCCCACTTATAACGGGAGCTTTTTTAATTTCTACCATACCTTGAATTTCAAGGAATGACATCCTCTTCACTTTATTATATAGTGTGCGCTTGTCATGAATTCTTAAAAAACGAGTCTAAAGTCGTGGCCCTATCCGTTGACTTAAAGGTCTACACACCGCCAAGTGTTGTACAGAGACCCTCAACGCGCCCTCAGCAAAATGCCGTCGGCACCTCCACGGATTCCACACGCAATGCCGCCCAAAGCTTTATCGACTCGTTACCTTTAGATATTCAGGAACGGGTTACGCGCCCCAATCGCGACCGACAAAAACAAAACGACTTTGACCAAGCGGAAAAAGCCAAAGATGAAGCCGTCCGCATTGAGCCGGACCAACCCAGCACTCAAAAGGCAACGCAATATCAAAACAGCGCCCCAACCGCGCAACTCTTCACCGCCCCCATTTCCGTCAATAGCGCCAACCTGTTACAAGTACAACTGCAAGCCAGCGCCACCACTAGGGATACACCGCTAAACGCCTTACACTATTCAAGATCGCACAGTGCCTATCTGTCAGCAGGTGCCCAACCCGGTGGGGAAGCATCCGCCAGACAAGCCGCTTTGGCACGTGAAGAACAAGCCAATCGAATACTCGTTGTCCCCCCTGTCATCACAACAATAAATCTCAACGCTTAAGCACATAACGACTTGCTTTAAGTGCCTCAATCTTCTCTAAAATTTCCATCTCTCTCATTACAACACGCCCTTTAAAGAGGTGTAAAAAGCACCTGTATTCATCATTTTTTCTGAATTGTTTCTGAAATTTTTTTGAAATATTTTGAAATATATGCTTGCATCTTCTCAATGTTGGCTGTAATCATGAATATACATAATAAAAAAACAAAAAAAGCTTAGGTTGGAAACATTGGAGAGAAAAATGGCAGATGAACCTAAAGTCGCTAATCGCGCTACAGACACAGACCGCCATGTTGGCGCCCGCATCCGCGAACGCCGGATCATGCTGGGCCTAAGCCAACAGCAAATGGCTGATATGATAGGTGTCACATATCAACAAGCACATAAGTATGAACGTGGTATAAACCGTATATCTGCCGGACGCTTATATGAAATCGCCCAAGTCCTTAAAGTTGCTGTCGGCTATTTCTATGAAGGCCTTGATGAAGACGACGATACAGAAATTGAATTGACGGAACGTCAACGCATGTGTCTGGAACTTGCGCGCAACTTTTCACATATTAACAATGATCGCCACCAGGATGCCATCAGTCAACTGGCCCGCGCCCTAGCTTCTGAAATGAAATAAAGACCAAACGCGTCTTATTCAATCACATACTTTAAAAAGCCGGATAGGATCGCAAGATCTCATCCGGCTTTTTCTATTACTGGTTCAGAATAACATAATCTGATATATAATGCCCTGCTGATGTACCTGAGAGTTTATTTTGCAAAACATTTGGGTAAAATTGACAAATGTCATGGGCTTGCCACAATGTTTTTGAAATATATGAGCGACCTATTGAAACAAAAATAAGGAATGCTGGGAAATATGACATCTCAAACAGTTTCCATTGCCATCACCGGTGCAGGTGGTGCTGGTGTGATGACAGCGGGTCAGATGCTTCTGGACGCTGCCGCCAAGGCAGGGCTTTACGGTCTGATGACACGTTCAAGCGGTCCGCAAATTCGTGGCGGGGAAGCCGCAGCTTTTATTCGCCTCTCTTCAGAACCTATTGATTGCCCGGACGATTTTTTCGATGTTTTGTTCTGCTTTGACTGGATGAACGTGGATCGTTTTGCCGCAGAACTCCCCTTGCGCCCTGACAGCGTGATCATTGGCGATGTGGATGCCAAAAACCCACCCGATATGATCACCAACTCCATTGCCCGTCAGGTCATGGTCCCACTAAGCCAAACCGCCAATGAAGTCGAAGGCGGTCGCCCCAATATGATCGGCCTTGGTATTTTAAGCGAAATTGCAGGGGTCCCGCTTGAAGCCCTGCAAAATGTTTTGGAACGGGTCCTAAAACGCAAAGGTCAAGCTGCCCTTGATGCCAGTATCGAAGGTGTCAAACGCGGCATGCAAGTTGCCAGCGATCTGCAAAGTGAAATTGGCATCGACCTTCACCTCGCCAGTCAACCCAGCGAACAAACCCGTTGGTCTTTGACAGGCAATGAATCCACCGGCATGGGCGCCTTGCGCGGCGGTGTCCGTTTTGTGGCCGCTTACCCCATTACACCCGCAACCGAAGTTCTAGAATGGCTGGCCCCGAATTTGGAAAAAGTCGGCGGCACTTTGGTGCAGGCCGAAGATGAACTTGCCTCCATCAATATGATTGTGGGCGGCTCTTTTGGTGGCGTGCCCTCTTTAACCGCCACATCCGGTCCTGGTTTGGCATTAATGACAGAAGCCTTGGGTCTGGCCGTATCGGCAGAAATTCCCGTCGTCGTCATCGACGTGATGCGCGGTGGTCCTTCCACAGGTATCCCGACAAAATCAGAACAAAGCGATTTGAACATTGCCTTGCATGGCCTGCATGGCGATAGCCCGCATATCGTCACCGCGCCCAATTCCATTTCCGATTGTCTGTTTACAACACAATGGACTGTTCATCTGGCGGAAAGCCTGCAAACGGCTGCCATCGTTTTATCCGATCAATCCTTGGGACAATCGCGCAACATTATCGACAGACCCGCCGATCTTGCCTTTGTTGCCAAACGTGACGTCGCAGAAGCAGGTGTGGAAAATTACAAACGCTACGCCCTGACGGACAGTGGTATTTCCCCCATGGCCATCCCCGGCACACCTGGTGGAGAATATGTCGCCGATGGATTGGAAACCGCAGAAAATGCCCGACCGTCTTCACAGGCTGAAGACCACTACGCCCAATTGGACAAACGCCAACGCAAACTGGACCAATTTGATTACGGTCAGCATTGGGCACAGATTGAAGGCGAAGGTGAGCTAGCTGTCATCACGTTTGGATCAGTCACCGCCCCTGTGCGCGAAGCCATCAAACGACTGGCCGCAGAAGGCCAAAAAATCAAGATGATCTCCATGCGGTTGCTCAGCCCTGCCTTACCAGACAAATTTGAAGAGGCTATGAAAGGCGTAAGCAAAGCATTGGTGGTTGAACAGACACATTCAAAACAGTTCTATCGCTACTTGCGCAGCGAATTTGACCTGCCGAAAGACACAAACGTTTTGGCAAAACCCGGACCCCTGCCGTTCCGCCCTGCCGAGATCGTCAATAAAATTAAGGAGCTGGGATAATGGATCAAGCTGTACAACAAAAACCGCTGACCTTTAAAGATTATAAGTCAGACTATAAACCGGTCTGGTGTCCGGGCTGTGGCGATTATTCCGTTCTGGCCTCCATCACCAAAGCGTTGGCTGAATTAAAAATCAAACGCGAAGACTGCGCGGTGATTTCTGGCATCGGCTGTTCCAGCCGCATTCCGGCTTATACCAGCGTCTATGGTTTCCACGGCATTCATGGCCGTGCCCTTGCCAGTGCCACCGGCCTGAAAGTGGCGCGTCCTGATTTAACGGTTGTCGCAACAGGTGGGGACGGGGATGGATTTTCCATTGGCGGTAACCACTTTATGCATGCGTGCCGACGCAACGTTGATATCACCTATGTGGTGATGGATAACGAAGTCTACGGCATGACAAAAGGCCAAGCCTCTCCGACCACCGCAGCCGACTGGGAAGGATCCAAACTGACACCGCACGGCACGGGCGTTTCTCCCTTTAATCCTTTGTCTATCGCTTTATCGGCAGGGGCCAGCTTTATTGCACGCGGGTTTGCAGGCGATCCAAACGGTACCGCCAAATTGATTTGTGAAGCCATGCAGCATAAAGGCTTTTCCTTTGTGCAGGTTTTAAGCCCTTGCGTCACCTTCCGCCCTGAACAGGCTGAATGGAAAAAAATCGTGCGCAAAGGCGACATTAGTGCTTCAGCCAATTTAGGGGAAGCCGCTGCCTTTTTAGCAACGGATGATGGCTTTAGCACCGGCGTCCTTTATGAATCTCAACGCCCGGTCTACCAACCGGATTTAAAAGAAACGAAAAGCTTAAAAGAGATCGAAGCAAGTTTTGAACTGTAAGAAGCCTAAAAATTGAAAGAAGGGATCGCCTTTAATAAAAGAAGCCGATCCCTCTTTTTATTTTTAACGAATCTAACAAAGCGAATCGCATCTTAAATCAGTATCTCAATACCGATTTGTTTGAATGCCCATCTATATTTTGGGGTCAAAAGGGTCAATAGGTCATACCAATAGAACCGAAAAGCCCGTAATTTAGGGAATTTTCACCCGAATACGGCCTCATGAATTGACTTCCTTTCGCTGGAAGGGTACACCCTTCCTATAATTATTCTATCCCACTTTTTTCATGGTAAAGGAACCGCTCCATGACGACGGGAAATCGACCCCTTTCGCCTCATATGAAGATTTACAAGTTTCCGCTTAACGGACTAATGTCTGGCTCACACCGTGTGACTGGTATTTTGCTGTCCATCGGAACCTTGCTTTTCGCTTATTGGCTGATCGCTGCCGCCTACGGTGCTGACAGCTACGAAACCGCACAGGCCTTCTTTGGCTCCTGGCTTGGTCAACTGATGTTAATCGGTTGGACCTTCTGTCTCTATTACCACTTGGTCAATGGCATTCGCCACCTCCTGTGGGACATGGGCAAATGTCTTGAGAAAGAAGACCTCATCACCACCGGTCGCATCGCGATTGCTGCAACGGCAATTCTGACGGTTGCGACTTGGATCATCGGTTATTCCGTTTAATCGCTAGGAGTATCACCTATGAAAATGCAAAGTCATTTAGGGCGTGCACGCAACCTTGGTGCGTCTCGCAGTGGTGTTGGACCCTGGTGGATTCAACGCCTCACATCAATCGCTTTGATCCCGCTTTCGCTCTGGGTCATTTTTAGCATCATCGGTCTTCTTGGTGCGGATTATGCTGCGTATCAAGAATGGATTAGCAGAGTTGGCAATACCACATTGATGAGCTTGTTCATTGTGATTGTCTTCCATCATGCCCAACAAGGCATCTGTGAAGTCTTTCATGAATATGTACATACCAAATCCACTATGTACACTGGTGTGATCCTGACAAAGTTCGCCGCTGTTGTTTTGGCTGGCGCTTGTCTGATTTCCATCTTTAAAGTCGCGTTTGGAGGCTAATCAATTATGGCTAAAGCCTACGAAATTATCGAACACGAATACGACGTGGTCGTCTTGGGTGCAGGTGGCGCAGGTTTGCGTGCGACACTCGGCATGGCAGCAACTGGTTTAAAAACCGCTTGTGTTACCAAAGTATTCCCGACCCGTTCTCACACTGTTGCTGCACAAGGCGGCGTTGGCGCTGCACTTGGCAACATGGCAGAAGACAAATGGCAATGGCATATGTACGACACCGT
>JABXIC010000021.1 GCA_013373265.1 Methylocystaceae bacterium | reverse complement strand
GAACTTTGATAATGGCTTTGGTGTAAACGCGGTTCTTGATCTCGTTGGCGGAATTATCCAGAATATCACCGGAAACCACCCCAAAAGACGGTAATCCCACTACCGTGGAATGATTCGTTAGAGGGTAAAACTTGATAAAATCGTCAGATTTATGAGTTTCTATTCCTAAGAAATTATCCGAAAACAACGGTATTTTCAGACGTAAATTCACCTCATCTTCCTGCATTTCATGAAGGTAATTTACGTCGATCCGTTCGACAATGCGGTACAACCAATCCTTCTTCTTACGGTCACTAAAATTCTTTCCGAAGCGTTCCGTATCCAGCGTTAAATTCGATAGTGCCGATAACCACTGAACATCATGACCCAGACATTCGTATCTGATGGATGCTTGTTCAATCTTTTCCAGAAGGTCTTCGCGCTGACACGCCAGATTGGTCTTTACCCGCTCAAAGATTACCGTGTCGATCTTGTTGGTGCAAACATCGGTTTCAAGATCAGCCAGTGACGTTTCAACGGTATCGAGTTGTTTCTCAAGTTCTTTAATATGCTTGCGTATGTCGGCTCTACGCTGGCAATAACCTTGATCCACACCAAGTTTGTCTGCCAACCGTTTGTAAAGGTCTGACGGGTCTTTTAGTGGCGAGTCAGCGGCAAATCGGCTGACTTAGGTCGAAATAAATGATTTTGTAATACAAAATCAATTTCTCGTAATCCGTATGTACTTACAGATGCTAAGCATTTAGCATCTCCATAATTAAATGCGCTAATGTCAGTTGACGAAATTCTATTCAAGTTCATTACTCCCCCATATGGTAAGGCTTGGTTGGGGGTCGGCATATAAACTAATCTTGAAACTTCTCTTTTTGCTAATGCCGTTAAAAAGTTTCCTTGCTTATCAGGAGAAACTAATTTCAGTACTTGATCGAAGAAGGCTTCAAATGGCAAGATTGGGCAGAAAACAACATCTCTATTAAATGGGCGTTGGTTGTCCTGGTCTACATCACATTCGTGCGTTAAGATATAAACAAACCCCTCCACAGTATAATAGATCGCTTCCTCGGCTACAAACATAGGAAAACGGACGGAATTATAAAGTAGACCTGTACCTAAAGGCAAACTACCTGTAGGTCCATAATACCTTCCAGCGTTCGATTCTAAGTTCGAGTTTAAGACCTGATAAGCGTCTTCAAAAGAAAGTGTCATTTATGTTAGCGAACTAATAATTTTCCCGTAGATATGACTTTACCGGAAGCCATCAACGCTTTGTCAAAAGCCATAGATTGCTCTTCTGTCAGTTCGAACTTTTCAATTTCAGTTTTGTGAAGATGACACATCTTTACAAATTGTTCAGAAAGAAGACTGTATTTTTGATTTACATGCTGGTACATCCGCATATATCGAGCGGACAGATCATTTGCATGCGACATTCCTGAATTGGAGAATTTAATGCGGTATTGATCCTTAGCAGTTTGTACTTGATACATAAAATCAATCCTCCCTTAAATTTTCTATCACACTTGGAGGCAGCATATCAAAGAAAAGTTGTTTTTCTTTATCATGCGCCCGAATGATCCATTCTATGCATTCGTCGACATTTTCCAACTTTACTCCATTTAAAGTGTAAATATCAATATCGCAGAATGCTTTAGCATCCTCAGGTAATCTGCCTTCAATAAAGTTGGGAGTTGCTATACGAACTACGGCTTCTCCATCCTCAATATCTTTATTCAGGTAGTTAATGTTGAAATTACCCTCTAAAGCGTTGGAAGCCACATTTACTGAAACATTGAGATCACTAATTGAAGAGATGCCATGCTCTAAACCAAGACAATTTATGTATCTCAATCCAATCCGTTGCACAGTCACATCACTAAGTTTCTCAAAAAGTAACTCAACTATACTCCGTATTCGATTACAAAAATCATCCCATCCAAAATATTCACCAACATTGTGATATGAAATCATATTGTGGTTAAATTTATATATTTCAGTTGGTTGTTCATTTTTATATTCAAAGACTGGGCTATACCTCAAAGAGGCATCACCTTCTCGTATTGGCGCAGGTATATCCGCAATAGGCGTACGTGTCCTCTTAAAACCTTTAAGGTTTGGATTATCTGCTAAACGCCCTAAAACGACTTCTTGCAATTCATCTGTTTGAAAACGAACTTCAATTAATGCTTCCAGAATAGCGTCATTTTTAAGACGTTTTGGATAATCTGTTGACATTAATTTGCTCCCTAAAATTCTTTACGTACTTATATAGTTTCTTTTTTTGCTTTGCTCAATCTATATGAGAAACACTCAAAATAAAATTAACTTCCTATATTCTCATGAAGATTTTGCTCCGGAATTCTTGAAACACCCAGTATTCTGGGCTTTATGACGAATGTTCTCCACATATACACCCGCGTTTCCACCTCAATTCAAGAAATGGAAGGCACTTCTCTCAAAAGCCAAGAAGAACTCGGCATCCAAAAAGCCAATGACCTTGGCTTTCAATACAAACTGTGGAATGAGGGTGGACAAAGTTCCCGATATGAAGACTTGAACAACCGCCCGGTTCTACGAAAACTGCTGCTTGAGATTGAAGATGGTAAAGTCGAGCATGTTTTCGTTTTCAATACGGACCGCCTATCCCGTAACCAACGGACATGAGGTGGCATCCGGTGGAAACTCAAGCAAAACCGCGTCAAACTTTACACCACATCAGACGTTATTGATTTATCATCTTCAATTGAATTTACTAACGATGAAAATAATAGTTTAGACCTTCGTAAGGTAATGTTGACACAAGTCGGGACTGAGTTAGCGCCGATCTGTGGGGCTACCCAAAATCAGCAATTTTATGAGTATGTTATTGGACGTTGGCAAATGATGAATTTATCTACTTCTTCAATAGTTCAACGATAGTTTTTTCTCCGGAAATATTAAGAATCCCAGTATTCTAGGCTTTATGATAAAAATACTTCATATATACATCCGTGTTTCTTCGTCCATCCAAGAAGCGCCAAGGGACATCACTCCAATTGTTCCCCATCAGCACCAATGAGAGCAAACACAAAAATGTATTTTCTTGATATAAAAACCCTCTTCATCATGCTCGGTGTGCTAAATTTTATTTCTGCACTTTTGTTTTATTTTTTTTATATT
>JABXIC010000207.1 GCA_013373265.1 Methylocystaceae bacterium | reverse complement strand
TTGTTAATCTGTTTTTGCCTATCCGGTGCGGCTTTTGTCGATAACCTGAGGCATCGCGATGCCTCCCTTTGAGGAGAATTTCGCGATGTCACAGTTTGAAAACAGGCTTGTATCGAAGAAGGAACTTAAGACCCTTTGTGGGATACCATACACCCCGCAGCATATTGCCCGTCTTGAAGCCTTGGGCCAATTTCCGAAACGGGTCAGGCTCGGGCGAAACCGCGTGGCATGGGTGCTATCGGAAGTGGATGCGTGGATTGCAGAGCGTCTTAATCAGCGTGATACTGAATGTTGATGCTGAACATCCCCTCCTGAAAAGAGGGGCGAAAGATGGCCGGGGTGCACACTCGGTCATCTTTTTTTCATAAGATTGAGCAACATTTAATGTTTGTTTTAGTATACAATAACAACCTTAAATAAAATAAGGGAGTAGGCTAATGCGGCATTATATTTCTTTTTGGAATGTAGAAAATCTATTCGCACCTGAAAATTACGTAGCTCGGGAACCTTGGATAAAAGATAAAAACAAAAACGATCTTGCTGGTTGGACAGAAGCATTGTTTGATAAAAAAATCAATCAACTGGCGTCTGTCATTACATTCATGAACGACGCTCACGGCCCCGATATTTTAGGGGTTTGCGAAGTTGAAAACAGATATGTTCTGGAAAAGTTACGAGATCATATTGCGCAAATCCCAGGCGGACGCGAATACGAAATCGTTCATGCAAATTCCGAATTAGACCACCGCGGCATTGATACTGCGTTCTTATACGATCCTCAAGCTTATAGCGTAAATCCTGATACCATTTTTTCGCATTTTGTTCTGCGCAGAACGGGCACACGCGATATTTTGCAAGCAACGTTCACCACCACACAAGGGGGCAATGACTTGGTACTTATGTGCAATCATTGGCCCTCACGCAGTGGCGGGGCTGTTGAAAGTGCTGGATTTAGAGCAACAGCGGGTGAAACGCTCAGCTATTGGCATGAACGTATTCTTGAAGAATGCGGCAACCACACAGCCCTGCTTGCCTTTGGTGACTTTAATGACGATCCATTTGATAACTCAATTATCTTTAACGCCTTGGCTACCCGGGAACGAGGTGACGTTGAACGCGCAGAATCTCCTAAACTCTATAACCTTGCATGGAATTACCTGAAACAAACAACACAGGATCACATGGGGAACGACCGTTCGATTGACGGCACCCTCTATTACAAAGGAAATGGTAACGTTTTTGACCAAATCTTGGTTAATCGCCCCCTCGTGGAGGCAACCCCACCTTTTGCAGTTCTTGAAAACACTGCAAAAATCGAGCTTTACGCCCCCATGGTCAGCCACCGCGTCGGTGAAGGTCCCATTCGTTTCGGCTTACCTAAAGGAAACGTAATTAAAAACGTAAATGAAAACGGCTTCAGCGACCATTTTCCCGTCTCCGTTCAGATCGAAGAAATCTAAATGAAGGTATTAATGGCCGGAGGTGTTTCGGCCATTAATACAAAGATGTTTTTTTATTTTTTACGATTTTAAACCAACCATCTTTGAAGTTACTTTCTATCCCCTCCAGCGTATTCAAAAAGAAAAATGGGGCGTAGGTTTCATCAAACAGGCCGCTTTCTCTCATTCTCTGTAGAGCAAGGTGCATCCATTTTTCATTCTCGAAAATTGTCAGAATGCGTGGAGCATGGGGGTAATCGAATTGTTTGTTAATCGCCCCGTCACCAATGGCAAAGCGGTATTCAGCGAGTTTATCGGTGATCCGTTTGCTGCGGTTTTGGTTGTGTACTTCCAGCAGGAATAGTCTGGCCGTGCCATCGGGCCAAGTGAGTTGGAAGGAGGCGTCGGGGATGAGGCCGGGGCGGTTTTTTAGGTCGATCTTGGTCAGCGCGCGGCGTTTGCCTGTTGTGCCGCCTCGGTTGGCTCCGGTCACGTCGAAATAGCTGTGGTAATAATCCACGCTTATATCGTTTTTCTCTGCCCAGAGGCGCACGGTGATTTCGCAGTCTATGCAGTGCAGCCGATGGAAGAAGTGGGTGCGGATGGGGATGGTGCTTTTGGGATAGGCGACTTCGCTTGAATCGATGCAAAGGGCTTCGGCTAAAAGGGCGGCTCCGCGTTTTGTCAGATAGTGGCTATCGGGGATGCGACCGCGACCGGGCATGACGCCGTGTTTCATTTTGGCGACAAATGGTCGTTTGCCGCTGGTGAGGCTGCGCAAGACCGTATAGAGGCGGGACTTGTTTTTGCTGACGCCAATGCGCAGCAATTGGGCTGCGGTTAGGTAGCGATAGGTTCTAAGGGCCTGCAAAATGGCAAATTCGGTTTCGGTGAGGGTTTTGATCATCATACGAAATCCAAATTGTGTGGGGCGGGTGGTTTTGGGTGTGTGGTTTCCTCTGTATCGGTCGGGGCGATGAAGGGGGCGGGGACTTTGCGATAATAAAGACTCTTTTGGCGGGCCAATTCAGTGTTCCATGTATCAGTATCCACGCAGTTTCTGCGGTCCACAAAGGTTGAAGGCGGTTGGATTTTGACAGCGGCCTTGTCGCCGGACTTCACCAGAAAATGACGCTTGGGCAATTTCACCAAAGTGGCCTCATCTTCCTGCATGACCCGCGCCATTTCTTTATGGGTGGATTTTTCATCATTAAAGCCTGCGATCTTAACGGCTGTATTGCCAAGGACAGATTTGGTGAGTTCTACATCCATTCGTTGGCCCGCATATTGTTGGGCAAGGGTCAGGTGTAGTCCGAATTTGCGCAGCTCTTCCAAAATCTCGGTGAGCGCGGGGCTGAGGAAATTTTGGCATTCATCGACGAACACATGAATGGGGATCATGTTATATTTCCGGGTCTTGTATTTGCGCATCACATAGGCTTGCAGGATGGCCATGGTGAAGCTGCCGATGGCGGAGACGGTTTCGCTATCCAGTTCGCCTTTTTGTAAGGAAAAGCAGACGATAGAGCGATTGGGGATAATCTCATCTAAATCCAGCGTACTTGGCCCGCAGAGGAAATTGAGGAAGTGGCGGGAATTCATCAAAGATTGGATTTTGGCGACCACGGCTTCTTTCGTGGTTTCGTAACGGCGCTTGCCCCAATCGTTGATCAAAAAGCTGCTTTGCTGTTCGGGCATGTAGGTCAGCATCTTTTGTACCAGCGGGTCTTTGATCTCGCTGCTGAACACCTGTTGTAGGGTTAAGAGGTCCGTATCCGGCATACGCAATAGGGCGGCGAGGCAGGGTTCTAAAAGGGCGCTCATATTCCCTGTTAGTCCGGCATGGCTGGCCCCTTTG
>JABXIC010000245.1 GCA_013373265.1 Methylocystaceae bacterium | reverse complement strand
CGGCAACCGTTGTGCGGAATAGGTGTCACGTCACGGATTGAAGTGATGTTGAAACCAACAGCGTTCAATGCACGCAATGCTGATTCACGCCCAGAACCTGGGCCTTTCACCAAAACTTCAAGAGTTTTCATGCCGTGATCCATCGCCTTTTTGCCTGCATCTTCAGCAGCAATCTGTGCTGCATAAGGTGTAGACTTACGAGAGCCTTTAAAACCTTGTGCACCAGCAGAAGACCAAGAAATTGCATTACCTTGAGCATCGGCAATGGTGATGATCGTGTTATTAAACGTAGCGTTTACGTGTGCAATGCCAGAAACGATGTTCTTGCGCTCACGTTTTTTAGTACGTTGTGTTGTAGCTTTTGCCATTATCGAATAATCCTAACTGATTATTTCTTCTTACCAGCAATCGGACGCGCAGGTCCTTTGCGGGTACGAGCGTTACACTTAGTACGTTGACCACGAACCGGAAGACCTTTCCGGTGACGTAAGCCGCGATAGCTTTTCAAGTCCAACAGTCGTTTAATGTTCATTGCAACTGTACGACGAAGGTCACCTTCTACCGTATAGTCAGCGTCAATCGTTTCGCGAATTTTGACGACTTCATCGTCAGACAATTCGTTTACACGCTTTTCAGACGGAATGCCTACTTTCTCGCAGATTTCGCGAGATTTTGTCGAGCCAATTCCGTGGATATATGTAAGTGCTATCACAACTCGTTTTTGAGTCGGAATATTCACACCTGCAATACGCGCCAAAGCGGTTCTCCTCACACCAAAAATAAAAAAGGTAAGAAAAATTCTTACCAGGAACCGAGGGGCGGGATTATAGAAAGGAAATCCTTTCTGTCAACCCCTTAGTTCCACTAAAATTAACCCAAGATTGCCTTGAGTTGGTTCGTTACTTCATCGATGTCAGCCATGCCATCGACTTTCTTCAACATCCCTTTTGCATCATAGTGTGATGCAATCGGTGCTGTTTGTTTACGATAAGATTCCAAACGGGATCTTACGGTTTCTTCATTATCGTCTGCACGACGGGTAAATTCTGTCGCGCCACACTTGTCACAAACACCGTCTTTTTCCGGTTTTTGGAACGTGTCGTGATAACCTTGTCCACATTTGGCACAGGTATAACGACCAGTGATCCGTTCAACAAGCGCGTCCTCATCGACAACCATTTCGATGACTTCATCAAGCTTTTGGCCTTTGTTCTCGAGCATTGCATCGAGAGCCTCAGCTTGTGCCGTTGTACGCGGGAAACCGTCGAGGATGTAGCCTTTTGCACAATCGTCTTGTTCAACACGGCTAGAAATCATGGAAATAATCAATTCGTCAGTAACGAGATTGCCTGCTTCCATAACAGCTTTCAATTCTTTACCAATGTCACTGCCGCTTGCGACTTCTGCACGCAACATATCACCTGTAGACAATTGAACGATACCATATGCTTCTTCAAGACGTTTGGCTTGAGTGCCTTTACCAGCACCCGGTGCCCCTAACAGGATCAGCTTCATCCTCTTTTCCCCCTGAGTTTGGACTTCTTAATCAGACCTTCATATTGGTGGGCCAAGAGATGCGAATGCACCTGACCAACCGTATCCATGGTTACTGTTACCACAATCAACAGACTTGTGCCACCAAAGTAGAACGGAACATTGAATTCCGCGATCAACAATTCTGGCAACAAACAGACTGCAGACAGATAAGCTGCCCCAATCACAGTCAAACGCGTGGTAATTTTATCCAGATAGTCCGCCGTATTTTTGCCCGGACGGATCCCCGGAATATAACCACCGTTTTTACGCAAGTTTTCCGCTGTTTCTGCCGGATTGAAAACAACCGACGTATAGAAAAATGCGAAGAAGACGATCAATGCCAAATATATACTAATATATAAAGGCTGACCACGTCCCAACATTGCGGCAATCGTTTGCAGCCAGTCCGGCCCCTGCCCTGCGGTCATAGAGATCACAGTTGTTGGCAGAAGAAGTAAAGAGCTTGCAAAGATCGGTGGGATAACACCTGAGGTGTTGATCTTCATCGGCATATGGGAAGACTCACCCCCATACACTTTATTACCGCGTTGACGTTTAGGATACTGAATAATCACTTTACGCTGTGCACGTTCCATAAAGACAATGAACATGATCACACCGACACTCATCACCAGCAGGAACACGATCAACAGGACAGATAAAGCCCCTGTGCGTCCCAATTCCAACGTCCCGACCAAAGCTCTTGGAAGGTTCGCCACAATACCGGCAAAGATGATAAGTGAAATCCCGTTACCAATACCGCGTGCCGTGATTTGTTCACCCAGCCACATCAGGAAGATTGTACCACCGACCAATGTGATGACTGTTGCAACCCTGAAAAACATTCCAGGTTCAATAACAGCCGATCCGGCACTGGAGGTCATACCTTCCAGGCCAACGGCAATACCGTATGCCTGAAGGGATGCAATAAGCACCGTTAGATAACGGGTATATTGCGTAATCTTCTTACGCCCACTCTCACCTTCTTTCTTCAAGGCTTCCAGACTTGGCGAAATCGCCGTGCCCAGTTGCAAGATGATTGAAGCTGAGATGTAAGGCATGATGTTCAACGCGAAAATGGTCATACGACCCAACGCGCCACCAGCAAACATATCAAACATCCCCAAGATACCGCCGGAATTCTGAGAGAACAAGTCACTCAGAATTACCGGATCGATACCCGGAATGGGAATGTACGCGCCAATGCGATAAACGATCAACGCCCCTAACGTAAACCATATACGTTTTTTCAGTTCTTCTGCTTTCGCAATAGAACCGAAGTTCATGTTAGCGGCTAATTGTTCTGCGGCAGATGCCATAACGGTCCCCTGGACTTAACTTGGTCCGAAATCGAAGTTTGGTTTTATTCAGCAGTGTCTACGCTTACAGAACCGCCAGCCTTTTCAACGGCAGCGATAGCAGAAGCGGAAGCACTGTTGACTTCAACCGTAATCTTAGCAGTGATCTCACCTTTGTTAAGAAGGCGAACGCCGTCTTTAACATCGTTGACAAGACCAGCGGCCTTAAGTCCATCGATATTCAGTGTATCACCGGCTTTGATCTTACCAGCATCAATCGCTTTTTGAATGCGACCAACGTTAACAACAGCAAATTCTTTACCGAAGATGTTGGTAAAGCCGCGTTTCGGCAAGCGACGATACAAAGGCATTTGACCGCCTTCAAAACCGACAGCAACCGTGTTGCGGGCCTTTTGACCTTTTTGACCACGACCAGAAGTCTTGCCTTTGCCTGAAGCCATACCACGGCCTACACGCATACGAGACTTTCTTGCGCCGTCATTGTCACGAAGCTCATTGAGTTTCATGTTTCAAATCCTTTAAAGTTTCTCAAACAAAATCGAAAGAGAGAGGAAGGTGTGAGAACACACCTTACTCAACGATTTGTACGAGATGTTGAACTTTGTTAATCATGCCACGAATTGAAGGCGTATCTTCCAATTCACTTACGCGACGGATTTTGTTCAACCCTAAGCCAACCAACGTTGCACGTTGATCTTTCCTGCGACCGACCGGGCTACCGATCTGTTGCACTTTAATGGTTTTCTTCTTAGCCATGTCACCTTACTCCTTTGCAGCAGCGATTGCAGCCGCACCTGAGTCCCGACGTGCTACGATTTCACCAACTTTCTTACCACGCTTGGAAGCGATGGAACGCGGTGAGAACGAATTCTGCAACGCATCGAAAGTAGCTTTAATCATATTGTTCGGGTTTTGTGTTCCCATAGACTTCGCAACAACGTCTTGTACGCCCATTGTTTCGAATACTGCGCGCATCGGACCACCGGCAATGATACCAGTACCAGACGGCGCCGCACGCAGGATAACTTTACCTGCACCGAAGTGACCCTTCACATCATGGTGAAGTGTACGACCTTCGCGAAGCGGAACGCGGATCATGTTACGTTTTGCGGCTTCAGTAGCTTTACGAATAGCTTCCGGAACTTCACGTGCTTTACCTGTGCCGAAACCGACACGGCCACGACCGTCACCTACAACGACCATAGCAGCAAACGAGAAGCGACGGCCACCTTTGACCACCTTGGCGACACGGTTAATGCCGACGAGCTTATCGATAAGATCGGAATCGACTTCCTGTGCCTTATCTTTGCCACGGCCTTTACCGCGAGAGTTTTCTTTTGGATTACGTGCCATATCTCATTCTTCCTTTAGAACGACAGACCAGCTTCACGAGCTGCGTCAGCCAAAGCTTTCACACGCCCATGATAGCGGTAGCCACCACGGTCGAAGACGACATCCTTGATACCGGCTTTAACAGCACGCTCGGCAACCAAAGCACCAACTTTGGCAGCGGCATCTGTATCAGCACCAGTTTTCAAGCTTCCTTTAAGATCTTTCTCAATGGAAGATGCTGCAACCAACGTAACACCATTGATGTCATCAATCACTTGCGCATAGATGTGCTTACTGGAACGGAAAATCGACAAGCGCGGGCGACCTGCAGCGCGTTTGCGGATTTGGAAACGAACGCGACTTTTGCGACGTTCCTGAAGTTGTTTAGAACTTAACATTACTTCTTCTTCCCTTCCTTACGAAGGATGTACTCACCCTTATAACGAACACCTTTGCCTTTGTAAGGCT
>JABXIC010000132.1 GCA_013373265.1 Methylocystaceae bacterium | reverse complement strand
GGCGTTGGTGAAATCCAGAAAAACCCTGATCACGCCAATCTGTTTGAACAATTGGCGCGCGATGGTGATGATCTCTTCTACACAGGTGACATCGCCCATGTGATTGCCAAAGACAGTCAGGAAAATGGGGGGCATCTTACCCTTGATGACCTCAGCAGCTATCGTGTGGAAAAACGCACTCCTTTGCGCGTTGATTATCGGCGTTCCCATTTTTACACAAATCCGGCACCATCCACGGGGGGGCTGCTCATTGCCTTTGCGTTGGAATTGATCAAAGCTGCTGGCTTTCGCGATATTGCCTTTGGCAGTACTGATCATGTAGAACGGCTCAGTCAAATCATGGCGCTGACCAATAAAGCCCGACTCGACAGCGCCTTGATTGATGGGGCAGCACAAGCCCAGCTTAAAATGCTTGATCCTGATTATCTGGACACATACCGCCAGCATATCTTTGGCCGCCCCAACGCTTTACGCGGCACAACACACCTCAGCGCCATCGACCAGTTTGGCAACGCGGCCAGCATGACCGTTTCAAACGGGGAAGGCTGTGGGTCCATTCTGCCCGGCACAGGCGTGATGATGAACAATATGCTGGGCGAAGAAGACATCAACCCCCATGGCTTCAACCAATGGCCACAAGATGTCCGCATGTGTTCTATGATGTCGCCCACTTTATTGCTGCGCGATGACGGGATCAATGTGGCTTTAGGGTCAGGCGGATCCAACCGCATCCGCACGGCTGTACTGCAAGTCCTAATCAACCTGCTTGAATTTGATATGTCGATGGAAGAAGCCGTGCAGGCCCCACGCATGCATTATGAACGCGGGTTGCTTAATCTGGAACCGGGCTTTTCTGCGGACGCGTTAACCAATTTAAAAGACCATGTGCCTGAATATAAGCTTTGGGATCAACAGAACTTGTTCTTTGGGGGCGTCCATAGTGTGCGGTTTAACCAAAAAACAGGTCGTTTTGATGGTGTAGGCGATGCCAGACGTGGTGGCGCGGCCATTATTGTAGATGAAAGCATGTAAATCATGACCAGCGAACAGAAATATATCCTGACCATTTCTTGCCCCGACCATACGGGGATTGTGTCACAAGTCTCGGGCTTTTTGGCAGACCAGGATGCCTTTATTAACGAGTCTGCCCATTTCGGCGATGAAGTATCCGATCGCTTTTTCATGCGCACCGTTTTCACCCCCGGCCCTTATACGCCCGATGCGTTTGAGCTGACGAAAAAATTTTCACGCGTGGCAGAACGTTTTCAAATGGTCTGGGGCATTCATGATGCGAATCGCAAACAGCGGCTTTTGATTCTAGTTTCCAAATTTGACCACTGTTTAAACGACTTACTCTATCGTTATCGTACACACGAACTCAACGCCGACATTCCGGCCATTGTTTCAAACCATCCGGATTTAGAACACCTCGCCCAATGGCATGACATTCCCTTTTATCACATGCCCGTCACAAAAGAGAACAAGGATGAGCAGGAAGAACAGGTCTGGGACTTAATCCAAAATCTGGAAATCGACCTTGTAGTGCTGGCGCGTTATATGCAGGTATTAAGTCCACGCATGTGTGAAAAATTACGTGGTCGCTGTATCAACATTCACCATTCTTTTTTGCCCAGCTTCAAAGGGGCCAACCCGTACCGTCAAGCCCATGAACGCGGTGTTAAGATCATCGGGGCCACCGCACACTATGTCACCAGTAACCTGGATGAAGGCCCTATCATTGAACAAGCTGTTGAACGGGTTGACCATACCTACACACCGGAAAAATTAAAAGCTGTCGGGCGAGATATTGAAAATGGCGTGCTTTCCCGCGCAGTTCGGGCCCATGTAGATCATCGCGTCCTCATGAATGGTCTTAAAACTGTCGTGTTTAAATAAGTTTTACTTATGCACCTACATTTGCAGTTTTATTGAATCGGTTGCGAATCAAAAAACGATTCGTTACCGATTCATTCCCCTATTGCACATTCAACTAAATATTTGCACAATAATAACGTTTTTAATCAAGGGACCTCAAAACCGTGAACACTCAACAAACGCTTGCGCAGATCAATCTATTGGAAGGCTTAAGCCAAGACGTTGTAGATGAACTCAACAAGCAATGTCGTTGGAAATGGTATGATCCCAATGAACAGATCATTGACCGTCAGGCCGACAGTACCGATGTGTTCTTTATTGTTGAAGGCCGCGTACGCATTATTATCTACACCGTGGGCGGCAAAGAAATCACCTTGGATGATTTCACCGAAGGCCGACAGTTTGGTGAAATGGCCGCCATTGACGGGCTGCCACGCTCTGCCAGCGTTATGGCAATTGATAAATCCTTGCTTGCCGCCATGCCGCAATCACGCTTCATGAACCTGTTGACGGGTCATCCGGTGGTTGCCGAACGTGTGTTGAAAAACATGGCCCACATCATCCGGATCTCAAATGAACGGATTATGGATTTATCGACCTTAGGGGCGGCAAACCGCGTTCATGCGGAAATTTTACGCCAGGCACGTGAAAATATGACCGATAATGACGAAGCCTTTATTTCCCCCATGCCCATTCATGCAGATATCGGATCACGCATCAGCTCCACCCGCGAAACAGTGGCGCGGGTCATGAATGACTTGGCGCGCAAAGGCTTTGTAGAACGCAAAAAAAATGGCCTGATCGTTAGAAATATTGATGAATTAACCCAGATGGTTGAAGACGTGCGTGGCGATTAACCCGCTTTTCTTTAAAAAAATAAATTCGTGTGATACGCATCACAGACCTTTAAACTTTGTTAAGGCATTCTTATCTTCAGTAAAGAGACATTAACGCCACAGTCCGCAACCCAACGGATGTTTTTAGAGAGAGCAGTAGTGTTAGCGTTTCTTGCAGAACTTTTTCATTCCCAAGACTTTTGAAGCCACACCATTATAGTGTGGCTTTTTTTTGAAATAATTTCCCACCCTGTGACAACCATCACAGCGGTCACAATCAAAACAAAGCATAGTCATCACATAGCCGGGCTGGTGCATCGCTTTTTGTGATGTTGACGAGGCTATTATTTTCACCAGCCCATTCGTTATCCCTCAAGAGTAAACTTTTCAAGGCTACCCCACCGGGTAGCCTTTTTTTCTCCCCAAAACATGAGGCTGAACCATTAACAAATTGAAAAGTATAAATATTTTTTTCACATACCCCTTTACATATCTGTTTTACAGACTAACTCTAATATCAACGAAACAATAAAGGAGCCTATTTTCATTACCTTTTAAACATAATGTTTTTTCAACAATAGCAAACTTGGTATCGTTTGCTCGCGCAAATCAAATCCTGTTGAAAAATCCATATATATACTCTGCGCGTAACGGCAAAATATATGCGACAGGCTTATCCTTAGCCTCATATGACTTTAACGCATTGCCGAAATCTTCTGAAACACAAAACAACACTTAAACAACACCCCGTTGTTTTGCGTGTTATTGAAACGAATGGAGACATCACGTGACTAACAAAAATACATACATTCAATCCCTTAAAAGTAAGCTTGAACAACTTGATCTGGAACTCCAGCATCAAGAAGCCTTGGCAAAAAGTAAAAGTGGGGAGGCACATGCCGCCTATTTAGAACAGAAAAAACGCCTCCATGCCAAACGAGACCTCCTGAACAAAGAACTGCAAAGCCTTTCTGAAGCAAGTGAACATGCTTGGGAAGACCTTAAAGGTGGTGTTGAAAACGCATGGAAAGAGCTTAAAACGGCGACAGAAGAGGCGCGAGCTAACTTCTCTTAATGTTGAACTGTCACAGAAAATAAAACCAAAATTTACGGAATATATCAAAGGAATTGAGATGACTAATAATATAAAACATATCGCATTTGTTGGTATCCTTGCTCTTTCATTGAGCGCACCACTCAGCGCGCATGCAGAAAAAACAACCCTAAGCGATGTGCGTAGTGAAATCACTGAAACCTTTGACAGCATTGCCAACTATTCAGAATCAAAGCGCGACCAGGCTGTAGAAAAAATTCAAGAATCATTAAACAGTCTCGATAAATCCATTGACCAGCTTGAGGATCAAACAAGCGATAATTGGCAAAACATGACTGAAGCTGCGCGTGAAAAAAGCAAAGCCGCTCTTCGCGATATTCGTCACAAGCGTAACATTCTTAGTGAACGTTTTGGCGAGCTCAAATCCGGTAGCTCAGATGCATGGGACGAACTCCGAGACGGGTTCAGTGAAGCATGGTCTGACTTAAAAGAATCATGGGAAGCCACATTCACCTCAAAAAATACAGATGGTAAAAAATAATTGCATAACAAATCATGGTTAATTGGCTGTGATCCTTGTCCTGATCAAAAAAATAAAAAATGCCTCCCTGTGACAGCCATCACATCCAGTGAGGAAGAGATCGGACATTATACTTTCCATAGCCGGGACTGGTGCATCGCTTTTGTGATGTTGACGCGGCTATTACTTTCACCAGTCCATTCGTTATCCCTCAAGAGTAAACTTTTCAAGGCTGCCCATCGGGCGGCCTTTTTTTTACATTCACTCTTTGACATTAGAATTTTAATACTTCATTCTTTATATGGCAAAAACGATAAAAATTTCTAATAAAACAATTAGATAAAACTCTTACGAGAAACAAAACAAGTAAACAATCATGATAAAAACAGTCCTTATCGTTGAAGACAATGATATGAACATGAAATTGTTCAATGATCTCTTGCAGGCCCATGGCTACAATACCATTCAGACCAATAGCGGGCATGAAGCAAAGAATTTGGTCCAGCAAAACATGCCTGATCTGATTATTATGGATATACAGTTGCCTGAAATTTCCGGTCTGGATATCACCAAATCCATTAAGGAAGATGAAAGTCTGAAAAACATTCCGATCATTGCCGTCACCGCCTTTGCCATGAAGGGGGATCAGGAAAAAATCATGGCTGAGGGGTGCGATGGCTATATTTCAAAACCTATTTCCGTCCCTCTGTTTTTGGAAACCGTACAAAAATTCATAAAATAAAAAAAGGCTCTGAAAATTCAGAGCCTTTTTTTATAAGGTATGGTGTATTCAAACCACGAGATTATTTAATCTTCGCTTCTTTGAACAGCACATGCTTGCGTACCACCGGATCATACTTGCGGAATTCCAGCTTCTCGGTGATGTTACGCGGGTTTTTCTTTGTTACATAGAAATAGCCCGTGTCAGCGGTGCTTACCAGTCTAATCTGAATGGTGGTCGGCTTAGCCATCTTACTTAATCCTGTTGCGAAAGTATTGCGCTTCGAGGGCCGGACAATACAGGCAATTTTATCTATGTCAAGCCAGTTTCTACGTTTTTATGACAAAGACCAAGTTCTGGCCCTATTGCGCCACCGTTGCGATGGTCGTAAACCCCATAAATCGTTTATATAAAGAATGATCGAGAATAATATTGCGCGCAATCTCTTTATCGATTCCCCTTTTTGTGCGATCTGGCGGACAAGTCTGGCGCAGATTTTTACGTCCAGAGCGATCTTCAATCGCGACAGAACGCCAATTGCGCATCAAGTCCTTGCCATCACCTTCCGACAAAGCCGCCCCATGCATGCCCTGCCCTTTAACGCCGCTGGTACAGACCGACGGACGCACCCCCAACCCATGAAAAGCATAACCACTGGGGGCTATCAAACGCGACCAGGTCACTGTCAATTCCCCATCATTGGGAAGATGTTGCACGGTCTGCACCGTCCCTTTGCCAAAAGAAGAACTCCCGACCACGACTGCGCGCCCTCTATCTTGTAAAGCAGCCGCGACAATTTCGGAAGCCGAAGCACTTTTACCATCCAGTAAAATAACGACTGGGCGCCCTTGGACAACATCAATTGGATCGGCTTCATAAATTTCCACACTATCGGGGTGGCGCCCACTTGTTGAAATGATGCGTCCACCAGCTAAAAACAAATCAGCCACCTGCACCGCTTTTTTCAGCAATCCACCAGGATTGCCACGCAAGTCCAATATGACGCCCTTAAAGCGTTGCCCATGCAACAACGCGATTTCTTGCATGTCCTGAGAAAGATGGCTGGCGGTGCGTTCGTTAAAACTGCTGATACGGACTGATAAAATACCATCATCATAGCTCGTCCAGACGGTTTGCGGGATGACCAGTTCACGCCACAAGAACAGCTTTTGTGTCACACCTGTTTTGGGACGTTCAACTTCCACCACCATTTCAGTCTGGATTTTACCGCGCATCATTTCATAGACATCATGCAAATTTTTACCGATAACGGCTTCCCCATCCACCGAAATCAACATATCGCCTTTACGTACGCCACCTTGATAAGCCGGGCCGTCCAGCCCCACACGTTGAACAAAAATACGCTCATCAATTTTAGACAAGGTCAGATCAACCCCGCCATACCCTTCACGGCGGTCACGATGGCTTTCGGCTTCGAGCTTTCCGGCATAACGTGAAAAAATATCAAGGTTTGCCAAGGCGGCATCAAAAACGGCTTCATAGATACGTTCAGCGTTCGTCGCAGCCAAATCTGAAGAATAAGGCCAGAGCGCTGTCACTACCTCATAAACAACGTCAGACCAGCTTTCGCTGTCATGGGCCATGGGTTCCACAACCGTTTTCACCAACTTGTCAGAATAAGTAACTTCAATCGTTGCGTTATTTTCAACAATCCCGATTTCAGGATCAATGGTCGCCAGCCCGCGCAAGCCTTCCAACCCTAAGGCGCGCACATCGATAACGCTTAAAGCCCGTTCAGAAATATTGTAAAACCCCGAAGCCAGTACCGAGCAGACTTCATCGCGCGGTAATTTAACACGCATGTCTTCAAGCGTTTTATCGTCGTTATTTTGATAAAACGCTGTTTGCGGACCCGCACAAGCGCCAAGCACCAGTAAGCCCAGCAACGTCATTGCCACTGATAAACCAGCATGTTTCATATTCATATCATGACAAACAATGTTAAAAAGTGCCAGTCCTTTGATCACCCAGGTATTAACGTTGACGTCGTCTGCTCTTGGATGCTTTTTTAAAGCCCTTGCGATGGCTCTTCTTGGGTTTAGCGCCTCCCGGTCCGGCTTTGGCGGCACGTGCAACGTCTTCGGGCTTTAAAACCAAATTAAAGACCATACCACCGGTCACAACGTCCGCTTCCATTAACTTCGCTTCCACCTGTTCCCCCAACCGGAAGGTCAGGCCGTTGCGTTTACCACGCAACATATGCAATTGTTCGTCGTGATCATAATAATCACTCGGTAAACTGCGGATCGGCACCAAACCGTCCGCGCCTGTTTCATTCAAGGTGATAAACAAACCAAAGCGGGTGACCCCATTGATGCGTGCCCCAAAGGATGCCCCGACCCGATCTGCCATAAACAGGGTGGTATAGCGATCCATCGCATCACGTTCAGCCGCAGCGGCACGTCTTTCCGTCTTGGAAAGATGATCGCCTATTTCACCAAATTCTTTCGCATCCGTTTCCAAACCGCCCTCACCCAAGCCATAACCTTTGATCAAGGCACGATGGACCAACAAGTCTGAATAGCGTCGAATTGGTGAGGTAAAGTGGGCGTATCGATGCAAGGCCAAACCAAAGTGACCGATATTTTCCGGATTATATTCAGCTTGTGCCTGAGAGCGCAAAACGATTGTATTGATCATATGACTTTGATCCGTATCCGCCACCTTGCCCAAAATCTGATTAAAGATTTTCGGGTTTGGCGTCTGCCCCTTGGCCAATTTAATATCGAGTGAACCCAAAAACTGGCGCAGAGATTCCATTTTTTCAAGACTGGGCGCATCGTGAATACGATACATACAAGGTTGGCGCTTGGCTTCCAACGCTTCTGCTGCCGCGACGTTGGCGGTGATCATAAACTCTTCAATAAGCTTATGACTATCCAGGCGTTGACGCTTGTCGATAGAGGCCACTTTGCCCAGATCATCAAAAGCCATTTTGCGTTCCGGCACATCCAGTTCCAGCACATTGCGTTCGCTACGATACTTTAAGAAACTCTCATACGCACCATAAAGCGGATTGATTACAGACTCCACCAAGGAAGTCGTCACATCATCCAACACACCATCGCGGGCGGCTTGGGCCTGTTCATAGGTCAAGCGCGCATGGGATCGCATCAAGCCACGTATGAACTTATGGCGCAACAAGTGACCATCCGCGTCTATCCACATATGCGCGGCCAGACAACCACGATCTTCATGGGGTACCAGTGAGCACCAGCCATTAGACAAAGCTTCCGGCAACATGGGCACGACACGGTCGGGGAAATAGACCGAATTGCCGCGTTCAAATGCACAACGATCTAAAGCATCATTGGTGCGCACATAGTGGGCCACATCGGCAATAGCCACAATAATGTGCCAACCACCTTCATTTTTAGGGTCCGTATCAGGTTCTGCAAAGACGGCATCATCAAAATCGCGGGCATCTGCGCCATCAATGGTAACCAAGGGGATGTCGCGCAAATCCACCCTTTTGCCTAAAGGGACTGCTTTGGCAGCTTTTGCCTGTTCTAACGCTTCGTTGGTGAAATCCGTCGGGATGTCATGGGCATGAATACATACCAATGACACGGCCTTGGGGGCATTGGAATCACCTAAAAGTTCCACCACACGGGCGGGTTTCAGACCAAATAGACGGCCGGGCAAAGGTTCACATAACACCAAATCTCCGCTTTGTGCGTCCAAGGCCTCCCCTTTAGGGATAATAAATTCACTTTTGGCGCGACGATCTGTCGGGATCAGACGGCCTTCTTCACCGGATTGTTGATAGAGACCAAGAATGCGCGACGGCGCTTCGGAAATTTGACGAATGACTTGAGCTTCATATTCTTTAGCGGAAATTTTGCGCATACGGCACAGGACACGATCACGCATGCCATAAGCGGTTCGCCCACTGCTTTGCGACACATAAATTCTCGGGGGACGGTCATCGCCTTCCCAGGTTACAGGTTTGGCCAGCAGTTCGCCATCTTCATCAATACCAATGACTTCCAGTACGGCAACATCCGGCATAGAGCCTGGTGTGGCAAAACGGCGTTGTCGGCCCCGACCAATTTTACCGTCCAGTTCCAGCTCTTTTAAAACTTTCTTGAGTTCTATTTTCGCCGGGCCTGTCAGGCCAAAGGCGCGCGCGATTTCACGCTTTCCCACTTGTGCAGGAGAGGTATTTATAAAATCTAAGATTTGTTCCTTCGTCGGAAAGGGAACAGGCTTTCTGGGGATATCACTCAAATGAGGTAGCCTTTAGTCGAAAATACAATAGTGACTATTGTTGTATCGTTTGTATCAGCTAAAGGCTACCTGTATTTTATTCCTCAACCGCCAATGAAAGTTCATCCAGAATGGAAAGGACTTCTTTTGAATAATATTCAAGTTCCGTCAATTCTTTCAAAGCCGTTTCAAAATCATGGTTCTCATGAGCAACCAACGCTGCACGTCCATGGGCATGGACTTGTTCATGCGGTGCAATGAGTTTTTTGAAAACAGGATGTGACAAAATTCTTTCATCACTTACGTTATCATACCAACGACCAAGGCGACAGGTGTGATGATCAGCCATTTGATCGGATTTATGATCACGACGCCCCATGACCGTATTGACCACTTGGCGTTTGAAGGCCATATGATCATTTTTCGCCACATGGACAATGCTATATGCATCCTCGTCAGCCGCAAATTCTTCGACCCGTGCATCCAATTCAGCATTGCTGTTGTCAATCGCCGTCAAAACTTTATCGATCTCGATATTGTTTTGTTTTGCAAGTCTCGCAATATTACTCGTTCCGTCGGCAACTTCATTTGCCGCTTGGGTTTGTTGCGACAAAATGCTTGCGATTTCTTCAACCTTACCGGTGACATTATTGACTTGGGTATTCATCTGCCCCAAACGGTTATAAAGGTCGCCAATTACTTTTTGACCACTGTTCACCGCCTCATTACCGACACTCATGGATTTGGTAATTTCGTCCATCTCATTCAACAAAGTGCTAATGCGGGCATTAATATCCTGAGTAGCGCGTGATGTTTGATTGGCAAGGTTCTTCACTTCACTGGCAACAACGGCAAAACCTTTACCAGCTTCGCCCGCACGTGCAGCTTCAATCGTCGCATTCAGGGCCAACAAATTGGTCTGTTCTGCAATTGCATCAATCTGACTGACGATATCGCCAATTTGTTCAGATGATTTTGCCAGCATTGTGGTTTTTTCAACCGCCATATTTACCGCATCAAAAATATCCGTCATGGCTTTGGTTGCATTTTCAGCTTCCTGCATACCATGGTTAGACGCCGTTTCTGCACTTCTGGCATCTTCGGCAATGGCTTCCCCGTTATTGGCAATTTCATTAACCGATGCGACCAGTTCTTCAACAGCAGACGCCATGGTTTCACTGGCCTGGTTCACATTGGCAATATCATTGCGCATGGCTGCCATCACCACAATTGCCTCATTGCCCTGCACAGCCGCTTCAACAACGCCATGCAATTGGGTTTTGGCTTGTTTTTTAACCTTTAATTCCCATGCTTCCAATTGAGCAACATGTTCTTCACGTTTATTCTCCAACTCATTCATGACAATGGCATTATCACGCAAATCGTTCAGCGCCTTTGCCATCACCCCGACTTCATCTGCCCGGTTTGGTGAGGGTAAATCAACATCAAACTGCTTGTTGGAAATCAGTTTCAACGCTTTCGCCATGGTTAAAATCGGATTTGAAATGGATTTCGACAAAACAACCGACATCAGGATAGACAGTGCCAGCGCAACAGCCCCCATCATCAAAGCACGTTGATGGGCACCTTCTAACATCGCGTGATATGGCGTGGTATCCATCGCCACTTCTAAAACGCCAATCGGCCGCTTAGAAAAGTCTCTCACCACATCATAGAGCACGGCGCGATGGACCTCACCATCATCCGTTTGTTGATAAATTTTATTCCCGGCCAAAACTGCATCCATATCCACATTTTTCAACATGGGCTCTTTACCGATGGTCGAGGCAAACGGTTTGAAACCATCTTTACCTTTAATATGCAGGGCAACATCAACACCGTAAGATTCTTTGTAACGATCAAAGAAAGGTTGACCAAATGACATGCCAAACTCAACCGAACCCAGATGCTTTTCCCCTTTAAACACAGGGACCACACCGCGCACGCCTAAACCTGCAACGCCTTTTTCAATACCAACAATCGGTTTTTTGCTGGCATTGGCTTCAATCACTGTTTTGCGAAATGAGGAAAGGTCATCCCCGAATTTTTCAGGTTTGTGGATGCGCGCAAAAGAAGTCGCCGGTTCCAGATGAAACTGAAACTGTCTGACTGCATAATTTTTCTTTAGTTCAGTAAAGGCAGGAAGGAAAAGATCAAACAAACGATCACGTTGTTGAGCTTCAAACGCATCCTGTGCATCCGGAATCTGTGCAGAAAACTGCGCTAAAGTTTCTGCGCGATATGCCTCTGCATCTATGGCCCCTAAAATAGCAAGATAATGATTTCGTAACTCGCGGTCTTCTGATTGAACAGTCAAATTGTCAATCGAACGGGTCATCGGAATCAAAACAATTAAAATAGACGCCAACGCAACAAAAATAACGCCAAAGCTGATCTTATAGGCAAGCCTAATATTATGAAACACGTTCATATCACCCTCCATTCTACATCATAATTTGAAAGCCCCTACACTTCCAAGTTAAGGCACAGAATATCAGGCATCGTTTACATGATAATTGCGGAATCGCAATTTCACAAAAAAATACGTGTATTTATTTTTCTGTAGGTTTCTTTTTCGCTGTTGTTTTTTTCTTGGCAGCCGCTTTCTTTTTAGGTGCCGCCTTTTTCTTTTTACCGGCCCCTTTCTTGTTCAACACCTCTATCGCCCATTCCAACGTCACGTCTTCACGTTCCATATCACCGGGCAGGCGTGCATTGATGCGGCCAACTTTTACAAAAGGTCCCCAGCGACCATTTTGTAAAATGATATCTTTCTTTTCTTCTGGGTGTTGCCCCAAAACCACCATCTGTGTTTTTTCCATTTTTTCATGGATCAAATCAATGGC
>JABXIC010000177.1 GCA_013373265.1 Methylocystaceae bacterium | reverse complement strand
TGAAAGCCGCGCTGGCGGACGAAATAACGCCGATTTTGGAACCTGTGGCCAAACCTCTGGACGTGGCAACGGGGCGAAAACCCCATGTGGTCTTGGTCTGTGGTGTGAATGGATCAGGTAAAACCACCACCATCGGCAAACTGGCCAAGATTTATAGCGAGCAAGGTTTGAAAGTGATGTTGGCTGCTGGCGATACCTTTCGCGCGGCGGCGGTGGAACAGCTTAAAGTCTGGGGGGAACGCACAGGCGTGCCTGTGGTTGCCAAAGAAACAGGTGCTGATGCCGCAGCCCTTGCCTTCGATGCGGTCACACAGGCTCAAAAAGAAGGCGTGGATGTCCTTTTAATTGATACTGCCGGGCGTTTACAGAACAAAGCTCATCTGATGGATGAACTTAAAAAAGTCGTACGCGTGATCAAAAAAGTCGATGAAACCGCCCCGCATGATACGGTCTTGGTGCTGGATGCCACGGTTGGGCAAAACGCCCATTCCCAAGTGGAAACCTTTGATAAAATTGTTGATGTCACCGGCCTGATCATCACCAAACTTGATGGCACCGCCAAAGGTGGGGTCACCGTATCACTGGCCGAAAAATTCAATAAACCCGTCCATGCCATCGGTGTTGGCGAAACCGCAGAAGACCTGCGCCCCTTTGAAGCCCGCAGCTTCGCTAATGCACTGGTGGGGCTAGAGGATGAATAGGGCCGTGATCGTGTCATATTGATCGAGGAAGCAATAAGAAACCCAACTGAATCAATGTGAAGTATCGATTCAGCTGGGTGTGACAGTACCTTTCAGGACACCTTCTTTCTGTCAGATGATGTGAGATCGGAAAATCTGATTGTTAAGCTTCTTGAACGTTTGTCAGGAAGACTTTGATCTTATCACGTATTTTCAATGTCAGTTGATCGACACCTTCCGCAGAAGTGCGCACATTGGAAGCAGACGTCCCTGTATTTTGAGCCGCCGTATTCACAATTGTAATGCTGTTGGAAACTTCGGATGTACCTGATGAGGCTTCCTGAACATTGCGTGCGATTTCGTTGGTGGCAGCACTTTGTTGTTCAAGCGCTGCGACGATCGAATTGGAAATCTCGCTCACTTGCGTTATCACGAGTGTGACATCTTGAATGGCAGAAACGGCATCGCGTGTATTGGTCTGCACTTCCTTAATTTGACTGCCAATTTCTTCCGTCGCTTTACCTGTTTGATTAGCAAGATTTTTAACTTCTGAGGCAACAACAGCAAATCCTTTGCCAGCCTCTCCTGCTCGTGCGGCTTCAATTGTGGCATTCAATGCCAATAAATTGGTCTGGTCCGCAATATCGTTAATCAGGTTAACCACTTCACCAATGCGCATTACCGATTCATTCAACTGGTTCACAAAAGCATTTGTGTTTTCGGTTTTAACACGTGCTGATTCTGTGATCCGTGACGATTCATTAATTTGCACATTGATTTCATTTACAGATGCACTTAACTCATCTGCTGAACCCGCAACGGTTTGTACATTAGATGAAGCCTGTTCAGCGGCTGCTGCTACTGTAGATGCTTGTTGGGCCGTTTGTTCTGAAATGACAGAAAGGTTTTTTGAATCTTCTTTCAATGTCGTCGCAGCGGTTGCCATTGCATCCAATGTTTCCGTGACTTCTTCACGAAATTGATTGATCATCTGATCAACGGCATTAGCTCGTTTGGTTTTTTTTGCTTGCTCCTCTTCCTGTTCAGCCTGCAATCTCTCGGCTTTGATCATATTGTCTTTAAAGACTTGAACGGCACTCGCCATATCACCAATTTCGTTTTTTAATCCAATGGCCGGAATGACAACAGTTTTGTCACCCTTGGCGAGATTGGTCATGGCATTTGTCATGTGTTTGATAGGTTTTGTAATGTTAGAACCAATCAAAATGGCCGCAGTGATGGCAAAGATAATCCCGATCACCGACACACTTAAGGTAAGGGTGGTCGCCAATTTGACAGCGGCTGTGGCTTTTGGCCCTAATGCATCCTGTTCCTTTTTAATGCTGAGTTTCAGGTCCTCCATTTCATCAGCTACTTTTGGACCAATTGCATCAAGGGTATTGTTGATCATGTCATTGCGCGTAGAAATGGTCTGATAGACATCCTGTATTGTTTTTTGATAGGTCGTGACCTGCTCATTGATTTTTTGTGCTAATTTTAGATGATCAGGGTTTTGTAAAGTGGATGTCAGTTCCTGAACATCTTTTTGCATTATTGCAAATTCGGATTGGGTGCGTTGATAGGCTGTCTTATTATTATCGATAAGAAACTTGGTAGTATACAGACGTGCAAGAAGCAGGCTGCGTAAGGTTTTACCAGCATGAAATTCGACTTCTACATTATGGTCGCGATATGCATCTTTCATGACCTGAGTTAAGTTTTTTTCTATTTCCGGGCCGACTTTATCCAGAATATTGTGAACAAGGTCGTTTCGGACTTTCTGTTTTGTAGTCACCTCATGAAATGTATCAAGGTACGTCTTCATATTTTTTTTTGCCATTTCAATAACTTCAAGTTTGTCTGCTTGAGTTACCAACTTTTTCAGATCAGTGAGATAGCTTAAGGTCTTTGAGGCACGATTGTTGACGTTATTAATACTGTCATCACTTGCTTTGATTAAGAAGTCTTTCACATAAATTCGTGTTTCCAGCAAGTTGGCTTGTACCCGGCCAGACTGATTTGTTTGTAGAGCGAGTCCTCTATATTGGGAAAAATCATCCCCCAAAAGGGTTATGTTTTTATATCCAACTATAGAAACTGTAAGAAGGAGTATAAGAATGAAACCAAATCCAATAAGGATTTTTTTAGAGACACTCATGTTATTTATAATATGCATTTTCATTCACTTTCAATTCTATTGAACAGAAATTTTTATTAAGTACATAAATATCTTTTATTATGTACTTTTGAATGAGTAGATGAGTTTCTCTTGGGAATGAAGTTTTTTTATTAATTTTATTCAATGTAACAAAACTTCATTACAATGTAATTATTAATTGCATTATATTACAATGTAATAATTAATTACTTAATATTACATTGTAATAATTACTAATTGCATAATATTATTAATCGCATACTTTTATATGCAATTAGTTGGTTTTTAATATAGTGTCAAATACTTCTACTCTAGAATTTAAGAAAATATCATTTTGTATGGTGATAGATTATTGACTGATGTTTTATGTAAATTTGGGTAAACAGACAAAAAAAACCCCTGTTTCCATAATAGAAACAGGGGTTTGATTTTTTAAGGTCTATTTGATTTAGCGTGTAGGGACAGGTTCCTCACCGCTATAATCGTAGAAACCACGGCCCGTTTTGCGACCAAGCCAGCCTGCTTCCACATATTTAACCAGAAGCGGGCAAGGACGGTATTTGGTGTCTGCAAGACCATCGTGAAGGACGTTCATGATGGCAAGGCAGGTGTCCAGACCGATAAAGTCAGCCAATTGCAGCGGGCCCATCGGGTGGTTGGCACCCAGACGCATCG
>JABXIC010000116.1 GCA_013373265.1 Methylocystaceae bacterium | reverse complement strand
GGTTACCCGCCTTGCCGATGGCAACAATTTTGCCATCTTTAATACCGATATCGGCCTTGACGATGCCCCAATAATCCAAGATCAAAGCATTGGTCACAACCGTATCGACCGCGCCGCCATGGCGGGTGATTTGCGATTGTCCCATCCCGTCGCGGATTACTTTACCGCCACCAAATTTGACCTCTTCACCATAGGTCGTAAAATCTTTTTCCACTTCAATGATCAGGTCCGTATCCGCAAGGCGTACTTTATCGCCTGTGGTCGGGCCGTACATGGCCGCATATTCTGCGCGATTGATTTCATAAGCCATGATTAACCCTCCAATGGACCGTTGATGCGACCGTTAAAGCCGTAGATTTCGCCTTTGCCCGCATAAGCGACCAAATTGACTTCGCGTGATTGACCGGGTTCAAAACGCACGGCTGTGCCTGCCGGAATGTCCAGGCGAAACCCTTTTGCCGTCTCACGGTCAAATTCAAGACCAGGGTTCGTTTCATAAAAATGATAGTGCGACCCCACTTGAATGGGACGGTCCCCTGTGTTGGCGACTTTAATGGTTTTGGTTTCACGACCTTCATTCAAGATCAGCGTCCCCTCAGCAGTGATAACTTCACCGGGTTTCATAATGATCTCTCCTTATCGAATGGGGTTATGAACAGTGACAAGTTTGGTGCCGTCCGGGAAGGTAGCTTCCACTTGAATTTCATGGATCATGTCGGCAATGCCGTCCATAACCTGATCTTTTGTCAGCACTTCACCACCGTCGCGCATGAGTTCGGCAACAGTTTTGCCATCACGCGCACCTTCAACAACAAAATCGGTAATCAAAGCGATGGCTTCGGGATAATTGAGCTTCACGCCGCGTTCCAGCCGACGACGCGCCACCATGGCGGCGGTTGCCACCAACAGTTTGTCTTTCTCTCTCGGGGTTAAATGCACGAGGTTCCTCCCTAACAATGCCAAAGCCGGGGCAGACGTTCTGCACGCCCCAAAGCTTTTTTCCTAAATTTAGACCAAAACGCGCCAAAAGCTTGACGCAAAGCATACGGGTCTTGCGCCATCCAGCGACAGACCAACAATCCATTCACACAGGTCGCCCCAAGGCGCACCGCGTCATTATCACTTAAAAATTCTCTGGCTGTTTCCAGCAAGCCTTCTGCATCCGGTGCACTATAAACCACCGTTGCAATCGCGCGTGCGCCACCGAACCCGGCGATATGATCAAGCGGGGCTTCAAAGCCTGCATCCATATGCAAGGCATCCGCCCAAATCAATTTACTGTCTTTGCGGACTTCCCACGCTTCGCGCAGTAAACCGTCATTCACTTTTTCCCCGCTGGCAAGGCGGCCAAAGACAATCATTTCCCCCACAAGGGCGTGGGCATCAGCGACTACATCCAACTTTGTTGTCCGGCGAAAACGGGCTTGATCAAACAAAATGGTCTCTTGAGGCAGCCATTCCAGCGCCGCGCCTTGATCCACTTTTAAAGCCACATTGATTTCACAATCGGGCCCGCTGGAACGATAAACTTTTTCTGCCGCTTGCGCGGTGACAAGGGCTTGTGCGTTTTCTTCTAAATGAATGTCGATATCATAAATATCACCACCAAACAGACCACCGCCCGTGGTCACAAGCGCTGCTGTCGGCAGATCACCACGCGGGAACAAGACTTTCAACGGGTCACGATAATAAAGCCGCCCCAGCCCCGTTTCCCCATCTTTATGAACAAACGAAACATCCGCCGCGCCATGAATTTCAATGGCACGCTTTTTAGAAGTGGGAACCTTTGTGTCCTTAGACGGTAAGGTGGCGACGGACATCTTCTTCGATCAAATCCTCTTTATGACCTTTCATGACGACTTCACCGCGATCCATGACCACAATGTAATCAGCCAAAGCATGAGCGAATTCAAAGTATTGTTCAACCAGTAATATCGCCATATCCCCTCTATTTGCCAATAAACGAATGACACGCTCAATATCTTTGATGATAGACGGCTGAATACCCTCGGTCGGTTCATCCAACACCAACAGTCGCGGACGTGTCACCAAGGCACGCGCAATGGCAAGCTGTTGCTGCTGTCCCCCGGACAAATCACCGCCACGTCTGCTCAACATATCTTTAAGCACAGGAAACAATTCAAAAATTTCATCCTGAATGTGACGTAAACTGCGCGGGAGTGAAGAAAAACCTGTTTTCAGATTTTCTTCCACCGTCAACAACGGAAAGATTTCACGCCCCTGCGGTACATAGGCAATCCCCTTGGCTGCGCGCACATGGGCGGGGGCGGATGTGATATCGCCATTTTCAAAAATGACAGTGCCCGATTGAATGGATTGTTGGCCCACAACAGCTTTCATCAAGCTTGTTTTGCCCACACCGTTGCGGCCTAAAACGGTCGTTACTTTACCAACTTCCGCTTCAAAGGCGACAGATTTCAACGCCTGTGAGGCCCCATAGTACAGATCAAGATTTTCTACGTTCAACATGATTAGCGCCCCAAATATACTTCGATAACTTGTTGGTTGTTTTGCACCGTTTCCAATGATCCTTCAGCCAACACATGGCCTTCATGCAAAACAGTGACACGGCTTTCCAAGGCTTTGACAAATTCCATATCGTGTTCCACCACCACAACGCTGTGATCTTTGGCGATTTCTTTTAAAAGCTCAGCCGTTTTCATGGTTTCGGCATCGGTCATACCTGCAGCAGGTTCATCAACCAACAGCAAGTCCGGTTCCTGCATCAACAACATGCCGATTTCCAGCCATT
>JABXIC010000093.1 GCA_013373265.1 Methylocystaceae bacterium | reverse complement strand
CTTTCAGGCGGATGGCTTCTTCAACGGCAATTTCGTCAAAGGGGTTCATAGACATTTTGACGTTTGCTGTTTCTACTCCCGTGTTGTCCGGCTTAACGCGGATGTTCACGTTGTAATCAATTACGCGCTTTACTGCGACGAGAACCTTCATGGAATTCCTTTCTCAGAAGTCTTATTTTAGGACGTATGTCCACTACACCTGAGGCTTTGTTATTAGATCTTAGATTTGCATCTTAAACCTATTGCATTATCGCGTTGCACAATAAAACGTGCCGCGATGAATGTCAATTAGACTAGAGGTGCAAATATGTGACAAAACCTCTATAAAATTAACGATGTGCGCCGGGTTTCCAAAGCACGTCAGATTTGCCCATGTCATTGGTATAACGCGCCATGACAAAAGCATGATCGGACAGGCGGTTTAGATACTGTATACAAAGGGGATTGATGTCGTTTTCTTGCGCCAATTGGGTGCATAATCTTTCTGCACGTCGGCACACTGTACGCACCAGATGTAAATAGCTTGCTGCCGGTGTGCCCCCGGGCAGAACAAAGGATGTCAGCGGGTCCAGTTTGGCGTTTAACATATCGATTTCTGTTTCCAGTCGATCAATTTGTTCCTGTACAATCCGCAGTGCCCCTTCAGATTTACGTCCGGTTTCAGGGGTGCAGAGGTCAGCCCCCAAATCAAACAGGTCATTTTGGATACGTTCCAGCATGGCATCCAGATCGTCGTCCACGTGCAGGCGGACCAATCCGATGGTCGCGTTGGTTTCGTCCACACTGCCATAGGCATCGACTCGAATATCATGTTTGGCGATGCGTGACCCATCACCTAGTGAAGTTTCCCCTTTATCGCCCCCGCGCGTGTAGATTTTTGTCAAAGTTACCATAGGATTTGTTGTGCCTCCAATATGTGCAAAAAATGCAGGTGCACGACTTTTTAGATTTTTAGGCGGCGGGTCAAGTCGAAAGAGGTAAAAAATTGTGAGGAAAGTTTAAGAAATCGCTTTATGGGAGTCATTGCTGGGCATCTGGACGATACGGTGGGTCCCTTTGCCTGCTTGTTTGGCCTCATACATGGCGCTATCGGCCAGCTTAACGATCTTATGAATGTCTTTTTCCTTGCCATAGAATCGGACCACCCCGATAGACAGGCCGATTTTGGCAATGGTACTGTTTTTGACGTAAGGGGCAGAGATGGCATTTTGTAGTTTTGTAATGACGGCTTCAATGGCGCTTAGGTCGTCAATGCCATGGGCGACGACGGCAAATTCATCCCCGCCTAAACGTGCGCCGATGTCACTGTCGCGTAAAACAAGGCGCAAGCGGTCCCCAACCTGATCAAGCACCCAATCCCCAAAACTATGGCCGAATTGGTCGTTGACCGCTTTAAACCCATCAAGGTCGAAGTAAAAAAGAACGCCGGGACGATCGGTCCGTGCCGCCAGTGCAACAGCACTTTGCAGATGTTCATCAAATAAACGACGATTGGCAAGGCCGGTAAGTGCATCATGATGGGCCAAATGGGCCAAGGCTTCTTTCGTGCGTTTATGTTCGCTAATATCAAAGGACCACCATAAAATGGCTTCACGTCCGCCATATTCGATCAGACGGGTAGTGATCTCTGCCCAAAATTCTTCACCATTGGTCCGCACACAGGGTGTTTCGGTGCTGCTTAAAGATTTTTCACGGCGTGTTTCAACCCAGTGGCGACGGTGCAGTCGTTTGTCAGCGTAAAACTTACGGGTATCATAGCCAATGACTTCGTGTTTCGGGATTTGATACATTTCTGCCAACCTTTTATTGGCGAACAGAAGTTTGAAACTTTTAACATCACTGATGCCAATGGAAATGGGGCTGGTACCCAAAATTCGGCGTAGGCGTTCTTCAGAAACGCGTACCGCTTCTTCTGCTTTACGATGTTCGGAGATATCAAGCAAAAGGCCATTCCAGACCATATCGCCGTTGACACCGTTATGGGCGCGTCCACTGGCACGGACCCACATGATTTCTTCGGTTTTACGATGTTGAATGCGAATGTCGATGGACCATTCAGTGCAGGCTGTGCCTGCACGTTCCAAGGTTTCGCGAAAACGTCCACGGTCTTCCCGCAGCACGAGATTTTCCAACAAAGTCGGGTCAGACATCATAGAGGCCGGGCCCCATCCGGTCAGTTCGCGCACCCCTTGGGAAATATAGCTAAAGTGGAGATCACCACTGGGCGTGCGGCGCATTTGATAGACCACACCGGGGATATTTGCCCCGACATCGCTGAAACGACGCTGGGTTTCTTTGAGGGACCAAACCGTTTCTGTTTGGGTAAAGGCGTTGCCAAATAAGTCACCGACAATTCGGAAAATAGAAACGTCTTGTTCTGTCCAATCTCGGATATGGTCATCAACATGGACGCTGACAAACCAAAGAGAGCCACGTGCTAATAAAACCGGGGCTTTGAGGGCGGATTTAGCGCCCATCGTGGTCAAGGCCTGTTTAAAATCGTTCGCATCTTTTGGCAGGGTGTTACGGTCGCGGACCTGGATGACTTCACCTTGTCGTAAACGTTCCAGGACCCAACTACAGACTTTTTTGTCAGCCAGGCTGGGGTCACAGGGGTTATTGGATTTATCCCAATAATAACGTGACTCGATTTGGCAGGTATCCAGATCTACCCGTGCGGCATAACAGCGTTGTGCCCCAAAAAACAAACCGACAGAACGCACGCAGGCCTGTGCCGCTTCATCTGCGGGGAGTTCAATAAACTTGCGTGCAATATCACCATAAAGCTTTTCACGTCCTTCAGCTAAACTGGAGGAGGAAGGGCGTCCGCATAGCAATAAACAGTCACGTCCATCGGTTTCCTCTTTGGGAAGTTGTGTCACGCTAACACGGTAAGTGGTTGGAATGTTGCATTTATTATTGACGATTAGGATGGCTTGTTGGGTGAAATCAATAGGGCCCAACTCAATATTGCATTGACACATAGAGGTTTCTTCAAGGTCGCAGCCGACCTCGTCGCAAAAAGCTTTATTTGCGTACAATATGTTCAAACTACCGATATTGCCGGATGCATGCTCTGTAATAATCATTGCATCTGGACTATATCGTGCAGCTCGCCCAACAAGGGCGGCAAAATCCATCTTATGACCAACCTGAAAATTATGCACTCTTGATAGTAGTGTAGCACCGTTATCTTATAAACAAAAGAAACAATCTACAAGTGAAAAAACCCCTTTCCCGATAAAGGGAAAGGGGTGAAGTTGGCTTCGCTGTCTGCCGTTTCCCTCTATCAGTGGGTGCCAGAAACGACGGATGGCAGTATCCTCATATGTCGCTCTTGCGTCTTTTCACGATCAGCCTTTAATCAAAGGTGTGGTGAAAAAATTTATCGGCGTGTCAACAGACCGCGTGCGATGACGCCGGCCTGAATTTCCGCTGCACCTTCAAAGACGTTGAGGATACGGGAATCGCATAGAACGCGAGAGATGGGATATTCAGTTGCATAGCCATTCCCGCCATGGATTTGAAGTGCGTTATCAGCGTTTGACCAAGCCACACGGGCTGCCAATAATTTCGCCATACCAGCTTCAATATCGCACCGCACGTCATGATCTTTTTCCCAACCGGAGAAATAGGTCAATTGTTTGGCGATCATGGTTTCTACAACCATCCAGGCGATTTTTGAGTGAACGCGCGGGAATTCAAAGATGGCTTTGCCAAATTGAACGCGTTCTGTGGCGTAGCGGATGCCCAGTTCCATGGCACATGTCGCGACCCCAGAAGCACGCGCGGCTGTTTGAATACGTGCAGATTCAAAAGTTTCCATCAGCTGTTTAAAGCCTTGGCCTTCTTCGCCGCCCAACAATTGACCTTTGGGGACTTGAAAACCGTCAAAGGCCAATTCGTATTCTTTCATGCCGCGATAGCCCAACACGTGGATTTCGCCACCTGTCATGCCTTCAGCCGGAAATGGATTGTCGTCTGTGCCGCGCGGTTTTTCTGCCAGCAACATGGACAGACCTTTATAGCCTTTTTCATCCGGGTTGGTGCGACATAATAAAGTCATTAGGTCAGAACGCGCCGCATGGGTGATCCATGTTTTGTTGCCTGTCACTTTGTACGTGTCGCCATCTAAAACAGCACGTGTTTTCAAGGACCCAAGGTCAGAGCCTGTGTTGGGTTCGGTAAAGACGGCTGTCGGCAGGATTTCACCGGAAGAAATCAACGGCAGGTATTTTTCCTTTT
>JABXIC010000184.1 GCA_013373265.1 Methylocystaceae bacterium | reverse complement strand
TGACCACCTTTACCAGGCTTCATTTCGACGTTGTGAATGATGGTACCAACCGGGATGCTTGCGATCGGCATAGCATTACCAGGTTTTACGTCAACGCGTTGACCGGACACAACGGTGTCGCCAACTTGCAGGCGTTGCGGAGCTAAGATGTAAGACAGTTCCCCGTCTTCGTAGCGAATAAGAGCGATAAAGGCGGTACGGTTTGGATCGTACTCAAGACGCTCAACAGTAGCCGGAACATCAAATTTCGTAGTACGTTTAAAGTCAATAAAGCGATAACGACGCTTATGACCACCACCAATACGGCGGGACGTGATACGACCTGTGTTGTTACGACCACCCGTTTTACGCAGACCTTCGGTCAAAGCTTTGACCGGTTTGCCTTTGTAAAGATCAGAACGATCAACCAAAACCAAATTACGTTGGCCTGGAGTCGTTGGTTTGAATTTTTTCAAAGCCATGGTTTAAACCCCCGTCGTAACATCGATAGACTCACCTTCAGCGAGTGTAACGATTGCTTTTTTGACATCGGCACGACGACCAGCGCGACCACGGAAACGTTTGGATTTACCTTTGGTTACAAGCGTATTAACCGCTGTAACTTTTACACCAAATACAGTTTCAACCGCTTTACGAACTTCAACCTTATTGGCATCCATCGGTACGCGGAACGTAACCTGGTTATGCTCTGACAGCAATGTCGCTTTCTCGGTGATAACCGGTGAACGCAACAATTCGAAAGTGCGTTCTTTAGAAACGGTTATTTTGCTTGCTAGATATTTTGTCATGACAAGCGCTCCACCAATTTTTCGACTGCACCTTTGGTCAAGACCAATTTGTCAGCACGCAGAATGTCGTAAACGTTGGCACCTTGACTTGGCAAAGCATTCACACCAGGGATATTGGCGATTGCGCTTTGGAAGTTGGCATCAACATCCGTACCGTCGATAACCAAAACAGAAGACCAGCCCAATGCGTTAAGCACTTGTGCAGCGTCTTTGGTTTTCGGGGTTTGGAACTTCGCATCGTCAACCACGATCAATGAACCGTCAGCCGCTTTTGCAGACAACGCACATTTAAGACCGAGTTTGCGAACTTTTTTGTTCAGGTTGTGCTCATAAGAACGAACAACCGGACCATGTACAGTCGCACCACCGCGCATTTGCGTAGCACCTTTAAAGCCCTGACGAGCATTACCGGTACCTTTTTGCTTGAACGGCTTGGTTTTAACGATGGCGAGTTCGCCACGGGTTTTAACTTTGTGTGTACCGGATTGGCGTCGCGCCAACTGCCAGTTAACCACACGATGAAGAATGTCAGCACGCGGCTCAACACCAAAAATGGTATCGTCAAGCTCAATATCGCCGACTTTCTTATTTTCAAGACTAATTACGTCGCACTTCATGCCACTTATTCCTCAGTCGTCTCAGTTACAGCTTCTGCAACCGCTTCAGCAGGGGCCGGGGCCTCTTCTGCAGCCGGAGCTTCTTCTGCAACAGCGTTGGCTTTCACAGCAGCCGGGAATGGAAGACCTTCAGGCGCAGGAAGCTTAACAGCATCCTTAACCAGAACGTAACCACCCTTGGCACCAGGCAAACCGCCCTTAACCATGATAAGTCCACGCTCGCCATCAGTGGCGATAATTTCGAGATTCTGAACAGTCACACGCGCAGCACCCATATGACCTGCCATCTTCTTACCTTTGAAGACGCGGCCGGGGTCCTGACATTGACCGGTGGAACCATGTGAACGGTGTGAGATTGATACACCGTGAGAAGCACGAAGACCACCAAAGTTGTGGCGCTTCATAGCCCCTGCGAAGCCTTTACCGATGGACGTGCCAGTAACATCGACACGTTGTCCAACGAGGAAGTGTTCTGCAGAAAGTTCTGCACCCACTTCGATAAGACCTTCAGGTTCCACGCGGAATTCAGCCAGTTTGGCTTTTGGCTCCACCTTATTAGCGGCGAAGTGCCCGCGCATGGGCTTGCTCACGTTCTTGACCTTGGCGCTACCAAATCCGAGCTGCACTGCCGTGTAGCCATCCTTGTCTTCGGTACGCTGCGCAACTACCTGGGTGTCAACTTTCAAAACTGTTACGGGAACATGGTTACCGTTTTCAGCAAAAAGCCGGGTCATACCCATTTTTTGCGCGATGAGACCAGATCGCATCTGCCCTAATCCTTTAAAGCTTAATTTCAACATCAACGCCAGACGCAAGGTCTAGCTTCATAAGCGCATCAACAGTCTGCGGCGTCGGATCAACAATGTCTAAAAGACGTTTGTGGGTCCGCGTCTCGAACTGCTCACGTGATTTCTTGTTTACGTGAGGAGAACGTAGAACTGTGAAACGCTCAATACGAGTTGGTAAAGGGATCGGGCCCTTTACCTGTGCACCTGTCCGCTTAGCGGTATTTACGATCTCTTTTGCGGACTGATCCAGTACGCGGTGATCGAACGCTTTCAGACGGATGCGAATATTTTGGTGTTCCATAAGAGTCTTTACCTAACTCAGACAACAAAAAAACCTCAACGCTTCCTATCCTTACGAACTATGGAAACGCTGAAGTACTCAACCCCTTAAATGGGGTGAAAGAGCGAATGACGGGTTTATATGGGAACGTGCTTTATGATGCAAGGGAAAAATTATTAAATTTGTAAAAGTTTTTAACACGCAATATTTGCTGCATAAATCTCCCGCTAAAGCACGCATTCCTTCTGATAATGTTGAAAAATTCTCTCATCTCTTAAGGAGTCAACAGATGCTCATAGCGTTTATCTGTCAATGTTTTTAAGAAAGCAACCAAGGCATCGATTCTTTTGGACTTCAACGCAGGGCCTGTTTTCAATTCTTTTAGGGATATATTCTGATCTACTTCAGGTGCCCCCCAAGCTTGCACCGTTTCCGGGTTAATCTGTGCCGCATCAGTCAGGGAATTATATTTATTATAAAACTTAATGACGGTGCGTAGATCCTTAAAGACACCATTATGCATATACGGACCAGTGACAGCCACATTGCGCAATGAAGGTGTTTTGAATTTTCCTTTTTGCTTAGGGTCATCAACATTCGGGTTTAAAAACAAACCTAAGTCTTTAACTTTAGTGTCGACGCCATTTAACTTTCTCAACGCCATGTTGGTTGGCACACCAATATTATGATATTCGTAATTGGTGAATACTTCTCTTTCAGCACCGGGGCTTGTGCGCAACTGGTGACAAATATTGCAGTTGGTAAATTGTTGAGAGAAGAATAACACTCTACCAAGTTCTTCTTGATCGCTCAACGTCACTTCACCGCGTAGGAAACGATCATATTTTGAGTCAAAAGGTGAAAATCTGTTCGTTTTTTCAAAAGCTGCAATTGCATCAGTAATGGCTGTGTAGGCTGTATCGGCATCTTGAAACACCTTCTGTCCATAAATTTTCTTAAATGATACAACATAGTCAGGATTTTGCTTCAGACGATTGAGAACCGCACCTTTAGAAGACATCCCCATTTCATCAGGGTTGAGGGGTGGCCCACCCGCTTGATCTTGTAAAGTTGCCGCTCTCCCATCATGAAACATCCCCCCGACATAGACACCTTTATCATTTTTGTGAAAGACCGGTGCGAAAGCGGCATAGGCAGCACTGGGCGCGTTGCGATCCCCCAAAGATGAACCGTTGTCACCAAGAGATGCCATCGCATTGGCGCCATTGTCCCGAGGATCAATGAAACCATGTTCAGGATCATGACAGGTCGAACACGATTGCGTGCCATTTGCAGAAAGTTCAGTTTCAAAAAATAGCCGTTCACCGAGTTCAGCTTTTAGGGACACGTCTTGAGCAAGAAGAGGGGAGCTAAAGAACACTGCTGCAACCCCATATGCCAAACAAGATTTAAATAGAATATGCATAATTTTTACCTAATATTTGATTTTAATAATCATTATCATTATTGGTATAAGCATATTTTGATCTCTGTCAATTTAGACCCAAAAAAATATTAAGAAATTAACCCATTATAACAAAAAAAAGCCCCCTGCCCTTATGAGGCAGGAGGCTTTCTTAATCTTGACTGGGTCCCCGCTTTCGCGGGGATGACCTGTGGTCAATTAGTCGAGGATTT
>JABXIC010000254.1 GCA_013373265.1 Methylocystaceae bacterium | reverse complement strand
TTCCATTTTCATAGCTTCCAGTGTTAACAAAAGATCACCCTCCTTGATTTTTTGCTGTGTTTCAACCGCAATTGAAGCCACAACACCCGGCATAGGCGCAGCCACATGCCCAGAATTATTCGGATCTGCCTTTGGGTGTTTTTCTTTACTGGCAGTCAGAGCACGCATTGGCACAACAGAAGCCCGAGGTGTCCCGTTCAATTCAAAGAAAACCTTTACATCACCTTCCTCATTAGGTTCACCAATAGCCTGACAGCGAATAACCAGAGTTTTCCCCTTTTCCAGATCCACTTGAATTTCTTGACCCGGTTTCATGCCGTAAAAAAAGACGGGTGTTGGCAGTATATTAACGGGACCATTCTTTCGACGAAAAGCCGTATACTCCTCAAACACTTTTGGATACATCAAGTATGAATTAAATTCTTCATCGCTGACAGCTCGCTTTACTTTTTTTTCTACTTCCTGCCGAGCCATCATCAAATCAACTGGTGCAGCAATAGAACCGGGCCGGACTGATATGGCTTCCTCATTCTTTAGAACCTTCTTTTGAAGTTTCTTTGGAAACCCACCTTTAGGTTGACCCAGATCACCTTTGAAAAAAGAAACCACTGAATCCGGGAAGGATATATCCTTCTTTGGCGCAAGGATTTCATCCTTACTTAAATTGCCAGATACCATTGTAAGCGCCATATCACCAACAACTTTCGAAGAAGGTGTAACTTTTACAATATCACCGAACATATCGTTTACATCTGCATATGCCTTTGCGACTTCATGCCAACGTTCCTCCAGCCCCATTGAGCGTGCTTGTTCACGTAAATTGGTAAACTGCCCACCCGGCATTTCATGAAGGAACACTTCAGAGGCTCCAAACCTCAGGTCACTTTCAAAACCCGCATATTGCTTTCTGACCATTTCCCAATACTCCGAAAACTTACGCAGGACAGACGTGTCCAAGCCCGTATCTTTTGAAGTATACTTTAATATCTCAATCAAAGACCCAAGATTCGGCTGGGATGTTAAACCCGAGAATGAGTCCATTGCAGCATCAAAAGCATCTACACCGCTTTCAACCGCCGCTAAAACCATTGTTGAAGATACCCCGGAAGTATCATGCGTATGTAGATGAACCGGTAAACCGGTTTCGTTCCGTATTTCGGGAATCAACAAACGGGCTGCAACAGGCTTTAAAATGCCAGCCATATCTTTAATCGCAATAATATGACAACCAGCCGCCTTTAATTCTCGCGCCATCTTAACGTAATACTCAAGATCATATTTGGAACGCTTAGGGTCAAGCATGTCGCCTGTATAACAGATTGTGCCTTCCAGCAATCTATCTGTCTCCAGAACAGCATCCATGGCCACTCGCATATTTTCAACCCAATTAAGGCTGTCAAAAACACGAAATACGTCTACACCACTCTCAGCTGCTTGATGCACAAATTGACGAACAACATTGTCAGGATAATTCGTATAACCAACACCATTTGCACCACGTAACAGCATCTGAAAAAGAATGTTGGGCACTTTTTCTCGTAATGTCCGCAAACGTTCCCAGGGGCATTCCTTAAGAAAACGCATGGAAACATCAAACGTTGCCCCACCCCAACATTCCAATGAAAATAAATTCGGCAACAAGTGCGAATAGGCTTCAGCGACCTGATCCATATCATAGGTACGCATTCGTGTTGCCAACAAGGACTGGTGTCCATCGCGCATAGTGGTGTCCGTTACAAGAGGGTGTTGGTGTCTCTTCATCCACTGCGAAAATTCTTCAGGACCGAGTTCATTCAACAGATCTCTTGTCCCCTTTGTTTTTTCTGACCTCTTATTATAATCAGGCACTTGTGGTTGCGGATGTGGTGCGGGTAGAGGACGTCCTTCAACTTCAGGGTTGCCATTCACGCTTACGTCAGCAATAAAGTTTAACAATCGTGTCGCGCGATCACGCCGTGCAGGAAAATGGAATAACTCAGGCGTTTTGTCGATAAACTGAGTCGTATATTGCGCATTCGGAAATTTTGGGTGATTGATTAAATTTTCAACAAACACAAGGTTTGTTGCGACACCACGAATACGAAATTCACGTAATGCCCGATCCATACGGCGAATTGCTTCCTGCGATGTTGGGGCCCATGCTGTTACTTTTTCCAATAAACTATCATAATACCGGGTAATGATAGCACCCGAATATGCCGTTCCCCCATCTAATCGAATACCGAAACCGGTTGCCCCCCGATAAGCACTGATACGCCCATAATCCGGAATGAAATTGGCTTCGGGGTCTTCTGTCGTGATCCGACATTGCAAAGCATGACCATTGAGCGAAATATCTTTCTGTTCAGGCACACCAGTATCTGCGATGTCTCCAATATATCCGCCCTGCGCAATTTGAATTTGCGCTTTGACGATATCAATTCCGGTCACTGCTTCAGTAATGGTATGTTCCACCTGCAAACGCGGATTTACCTCAATAAAGTAAACTTCATCACTGTCTGCATCCATCAGGAATTCTAGTGTTCCAGCATTTGAATAACCAACTTGCCGAGCTAACCGGAGAGCAGATTCACATAAAGATTGACGTTGTGCATCATCCAGATACAAGGCAGGTGCACGTTCAACAACTTTTTGATTACGACGTTGAACTGTACAGTCTCTTTCAAACAGGTGCACAATATTTCCATGAAGATCCCCTAATATCTGAACTTCAACATGGCGCGCCCGTTCGACAAGCTTTTCCAGATAAACTTCACCATTTCCGAAAGCCGATTCTGCTTCACGCCGTCCTGCTAAAACCTCTGTTTCCAAAGCTTGTTCTTCACGAATAACACGCATTCCACGACCGCCACCTCCCCACGATGCTTTCAACATCACTGGATAGCCAATATCCTTGGCGATCTTTTTAACCTGTTCTACATCCTCAGGCAGGACATCACTGGCGGGCATCACCGGTGTCCCAGCTTTTTCTGCCAGTTTTCGCGCAGATACCTTATTGCCCAGCGCTCGCATTACATCAGATGAAGGGCCTACAAATATCAAGCCAGCATCTCGGCAAGCATCAGCAAAATCAGGGTTTTCAGAAAGAAACCCATATCCCGGATGAACTGCATCACATTGGGCTTCTTTTGCAACACTTATGATGTCATTGATATTCAGATATGCCTTTACGGGTCCATCATTCTTGCCCACTTGATAAGCTTCATCAGCCTTAAAACGATGTAATGCGAGCTTATCTTCCTCAGCGTAAATCGCTACTGTTCGAATACCAAGTTCGTTGGCAGCACGAATGACACGAATTGCAATTTCACCTCGGTTAGCAACAAGCAATTTCTCAATTTTTTTCGGGGCGGCATTCATGTTTGAATTCCTCAATAATATTTAGTTATCTGAGTAAATACAGGCCTACGAGGACCCAAACGGCGATAAATACTGTTTCTGAAAGAACCATAACAATTGGTGCCCAGCCGATGGTCGTAAGGGCTTTAATGGATGTTTTGACCCCCAAACCCGCGATCGCTGATACCAAGCACCATTTTGATAATTCAACCAATCCCTCCAAGAGAGGTGCCGGCACAACCCCAGCACTGTTAAAGCCAACACAAATACAAAAACCAATGACAAAGAACGGCAGAGGTAAACTTGACTTCTCGACTTCAGAATGACGATGTAAATAAATTGAAAACGTCAATACAATTGGAACTAACAAAGCAACACGCAGTAGCTTCGTAACCGTCGCAATATCTCCAGTTTCCGGTGATATTGAATATCCCGCCCCAACAACTTGGGCAACATCGTGAATGGTTCCACCTAAAAAGATACCTGCGGTCTGATCATCCAAGCCAATGACAGACACCAAGATCGGATAAGCGATCATTGCAATCGTACTGAAAGCCGTAACAGCAATGACCGTAAAAATCGTATTTCTTTCTGTAAACTCGTTTTTGGGCAATACAGCAGAAATCGCCAAAGCCGCAGATGCGCCACAAATGGC
>JABXIC010000082.1 GCA_013373265.1 Methylocystaceae bacterium | reverse complement strand
TGTACCATTAACGGTATTGGTGAACGTGCCGGCAATGCCGCATTGGAAGAAGTCGTTATGGCATTGCATACGCGGCAAGATTATTTACCCTACACAACCCATATCAAACCGGAACTGATCACACGCGCTTCACGGCTGGTGTCGTCGATTACGGGCTTTAACGTTCAGCCCAACAAAGCGATTGTGGGCAGAAATGCTTTTGCTCATGAAAGTGGGGTGCATCAGAATGGGGTGTTGGAATATGGAGGGACTTACGAGATCATGACACCTGAAAGCGTCGGCCTGAACCGTGTCCATAAAATATTTTAATCGTGTCTGAAAAATGAAAAGGCGAAAAAAAAGAAGTGAGACTTCGGTTTTTTCCGCCTTTTTTGTCTGTTTAGAGAAGCAATAAAGCTAGGCCGCAAGCCGTGATGGCACCGCCACTGATCCGAACAGCCAGTGGTGCAATTTTATTTGCCAGGTGCTGAACGCCGAAGCTGAGACCAATGCCTGCTGCGTGTAATATTGTTGTTGCAATGATAAAGCCAAAGGCATATTCCAAACCACTGGCATCCATGGGCATTTCCGTACCGTGGGCATGACCGTGGAAGATGGCAAAAAGGCCAACCAGAGCCATGGCAAGGCCCATTGGAAGTTCTCGGCCAAGGGCAATAACAGCGCCCAGTATAATGACGGAACCAACAATGCCAAGCTCAACAAAAGGTACATGGACACCATTGATGCCAAGAATACCGCCAATCACCATCATGGTGACAAAGGAGGCCGGGACGAGCCATGCGGACTTTCCACCCAATTGCGCAGCTAAAATACCAACGGCGACCATGGCAAGGACGTGATCAAGCCCACCGATGGGATGACCGAACCCTGCTGAGAATCCGGAGACCGAACCGACCCCGGTATGGGCGAGAGCAGGGGTTGCGGCCACAAATAGTGTGCCTAAGATTAAAAAGAATGATCGATTCATAAAATATCTCCCGTATGATTGGGTAAGAACATAAAAGTATGACGAATTTGAAAAATATCATACTCGGTGCGTATTACAAGAAGGAATAAGAAGAATGGAAAGAGTAACGATCACGCTTGAAGGTGAACTTCTTGAGAAGTTTGATCAATTGATTGAGGTAAAAGGATACGCCAATCGATCTGAAGGGGTGCGTGATGCGATTAGAACATTGCTTGCAGAACAGGAAATTGCTGAAAGTGAAGAGGCAAAATGTGTGGGCTGTGTGGTTTATATGTACAATCATAAAGAACGTACATTGTCGTCACGCCTGATTGAGACGCAACATCACCATCACGATGTGCCTGCCGCAACACTACATCTTCATATTGATGCAGATAATTGTCTTGAAACCACAATCCTGAACGGATCGGTCCGTCAAGTGCGCGAGATGGCAAATGAAATTACATCGCAGACAGGGGTCAAGCATGGCTGGTTGCATTTGATCCCCGTTGCAAACGAATAATTTTTGTGTCGATCAGTACGTCACCAGCTTGACGGTTTCACCAGCTTGTAAGCCATCGGATAAAGTATCCATGTTGAGGACTTTGAGCCAATCTTCTTGCAGTTTCTCAACTTTCATACGTTGGGCAAGTGCTGTAAGGGTATCACCACGTCCAACGCGGTGCAGGTCGATATGCAGGCCATGGATATTGTTGGCTTCGCGGGTGGAGAGACGACGGAAAGAATATGTGGTGCGGCGAAACGGCAGGGCCATTTGGTCTGTCAGATCGGGCGGGGTGAGAAATTGGAAGCGGAAAATCTGATCACGGTCGACAATGGCAAGATAACGAACATCACGCACACCATTCTTAGTTTTGATGGTGACCATGGCGGTCGCGGCTTCCAGCCCGTTGATGGTTAAAGGTTGAAGATCACGCAAGGTATATTTGTTGGCCCATATTTCAGTAATGTAGCGCGTCATCGGGAGGTGACCGTGTTTGGTGCCATCCATGGAAAAGACCATGGCGCTTCCGTTTTTATGAGTTGCGGCAACATAGGTGGGCTTATTGGCGATGGCAAAATCATCAGGGACGCTAAATTCTATACGCAAGCCCGGATGGATGAAGGTTCTATCTTTGATAAGGCCTTGGCGCACACTTTCCCCGTAATCCAAACCATCAATGAGTGCGAGGAAGGTTGAACGGTTGGTTTTTGTCAAATCAGCTGGATAGGATTTTGCAATTTTTTCAGATTCTATAATACGCAATTTTGTATCGGGGTGAGAGGCAAATATGCTGTAGTGCCCCTCGATTTCTTTGCCGGTTATGCGTGCTTCTAATTCTGTATGTTTGGCCAGTTTTTTAAAGAAGCTGGCAGAAGCTTTCGGGTCATAGCCCAATCGGGTCATATAACGCATGCCCAGCATGTCGGCTTCCATTTCATGACTGCGTGAATAACTGGCAAGATAGGCTTGTCCGGCATAGTTTGCCAAATCCCCCGCAGGCCCACCCACAGCGATCCCCAATATGGTGGACCCGATGTTGGTCAAGACGGCTTTGCTATAGCGTTGTGCGGTGTGACGCGCCGTGACATGGCCGATCTCATGGCCCAAAACAGCGGCCAGTTCTGCTTCATTTTCAGCCAATCCAATCAACCCGCGACTGATGTAAATATACCCGCCGGGCAGGGCAAAAGCGTTGATGACGGGGCTATCCAAAACGGAGAAGGTCCATTTCAAGTCGGGCAGTTCTGAGACTTTTGCGAGACGTTGGCCCAAGTCATTAATATATTGGGAAACAGCACCATGATCATAGGCACCACCAAATTGTGACAGGATTTTAGGGTGTTCTTCCTTACCAACTTTGAGTTCTTGTTGTTCGGACATGAGCCCGGTAAAGCTTTGTTTACCCGTTGCCGGATTAACCGAACAACCGGATGTGCTGAGGCTTAACAGGGCGAGACCAAAGAAAAGTGCAATTTTTTGTTTCATATCAGTCTGCTCGTGTCCTTAAGGCAAGGACCCTTTAATTCATTGAACGGATGGTGTAATTAAGATAAGCAAAAATGTCGTCATCGCAAAGTGTCAATTCATGCTATTTTACTTGTCGTTATAATTAAAACGCGCTAAACGACGCGCTGTCTCCATCATCAGATTGCCAGAGAAATATGATTCATTACCAACTCCTTTGCGAACATGATCACGAATTTGAAGCTTGGTTCCGTGATAGTACGGCCTATGATGAACAAGCCAAACGTGGTGAGGTACAATGTCCTTTCTGTGGAAGCGACAATGTACGCAAAGCAGTGATGGCCCCTGCGCTTTCTTCGCGTAAAGAAGTGACGGTGACCAGTGATCGTAGCGTTGCGATTGATGCGGCTCAAAAAGCAGCCGATGACATGCGTGGGGGGGCTGACCCGCAAGAAGTGGCTCAAACCTTTATGGAAGTGGTGGGCAAGCTGCAAAAGCATGTGGAAGAAACTTGTGACTATGTCGGTGAATCTTTTGCCGATGAAGCCCGCGCTATCCATCAGGGGGAAGCTGAGATGCGGGGCATTTATGGCGAAGCCACTGTGCAAGAAACACAGGAATTGCGCGACGAAGGCATAGAAGTTATGGCCATCCCCAAACTTGTTGGAAAAGATCAGACGAATTAAAAGCGATTTGGGTGAATACCTGTCTTTATTGCTTTAAATCCAGTGTCCCCGTTTCCAGTGCCTTGACCATTGAAGCGATCATTTTCATCTCGCGCCCTTCGCGGGTATAGTATGTTTGTGTTTCATCGTCACTGAATGCCCAAAATGCCCAGCAGCCATAAGGATTGATGTCGGCTTCTTGCGTGCCGATGTTGTGGGCTTGGGGATAGAGCATGACAATGTCATTTGATTCTGCCAGATCGTTATAGATGTTTTTATAAAACAGATCGCCAAAGGTGATTTCTTCGCCACTGAGGCTGGTGCCGATCTTGCCCTTAAATTTCCATTCGGGGAATTGCTGACAGCCGTGTAAGGCGACATGCAGTTTGCAGGCTTTGTTTCCAGATTTACAGGCCGTTGGAATATAGGCATATCCTGTAGAGCCAATGCCGTGATCATTGAGGGCCTGATCGGTATCAAGGTCACTGACATAGGGCTTTTGTGAAAAGTGATAAAGGTTGGCAGGGTCGAATGAATGCGTGTTTTTCATTTCCCCATAGAGATGCCAGAAAATATCTTTGCCTAAATTATAACCGGGCAAGAAGCCATAGTTGCAATGATATATCCACGGGTCGTTGCCGCGTACCAATGGGTTGGGAAACCAGGCATATTGTTGGGAATTGCTGGGGGCACATGGCGTGACGCTATCGCCGATATTTTCAAATTTATCAAACAGGGATTTGGTTGTCGGCATGCCGTGGGCCACGGGATAGAACGGACCGAAAGATGGGATATTGGCCCATGCCTTGATGTTATCGTTGTCGACAAACTTGTTATAGAACAGGCGCGATGCATTGCCTAAAAGCGGATTGATGACCTGATCGTTTTGTGAGTTGAAGATAAATACCCGATCATCTTTTAAATTGGCAAGGGGGGCAATTTGACCACTTGTTGAGAGTTCTTCTGCCTTGGCGATATAGGTGTCAGCTGTGAGGTCGGCGCCGACACCCATCATACATTGTTGTTTGATGGTGGCGATGTCTTCCGGCTTCATATTTTGCGCACAATAAAAAGGTCCACCGGCAACCGAGCCCATGCCTGAAAAAATATCTGAATAGGCGACATGAAGCTGTTGTGCCATGAAAGCCCCGCTTGAAACCCCGGAAACCGATATTTTTGCCGGGTCTATTTTGGGGGCCGGGTCTTGTGCACGGGCAATGGCGGTGGAAAAAAGAAGTGCCAAAAAGAACAAGATGCGCATCACAGACTCCTGAAACGGTCATTACTTAAAGGTTGTACATATGATGCAGGTATGAGCTGTGAATATCCAGAATTATTACACTTATTAAGATAGAAATTTCTTATTGGGTGTTTTGAAAGCTCAGGCCATATCGTGCGTTATATTTGGCTATGTCCTTGTTTGCCAGCATGTTATCTAAGGTTCTGTTAAATTTATTCTGGAAATCCGTGTATTTTCATTTGAATAAAATGTGACTCAATTTGTGTAATGCAAAAGAGAAACTTACATCACCAGAAACGAAGACTAAATGGCTGAGCGTAAATTATGCAGGTTGTTTTGTGGCAAACAGTAGATAGTTGACGCTAAGGTCATCCGTCAAGGACCAGCTGTCACGAAACGGATTGAAGGTCACGCCGTTCATCTGTTTGATATCCATGCCGTTTTTGCGCAAACCTTCGGCAAATTCGCTGGGTTTGACAAATTGGGAAAAATTATGCGTTCCGCGCGGCAACCAACCCAAAATATATTCTGCCCCGACCTTGGCCATGGCGAAAGACTTCATGGTGCGGTTTAAAGTGGCACCGATCATGGCACCGCCCGGTTTTACTAGGCTGCAAGAGGCAACTAAAAAAGCATTGATGTCAGAAACATGTTCAATCACTTCCATGTTGAGTACGGCATCAAATTGTACACCTTCTGCGGCCAGATCTTCGGGAAAGACGCAGCGGTAATCAATATCCAGTCCACCTTGTTCGGCATGGACTTGTGCGGTTTTTATATTTTTGTCCCCGGCATCAATACTGGTCATTTGTGCGCCCATGCGGCACAGGGGTTCAGAAATCAAGCCGCCACCACAGCCAATATCAAGAATTTTCAAGCCTTTGAGGGGGAGTTCCGTATCAGCATCCCGCCCAAAATGTTGGCACAACTGGTTGCGAATGTAGCTCAGACGGGTAGGGTTGAACTTATGCAACGGGCGGAATTTTCCATTCGGGTCCCACCACTCATCTGCGATGGCGGTAAACCATGCGACTTCTTCAGGATTCACAGTGGTGGAAGACATGGAAAAACTCCTTCGAAAAACGTCTAGAATTCCTTGCTTTGGCAAGGGGTTTAAGAGTATGTATACCCGCGCGTGCGCATTTGCCAGTCCAAAATATAATTTAGGTCCGGAAAATAGCATACGCATTTGAACTCTCTTTTTAAAGTCTCGCCTTAAGGAACATTTCTTCAAATGGCTCGGATCGTAATGAAATTTGGCGGCACGTCGGTTGCCGACCTCGACCGGATCAGGAATGTCGCTCAACGTGTGAAGAACGAAGTGGACGCCGGCAATGAGGTTGCCGTCGTCGTTTCTGCAATGTCCGGTGTTACAAACCAACTCGTCTCCTATTGCGAAGACGCATCACCTATGTACGATGCCCGCGAATATGACGTGGTGGTTTCTTCCGGGGAGCAAGTCACTTCCGGCCTGTTGGCCATCGTTCTTCAATCAATGGGCATTACTGCACGCTCTTGGCAGGGCTGGCAGATTCCGATCCGTACCGACAGTATTCACGCAAAAGCGCGTATTGAAAGCATTGGCACAGAGGAACTCGACAAGCGGCTGAAAAGCGGTGAAGTCGTTGTCGTGCCCGGTTTTCAGGGTGTCGGCGATGACAACCGTGTGACCACCTTGGGACGTGGCGGGTCCGATACTTCTGCTGTGGCTTTGGCGGCGGCGACCCATGCGGACCGCTGTGATATTTATACGGATGTGGATGGGATCTATACGACAGACCCGCGCATTGTTGCCAAAGCACGCAAGCTTGACAAAATCACCTATGAAGAAATGCTTGAACTGGCCTCACTTGGTGCCAAAGTTCTTCAGACACGTTCTGTTGAAATGGCAATGAAACATGATGTGCGTCTGCAAGTATTGACCTCTTTTGAAGATAAGCCCGGAACCTTGGTTTGCGGGGAGGATGAAATCGTGGAACAAGAACTCGTAAGCGGCATTGCCTATTCACGCGATGAAGCAAAAATTACTCTGGTTGGCGTGGCCGACCGTCCCGGCGTTTCTGCCGGTATTTTTGGCCCCTTGGCTGATACAAGCATCAACGTGGATATGATCGTCCAAAACGTTTCTGAAGATGGTCAGACAACGGACATGACCTTTACTGTCCCGCGTGGTGATTTAAAACGCGCCATGATGTTGCTGGAAGAGAAACAAGATGAAGTTTCATATAAGCGTATGACTTCTGATAGCGACGTTGTGAAAATTTCCGTCGTTGGGGTGGGGATGCGCACGCACGCTGGTGTGGCTGCAACCATGTTTAAGGCTTTGGCTGAAAAAGGCATCAACATTCAGGTGATTACAACATCTGAAATCAAAGTTTCTGTCTTGATCGCTGAAGAATATCTTGAATTGGCGATTCGTGCGTTGCACTCTGCTTATGGCTTGGATGCCAACGAAGCGTAAAAAAGGATAAATGATGTCTGAAGCTGCTATGAATACATTGGATAAATTGTGGGCGCGCGGTCGTGAATTCCTTGGTTGTCAGTACGCAATTTTAGGTGGGGCCATGTCTTGGGTCTCTGAACGCAATCTGGTTTCTGCCTTGTCCAATGCAGGTGGCTTCGGCGTCATTGCCTGTGGCTCGATGAACCCGGAGCAGTTGTCTGCTGAAATTGCTGCCACCAAAGAAATGACCAAAAAACCTTTTGGTGTTAATCTCATCACCATGCATCCGCAATTAGATCAGTTGATTGATGTTTGTAAAGAACACGCCGTTTCCCACGTCGTCCTTGCTGGCGGTTTGCCTTCTGGCGCATCCATCAAGCAGGCGAAAGATTTTGGGGCTAAAGTTGTTTGTTTTTCTCCGGCGTTGGTCTTGGCGAAACGTTTGATTCGCAATGGCGCGGATGCTCTGGTGATTGAAGGGGCAGAAGCGGGCGGTCATATTGGTCCTGTTGTCACATCTGTTTTGGCTCAGGAAATTTTACCTGTCATTAAAGATGTGCCCATCTTTGTTGCCGGTGGGATTGGACGTGGCGAAGCCATGTTGTCCTATCTTGAAATGGGGGCTGCGGGTGTGCAGTTGGGGACCCGTTTTGTCTGTGCGACGGAATGTATTGCTCACGAGAATTTCAAGAAAGCTTTCATTCGTGCCGGCGCAAAAGATGCAATGACAACGTTACAAATTGACCCGAACTTCCCGGTGATCCCTGTGCGCGCTCTTAATAATAAAGGCACGCAGGAATTTATGGCGACGCAACGTCGCGTGATTGAAAAGTTTAATGCCGGAGAACTTGCCAAAGAAGAAGCCCAGCTTGAAATTGAACATTTCTGGGCAGGGGCGTTGCGCAAAGCTGTCATTGATGGCGATGTGGAATATGGTTCTGTTATGGCAGGACAATCTGTTGGTATGGTGAAAAAAGAACAACCTGTTTCTGAGATATTAGAGGAGTTGGTCGGCCAAGCGTGTGACGTACTTGCCACACGGCAGTCAGCCTAAATATAATTAAGGTATGATACCAGGACGCACAGCAACCGCCCCGATGGGGATTTTATCACGCCTGCGCTCAGTGATGATCGCAGATGCGACGGCTGAAACGCGTCTAAAACTGGTGACCGATATTGTGGCGACGGACTTTGTGTCCGAGGTTTGCTCCATCTACATCATGCGTGCTGGTGAAGTGCTGGAACTTTTTGCCACAAAAGGTTTGAAGCTGGATGCGGTTCACTTAACACGCCTGCGTGTTGGCGAAGGTGTGGTTGGTGCCATCGCGGCATCGGGACGTCCGTTAAACCTGTCAGAAGCACAAGACCACCCGCAGTTTGCCTACCGCCCGGAAACGGGTGAGGAACTCTATCACTCCATGCTGGGTGTGCCGATCATTCGCGGCGGGCGCGTTCTCGGGGTTATGGTGATCCAGAACAAGACCCAGCGCCATTACACCGAAGAAGAAGTTGAAACCCTGCAAACGGTCTCCATGATTATTGGGGAACTGGTTGGCGGTGGCGAACTTGTAAAGAAAGAAGAAACCTTACTGCCGACGGATGGCATTGCCATGTTGCCGTTGCGCTTGGAAGGGGTCACGCTGAATTCGGGCCTGGGACTGGGTGAAGCGATCTTGCATGAACCGCGTGTGGTGATTTCGCAATTCGTTGCCGAAGACCCGGATGAGGAACTGGAACGTCTGCGCAAAGCGTTAAGCGAAATGCACGGTGCGCTGGATGACATGCTGGAATCTTCTGAAAGTCTTGATGCCGAGCATCGCGATATTTTAGAAACTTACCGTATGTTTGCCGAAGATGCGGGCTGGCTTGGGCGTATTCGCGAAGCCATTAAGGCGGGTTTGACCGCAGAAGCAGCGGTACAAAAAGTCCATGACGATACTGAAGCGCGCATGGCCCAAGTTCAGGATCCTTATTTGCGTGAACGGGTCAACGATCTGAAAGACTTGGCTAATCGCCTGTTACAGCATCTTGTCGGCGTAGAAAAAATATCCCCGGAAGATATGCCGCTTAACGCCATCGTGATTGCCAAGAATATGGGCCCGGCAGAATTGCTGGACTATGATCGCAAGCGTTTGCGCGGTTTGATTTTGGAAGAAGGTTCTGCCACATCACATGTGGCGATTATCGCGCGTGCTCTTGATATCCCTGTGATCGGGCAGGCCAAGGGGGCACTTGGTCGGGTTGATTATAGCGATCAAATTATTGCCGATGGTCATAATGGTCAAATCTTTATCCGCCCCAGTGACGATGTTTTGGCGGCGTTTGAAAAAAGTCTGAAAGCTTCTGAGAAACAAAAAGCCCTTTATGCGGCTTTGGTGAATAAACCTGCAGAAAGTGTGGATGGTGTCACGGTTTCTCTGAACGTGAACGCGGGTCTTCTGGTTGACCTTGAACATTTAAGAGAAACCAACGCAGATGGCATTGGCCTTTATCGTACAGAAATTCCGTTTATGGCACGCTCTGCTATCCCCGGTGTTGAGGCGCAGGTTTCACTTTATAAAAAAATCATTGAAGAAGCCGATGGGCGTCCGGTTGTCTTTCGCACGTTGGACGCCGGTGGTGACAAGGTCTTGCCTTATTGGGATAATCATGGCGAAGAGAATCCGGCCATGGGCTGGCGCGCTATTCGTGTGACATTGGATCGCCCCTATTTATTGCGCCAACAATTGCGCAGTCTTATTCGTGCCTCTGGGGGACGTGAACTTAATGTGATGTTTCCTATGGTGGCGGAAGTGACTGAATTTGTCAGAGCGCGTCGTCTGTTGGATATGGAAATTGAACGTGAAAGTATTAAAGGTCATCGTTTACCTTCGCGGGTCAATGTGGGCGTCATGTTGGAAGTGCCATCCCTGATCTTTCAATTGGATAGTTTACTGCCGCTGATTGACTTTTTATCGGTTGGTTCAAACGATATGTTTCAGTTTTTGTTTGCCGCTGATCGCGGTAACCCGCGTCTGTCGGGGCGTTATGATACCTTGTCGCCCCCAGCACTGAATGCGTTGAAGGTGGTTGTGGAACGTTGCAAAGAAGCCGATGTCTATTTGAGCTTATGCGGCGAAATGGGCGGACGACCGCTTGAGGCGATGGCACTTGTCGGTCTTGGGTTTAGAAAATTATCCATGTCTGCGTCTGCCATTGGTCCGGTCAAGATGATGATCCGCTCTTTGAATGTGGGACAGTTGGAAAGATTTATGGCAGAACAAATGGGTAAATCCCATCACAGTTTACGAACCATTTTGAGACAATATGCAAAGGATCGTGGCATTATTCTGTAAATGCTGTATACGGATTGTTAACAAAGCATCCGTATAGTAAAAGCTTCTACAGGTCTAGGGCTTTGAGGAACCATGATGAGAAACAAAGGGCAAACCCCGGTACAACAGCAATTTAGCGGTCCGGGCGCCAGCGAGTTATTGAAAACCACGCGTGAACGTGCGGGTCAAGATCTACAAACGGTTGCTCAAGTTTTGCGCATTCGCCATGTCTATCTGGAAGCGATTGAAGGTGGTCGCTTTGATGAATTACCGGGTAAAACCTATGTGGTGGGTTTTGTACGTGCTTATGCCGAATATCTCGGCCTTGATTCTGAAGAGGTGGTTAAACGTTTTAAAGACGAAATCGCCGGGCTTGAAGGTAAGGCAGAATTGGTTTTCCCCTCACCTGTGACAGAACAAAGTGTTCCCGGTGGCGCGATTATTTTGATCGGTATGATTATTATCGGCGCAGCTTATGGGGGATGGTATTTCTTATCTTCACAAGATCGTTCCATGGCGGAATTGGTGCCGGACCTTCCGGCCAAGTTTGCTGAAATGGTCGATAAAGTAAAAAGCAATCAAATCCAAGAACCTGCAGCACAGGTAACGCCAACTCCTGTTGTGGAGGAAAAGACGGTAGAACCGATTGGTGAAGCCGATAGTCACGAAATGGCCGCCGCTGCGCGTGCGGCCGTAGAGGAAGCTGAAAAGCAAGCCTCAGAAGATGTGGTTAAGCCGTTAGAAACGGTTAAAGTTGAAGAAACGAAAGATGACGTTGCTCCAACAGTCACTGAAAAACTGGAAAAGACGGCTGAGAAAGTTGAGGACGCTGTTGAAGAATCGGTAGCAGCGGCTGAAGAAAAAGTTGAAAAAGCCGTTGAACCTGTTGAGAAAAAAATAGAAGAAGCTGTGGCAACACCCGTTGTTGAAGCCGTCACACCGAAACCAGAACCTATACCCGAGCCAAAACCGGCTAAGCCGCAAGTCATGACGCAAAAAATTGTTTTGAAGGCTGTTGATTATTCTTGGCTTCAAATCGTTAATCCCGATGGAAGCGTCAAAGAAACATTGGTTTTGAACGATGGTGAAGAATATACAACGCCACAAACCTACGGCTATAGCTTACGCACAGGCAATGCGGGTGGTCTTGAAATTTATGTGGATGATAAAAAAGCTCCGTCCATTGGTGGCGCGGGCGATGTCTTGAACAAAGTTCTCTTGGACCCGAAAAAATTATTGGCAGGAAAAGCTGTAAAAGGCTGATTTCTCCAGAAAATTAAAAAAAAAGGGGCGGCTTTTCTCAAAAGGGAAAAGCCGTTCTTTTTTCTGCCTTGAATATAGGCTATAACGCGCGTTCCGAGTTGATAACTGGAAATGAAACAGCGAAAAATGTCTGTACGTCCTTATAGAGATATTCAACGGCGAAAGTCGCGCCAGATCCGTGTTGGTGATGTTTTAGTGGGTGGTGATGCGCCCATCAGTGTGCAATCGATGACCAACACCTTGACCACTGATGTGGAAGCCACGGTTCAGCAAGTGCTGGCAATGGAAGAAGCTGGTGCCGATATCGTGCGTATTTCAGTGCCTGATGAAGAATCATCTGCTGCCCTTAAACAAATTATCAAACGCGTGAATGTGCCCATCGTGGCCGATATC
>JABXIC010000029.1 GCA_013373265.1 Methylocystaceae bacterium | reverse complement strand
GGATTTCTTCCAGCTTGTGGGAGATATACAGGATGGAACAACCTTCATCCGTTAATTTACGCAATGTCTTGAACAGAATTTCCACTTCCCCCGGCGTCAAAACCGAGGTGGGTTCATCCATGATAATCAGCTTGGGGTTTTGCAGCAAACAACGCACAATTTCCACACGTTGCTTTAAGCCCACTGAAAGCTGGCCCACATTGGCACTTGGGTCCAGGGGCAGACCGTAATATTCAGAAATTTCAATGATACGCTCGCGCAAGCCCTCCCCGGCCAGTTCCGGGGCGATGCCAAGGGCGATGTTATCTTCCACGTTCAGCGCATCAAATAAAGAGAAATGCTGAAAAACCATCCCCACACCATGGGCACGGGCCTCTGCCGGGCGCATGGGTTGATACGTTTCGCCATGGATATGCATGACCCCGCTATCGGGTCGCTGCACCCCATAAATCATTTTGACCAAGGTGGATTTCCCTGCACCGTTTTCCCCTAAAAGCGCATGAATTTCACCATGACCAATTTGAAAAGAAACATTATCGTTGGCCAGCACCCCGGGAAAAGACTTCGTCAGCCCGTTCAATTCAAGTAGATAATCCGACTTAGATGTCATGGTAATCCCCTTTTGACCCAATCATCAGCTCGTAAGCCCCGTGTTCAAGTTCCGCAATCAACTGTGCCGCAATGGATATGGCGACGATGGATGGTTCTTTATGTTTGAACGATAGCAATCCGATTGGACATTTAAACATATCAAATGCCTGTGCACTCACGCCATCCTTTTTCAAACGGTTAATAAACTTCGCTTTCTTGGTTTCCGATGCGATCAAGCCCAAATATTGCCCTTGACCCTGCAACAAAACAGCCCGGCAAATTTCTAAATCTGCTTCATGAGAATAGGTCATCACCACATGAAACGCATCGCTTGCCCCCACTTGGGCAGCATAATCTGCTTGTGATGGCGCCACGACGGTTTTCACACCATAGGGTACATTACTTGGAAAGCGGCTTTCATCGGTTTCAACCCATGTGATTTCAAAGGGGGTATCTTCCATGATGCGCACCAACGCACGGCCCACATGCCCTGCCCCATAAATATACAATGGCGCGGTTGATTTGGCTGCAGGTTCTAGCACCCATTGACGGGCATTTTCTTCATCATTTAACAGAATCAACGATTGCGCCGTATCACCATTCATATACTGGCGCAACGTATCGGCAATCATCGGCCATTGACGCATATCATCCATATGCTGGGCCGTGTTGAAAAATAACCCATCAAAGTCGGTGGGGCGCATAATGAAGCTGTCCGCTTTTAAATTGTTTCGTTGTTCCCTCAACTTGACCAAATGGTCAGGTCCGAACAATTCTAGCAACAACCATGCCACGCCGCCACAACATTGTCGCAATTCTGTCCCCAGTACAAATTGCTGGGTTTTGCGCAAGGGACCACCCGTTTTTTGCAACATGTCACGCGCTTCTGCCAAGGCGAGGTACTCAAGCTTCCCGCCACCTATGGTGCCTATAAAATCATCACTTGCCACAATCATAGACGCCCCAGCATCACGCGGTGTGGACCCATGGGTGCGGGTAATCACCACACGCACCACATTTTCCCACTTTTCCACCGCATCAATGATATCGTCTATAAAATAGGCCGTCATATAATATCAGACCCTTTTGCGTAGCGTATCAAGGGTCATCAAAATACGTTCCGGTGTTGCTGGCGCATCCAGATTAACGATGCCGCCACCAACAGTAGAAGAAAGCGCATGACGCAAAGCCATCAAAGATGATATCCCATGCATGAAGGGCGGTTCCCCCACGGCTTTGGAACGATAAATCGTATCTTCAACGTTTTTACCCTGTTCAAACAGCTTTATGCGCAAATCCTGCGGACGGTCTGAACAAGCCGGAATTTTATAGGTTGAAGGTGCATGGGTGGTAAGCTTACCTGCCTCATTCCAGACCAGTTCTTCCATGGTCAACCATCCACAGCCTTGCACATACGCCCCTTCGATCTGCCCATAATCCAGTGCAGGGTTTAAGGACTGACCACAATCGTGTAAAATATCGGCACGTAAAATCCGGTTTTCACCGCTAAGCGTATCAACCAACACCTCAGTCACCGATGCCCCGTAAGCAAAGTAAAAGAAAGGTCGCCCCTGTCCCGTTGCCGCGTCCCAGTTGATCTTGGGAGTACTGTAAAACCCGGTTGCGGACAGTTGAATGCGTGAAAAATAAGCTTCCTGCACCACTTCATTAAAAGTATAGCTGGCCTCTTTCACAAAAACGCATCCGTTTTTAAAGATCACCTCTTCAGGTTTTGCCTGATGGCGTTCTGCCATAAATTCGATCAGGCGTTGTTTAATGACACTGGCTGCATTTTTCGCCGCCATACCATTCAAATCCGCCCCGCTTGAGGCTGCCGTTGCAGACGTGTTAGGGACTTTTGCCGTATCAGTCGCCGTGATCTTCACCCGATCCAGATCGACCTGAAACTCTTCAGCCACCACTTGGGCAACCTTGGTGAATAAGCCTTGGCCCATTTCAGTCCCACCGTGGTTTAAATGGATGGATCCGTCACTATAGACATGCACCAGCGCCCCGGCTTGATTAAGAAAGGTCTTGGTAAAAGAAATGCCGAATTTCACCGGCGTCATGGCAATGCCGCGTTTTAAAATCGGGCTGGTTTTATTAAAGGCTTCTATCTCTGCGCGGCGTTTGGCGTACTCTGATGTTTCTTCTAATTCGGCAATGATGTCCTGAATGATACAGTCTTCGACTTCCATACCATAATGGGTGGTACGGCGCGTGCCATTCACCGTGTCTTTATGGTCATAAAAATTGACTTTGCGTACCTCGACAGGATCAAGGCCAAGATGATCGGCGATATCTTCGATAATGCGTTCAATAATCACCATCCCTTGCGGGCCACCAAAGCCGCGATAGGCCGTGTTGGACTGGGTGTTTGTTTTGCAGCGATAAGACGTTATAGTAGCATGGGGCAGAAAATAAGCGTTATCGGCATGGAACAGCGCACGATCCGCAATCGGTTCTGACAAATCCCACGACATGCCACACCGCAAAGCCTGATCCATTTCCAGTGCCGAGATCTGACCGTTATCATCAAAGCCGACTTTGTAATCATAACGGAAATCATGACGTTTACCCGTGATGGACATATCGTCATCGCGGTCATAGACAAGTTTCGCAGCTTTACCTGTTTTCTTTGCCACAAGGGCTGTCGTGCAGGCTAATAAATTGCCTTGACTTTCCTTGCCACCAAAGGCCCCGCCCATGCGGCGCACTTCGACACGCACACAGTGATATGGAATACCAAGGACAGAAGATACTTTATGCTGGATTTCACTGGGATGCTGGGTTGAAGCATGAACCAGCACATCGTTATCTTCCCCGGGGATGGCAAAAGCGGCTTGGGTTTCCAGATAAAAATGTTCCTGCCCGCCCACACGAAAACGCCCTTCAAGGGTATTTTTGGACGCAGACAGGGCTTTTTTGGAATCACCGCGTGCCATGACAAACGGTTCTTTTAACAGACTGTTGGCTTCCATCGCGTCATCAACAGTCAAAAGTGCAGGCTTATCAACATAATCAATTTTGGCAAGGCTGGCTGCTTTGCGTGCATTTTGCAATGTATCGGCAGCCACAGCAAATAAGGACTGACCATAATATTGCACCAGATCGGTTGCAAACATAGGGTCATCGCCATAGACGGGGCTGACATCATTTTTACCCGGGATATCTTCTGCCGATAATACACAAGCCACCCCCTTAGCGGTTTTGACGGCTGATAAATCCATTTTGGTAATGGCGGCATGCGCGCGCGTACTGGTGGCGATATAAACCTGAAGCGTACCGGCAGGTTCTGCAATATCACCCGTATAAACAGCTTCACCACTCACATGTTTGGGACCACTGTCATGATGGATTTTTTGACGGACACCGCCTTGGATCATGTCTTTCTTTTCCATATTCATAGGCTAAAAGCTCCTGCACCAACCATGCGGGTTTGTTCTGGGCTATGGCTTGTTTCTAAGAAATACCGTCGCAACAGGTTTTTACTGACCAACATGCGATAGGTTGCCGTGGCGCGCATGTCTGATATGGGGGCATAATCCTGTTCAAAAGCATCAACGGCTGCGTCAATTGTGGCCTCTGTCCAAGGATTACCCAGCAAGGCGGCCTCCACCGCTTTTGCCCGTAACGGCGTTGCCGCCATCCCACCAAAGGCGATGCGTGCCTCTTTGACCTGCCCGTCTTCAATCGCGATATTAAAACAGCCACAGACAGCAGAAATATCCTGATCAAAGCGTTTCGATATTTTGTAAAACCGCGCTTGCGCGCCTGCTTGATCCAACGGCACTTCCACGCTTTCAACAAATTCACCTTTAGCACGGTCTTGCTTTCCATAAGCAATAAAGAAATCTTCCAACGCAATGCTTCGACGTTTATCGCCATGACGCAAAGTGATGGTTGCGCCCAAGACAATCAATGCCGGGGGCGTGTCCCCAATGGGGGACCCATTGGCGATATTACCGACAAGTGTGCCGGAATTGCGCACCTGCACCGCGCCCAAACGACGCATCATTTCCCCAAGGTCTGGGAAGTATTTTGCCAAAACAGGCATGGCGTCTGTGTGTGTGACCCCAGCGCCAAAGACAAGCTTGTCGTCTTCTTCTTTGATGTATTTTAAGTCTTCAACCCTTCCCAAATGAATAACACAAGGCAATTCACGATGTTGCTTGGTCACCCACAAGCCCACATCAGTTGCCCCGGCAACAATCGTGGCTTCAGGGTTGGCCGCATACAGGTCTGCCAGATCATCTGCATTGGCGGGGCTATAAAACATACGCCCGTCACTTTCCAGACAGACCGTTTTAGCTGACTTGATTTTCTCTAACAAAGTGGTGTCATTTTGAATACGGGTCTGATCGGTTTGATCCAGCCCCACACCTTGCATATTTTCGGCCGCCGTCACAATGGTGCCATAACCTGTACACCGACAAAGGTTGCCTGCAAATAATGTGTCGGCTTCTTGCTTATTATAATGTTCTTCATTCAAATGTGCGGCAAACAAAGACATCACAAAGCCCGGTGTGCAAAAACCACATTGTGTGCCATGGGTCTGAACGAAAGCATCCTGCACCGGATGTAAGTGACCAGAAGCGTCTTTTAAACCTTCAATGGTCCAAACCGATTTACCTTCCAGCATAGCAACAAACTGAATGCAGGCATTGACGGCTTTATAATTAACGCGCCCCTGATCCAAGCTTCCCACCGCAACCGTGCAGGCACCGCAGTCCCCTTCCCCACAGCCTTCTTTGGACCCGGTCAGAAGCTTTTCATTGCGTAACCAGTTTAACAGTGTGGTCGTTGGATCAATGTTTGAAACCGTGCAAATCTCACCATTGAGCAAAAAGGTAATTTCCGATTGCATATTTGTCCTTTCGTCACGACAGGATTAGCTGCCTCTATAGGTGCTGTAGCTAAAGGGAGAAAGTAAAAGAGGGACATGATAATGCTGGTCTTGCGATGAAATCCCAAAGCGAATGACGATCTCATCCAGAAATTTCGGTTCCGGCAGGTCAAAACCTTTTGCATCCAAATAAGCCCCTGCGTAGAAAACCAACTCGTAAACCCCGGTTTGGAAGGCATCGCCTTCTAAAATCGGTTTATCGCAACGCCCATCATCATTGGTCCGCACATCACAAATCTCTTCGCGTTGATCACCCATGACGCGGAAAAGAACAATACGTACATCACTTGCCGGTTGCCCCAGTGCCGTATCTAAAACATGTGTCGTTAACTTGCCCACTTGTATATCTCCTCAATTTAAAGATAGTTTATACTGGTATTATTTGAATCAATATGGTTATTTTTTTTGACAATAAATCAAATGAAACGATTATAGAGTCAGTCAGAACAACGCTATAATTTATTATTATTGTTTAAATTTTTACACTTTGCCTTATTTTGAAGCAGGTTTTTCATGCAAAACAAACTTTTAAACCCAAAACCGACCACACTTTCAAAAAATGATTTTGTCACCACATTTGGTGGTGTTTATGAACATTCCCCTTGGGTAGCTGAAGGGGCCTATGAACAAGGTCTTTCTTCTGAACAGGACACAGCCGAGGGTCTGTCCTCCACCATGGCAGGAATTGTCGACACAGCCAGCTATGATTTACGTTTAAAATTATTGCGTGCCCACCCGGAACTTGCCGGGAAGCTAGCCGTTGAAGACAAACTGACAGATGAGTCAAAAAGTGAGCAATCTTCAGCCGGGTTGGATAAATGCACCCCAGAAGAGTTTGAACGCTTTCAAACGCTCAACACACAATATAACGAAAAATTCGGCTTTCCTTTCATCATTGCGGTCCGTGGTTTGACCCGGCATGATATTTTGAAAGCCTTTGAAGAACGCATCAATCACACACCAGAAACAGAATTTACAACAGCCCTGTCACAGGTCCACAAGATCGCTCGGTTGAGACTTGCGGATTTCGTCTGAGGGCAACACGGAGTTCATAGCGCTATGAACACACAAGACCTCACAAAACGCCTGCTTGATGTTATTGAGAACGAAATCGTTCCCCAAACAAAGAAGGGCGTTTCTTGCGGCAACAAACTTTTCGGGGCGGCCATTGTCCGCAAATCCGATCTATCCCTTGTTATTGCAGAAACCAATAACGAAACGGAAAACCCGCTGTGGCATGGTGAAATCCATACCCTGAAACGGTTTTACGAAATGCCCGCAGATCAACGCCCCAACCCGAAAGATTGCTATTTTCTGGCAACACATGAGCCCTGCTCCTTGTGTCTGTCGGGCATCACCTGGACGGGCTTTGACAATTTTTATTATTTGTTTGGCTATGAAGATACCCGCGATGCCTTCAACATCCCCCATGATCTGAAGATTTTAAAAGAAGTGTTTAAGATCGAAAATGGGGAATATGCCCGGGAAAATGCCTTTTGGAAAAGCCATGACCTGACACACTTAATCGATGGTTTTGACGAAGACGTCAAAAACGACATGAAAGCCCAAGTCAAACGCATCGCCAGTATTTATGACGAAATGTCTGCGACCTATCAGTCCACCAAAGACGATAGCGACATCCCGTTAAACTAATAAACCAAGAGACCTTGCCCCGCGCGCAAGGTCTCTTTTCTTTTACACACGCCCATAACAAAAACTCATACACTTCTTTGCCGATCATCGTTATATTACCCGCTTCACCATCTGATGATTGAGGCCCGACGCATGACGATGAACCAAAGACGCCTGTTGCCATCAACAAGCATGCTATCTGCTTTTGAATCTGCGGCAAGATTGGGCAGTTTTTCGCGTGCAGCAAATGAACTTAACCTCACTCAAGGGGCCATCAGCCGCCAAATCCGCGCGTTAGAAGAGCAAATCGGCCTGACCCTTTTTGAGCGCACCCCTCAAAACGTCACCCTTACCCATGCAGGGCAGCAGTATAGAAAAGAGATCACCACCGCGCTTAATATTATCCGCACGGCAACCTTAAACATCATCACCAATGCTGAAGGGGGTGAATTGCGTCTGGCGATCTTGCCTACATTTGGCACAAAGTGGCTTATCCCGCAAATCTCCAGCTTCATTGAGAAAAATCCCGACATTAACATCAGCTTTAAAAGCCATATCGCGCCCTTTGATTTTAATAACGAAAATGTCGATGCGGCCATTCATTACGGTCAGGCCGACTGGCCGGGGGCAGAATGTACATTCTTGATGGAAGAAACCGTTTATCCCATATTTTCACCGGCTTTGGCAGATAGATACAACATCACTTGTCTGGAAGATTTCAAGAAAACACCGTTGCTGCATCTGTCCACCCGCCAAAACCACTGGACCAAATGGTTTGCTTTAAACGGGATGGAACAAGACGCATCCCATGGGTTGATCTTTGAGCAATTTTCAGCCGTTGCCCAAGCAGCCCTTGCCGGATTGGGCGTGGCCTTGATGCCCAAACTGTTTGTCGAAAATGAATTGAAAAATGGTGTGCTGACCTCTTTTGATTTGGGGGAATGCAAAAGTTCTTCGGCGTATTATCTGGTCACCCCCAAATACCGCAGCGCTTACACCCCTGTTCAAACCTTTCGAAAATGGATTGTCGAGAGCGCAAAGGGGTATTACCTTTCGTAATGCATGATTGATTTTTAATAGTTTGCACTTCAATCCAATTTCCATTTATCTGGATGTAACTGATGACGATATTCGTCACCCCTGAAATCCAATGGAGATATGCATGTCTTATCAAGAAATCTTTGAAAACCTCGGCTTTGAACCCGCTGATTACCAAAACGGCACCTTAAAAGTACAGTCTCCTATTGATGGATCAGAAATCGCTGCGGTCCCTGAAATTGATAGCGCCGAAATGGAAGCCATGATTGCGCGTTCCAAAACAGCTTTCAACGCATGGAAAACAGTCCCCGCCCCGCGCCGTGGGGAATTGGTGCGCCTCTTAGGTGAAGAACTGCGCAAATCCAAAGAAGACCTTGGCAAACTGGTCACACTGGAATGCGGCAAAATCTATACAGAAGGTCTGGGCGAAGTTCAGGAAATGATCGACATTTGCGATTTTGCTGTTGGTCTGTCACGCCAATTGTACGGCCTGACCATTGCCTCTGAACGTCCCGGCCATGCCATGCGCGAAACATGGCACCCGACTGGTCCGGTCGGCGTTATTTCCGCCTTTAACTTCCCGGTTGCTGTTTGGTCATGGAATACGGCCCTTGCTCTCGTCTGCGGCGATAGCGTGATCTGGAAACCGTCTGAAAAAACACCTCTGACCGCTCTGGCCTGTGCAAAAATTCTTGATCGTGCCCTCGCACGTTTTGGCGATGCACCTGCAAACCTTCATCAAGTCGCCATCGGTGGGCGTGACATTGGCGCGACCATGGTCGCAAGCCACGATGTGCCCCTCATCAGCGCCACAGGCAGCACCCGCATGGGTAAAGCCGTCGGCCCCATCGTTGCCGAACGTTTCGGCCGTTCTATTCTGGAACTGGGTGGCAACAACGCCATGATCGTCACCCCATCTGCTGATATTGATATGGCTGTGCGCGCCATCCTCTTCAGTGCGGTTGGCACATGTGGTCAACGTTGCACGTCTTTGCGCCGCCTGATCGTGCATAAAGACATTAAAGATGAACTGTTGCCAAAAATCAAAAAAGCTTACGCCAGCATCAGCATTGGTGACCCGTTGAAAACTGAAAACCTTATTGGTCCGCTGATTGATCAAGACTCCTACAACAACATGACAGCAGCCTTGAAAAATGCTGAAAAAGAAGGTGGTAGCGTCACGGGTGGGGAACGTACCCTGCAAGACCAATATCCTGACGCCTATTACGTCACCCCGGCCATCGTTGAAATGCCGGAACAAAGCCAAACCGTCAAAGACGAAACCTTTGCCCCGATTTTATACGTGATGGACTATCAAGACCTTGATGATGCCATCGCCATGCATAACGGTGTGCCTCAAGGCCTGTCTTCCTGCATTTTCACAACCGATTTGCGTGAAGCAGAATACTTCATCTCTGCGGGTGGTTCTGATTGCGGGATTGCAAACGTCAACATCGGCCCCAGCGGGGCAGAAATCGGCGGTGCCTTTGGTGGTGAAAAAGAAACAGGCGGTGGACGTGAATCCGGCTCCGATGCGTGGAAAGGTTATATGCGCCGTCAAACCAACACTGTTAACTATTCAAGAGAACTGCCTTTAGCTCAAGGTGTAGAGTTTAACATCGACTAATCAGCTTAAATCCGGGGGGGGATATAATGGCGAAATTCATCGAAACGAACTTGTGGAAAGACACCTGTCAAAATGCACAATCCTATCCAAAGCTGGATCAGGATATCGATGTTGATTTCGCCATTATCGGCGGTGGGTTTACGGGCCTATCAGCCGCCCTCAGATTATGCGAAAACAATCAAAGCGTTGCCGTGTTGGAAGCCCAGGACATCGGCTATGGCGGCAGCGGTCGCAATGTCGGCTTGGTCAATGCCGGATTGTGGCTCAAGCCGAACGAGATAACAGATAAGATCGGTCAGAAATATGGCGAAAGACTCATTCATTTCCTGAGTGAAGCACCCAATAAAGTCTTTGAAAATATCGAAAAATATCAAATCCCGTGCGAAGCCAAACACATTGGCACCTTGCACTGCGCAGAAGATGACAAAGGCTGTGATGATCTTTTGCAACGCCAAGAACAATGGGCCAAGTATGGTGTAAACTTGAACTTGCTGGATCACGATCAAACCAGCACCCTGTTAGGTACAAAAGCATATCGTGCGGCCCTTCATGACTTGCGCGCAGGTACAATCCAGCCCTTAAGCTATGCCTGCGGTCTTGCCCTAAACGCAGCCAAGCTTGGCGCCCATATCTTTTGTCAAAGCCCTGTCCAATCGGTTTTACGCGATGATGGCAAATGGACGCTCCGCACAGCACAAGGGGCCGTGCGGGCAAAAAACATCATCTCTGCCACCGGGACTTACAATCAAAATGAGTATGACAACCAAGGACCGGACACAACATCACTTTACTATTTCCAAATGGCCACACAGCCTTTGAAAGAAGACCTGCTCAAAAGCATTTTGCCACAAAAACACAGCATGTGGGATGCCAAACAAGTCCTGACATCCTTTAGATTAAACGATGAAGGTCGTCTGATTATTGGCAGTATCGGCAATCTGGACAACATCACATATACCGCACATAAATCATGGGCATATCGCAAAATGGCTGAAGTCTACCCACAGTTAAAAGGCGAAACGTTCGACCATGAATGGTATGGGCGTATCGGCTTGACCAATGACAACATCCCGCGCATCGCAGCCCCGCATCCCAACTGGTTAACCATGTGGGGATATAATGGACGTGGCATTGCACCGGGTACCGCTTTTGGTCGCCTCTTGGCGGATATTCATCTGGGTCGACGTAACGAAAGCCTGCCCCTTGAATTTAGCGAAATTAAGACCGAACAATTCATCGCTTTACAAAGCTTTGGCATTGATTTGGGTGCAAGCCTTTATCATAGCGCAACCGCACGGTTTTAAAGGGGCCAACAGGGCTCAAATATTTTAAAAATTTTGAAAGATAAACTTGTCAGTCGTCTGGATCACGTTATGATCACGCATGTCTAAATTGCCACGAAACGCCCTGATACAAAAGCTCAACCATCTGGTCGCACTCGACCCGTTGGAAATTGGTATTTTAAATGAGCTTTGCAAAGAAAATGGCTATATCGCCAAAGGCCAGTCCCTGACCACACACGATTTCGATAGCGATATCGTTACCCTTTTACTCGGGGGCTGGGCCTGTAGATATAAAATCCTTAATGATGGACGCCGCCAAATCACCAGCTTTGTGCTGCCCGGTGACCTGTCCGGTGTGCGTGCCTGCCTGTTCGGGGTAACCGATTATGAAACCGAAGCCTTAACAGATTGTAGCGTCGCCAACATCTATGGGACCGACATCGTCAATCTATTTAAAGATCAACCAAGGTTGGCGGCTGCCATCACATGGGGGTCAGCCCGTGAAGAAGCCATGATGACCGAACGTGTCGTCAGTTTGGGGCGACGCACCGCCAAAGAACGCATGGCCCATTTGTTTTTAGAACTACATTGGCGACTGGAATCTGTCGGTGTAGCCGAACGCTTGGCCTATGAATTACCAATAACACAAGAACTCATTGCCGATTGTTTGGGCCTCAGCATCGTTCATGTCAATCGCACCTTACAAGCCATGCGCAAAGATAAGTTACTGGAATATCGAAATGGCTATGTTGTCTTAAAAAATTCAAAAAAATTAAAACAGATTTGTTCATTCGCTTCTAATCATTTAGAAGGTGCCTTGCACCCAGACCTTGTTGATATATAAAAATAATTATTTAAAAAACAATTACTTATAATTTATTTAACAAAACTCATTAACCTATGTTAAGCGCAATAACATGGGTTAATGTGCACCTTTTTTAATCACGTATCTTCCTCGCAACGTTAACAGATTGCAGGAGGCACTTATCTTTAGTTTCGAAATTCCGCACAAGCGGGATGGTCGCGATGTATACGACCTTATCAGGTCATGTCCACCTTTGGACTTAAACTCCAAATATGCTTATTTCTTACTTTGCGATCATTTCGCACAATCAAGCATCGTTTGTAGAGATATTTCAGATCAGGAACAGATCGTCGGCTTTATCGGCGGTTATAGAAAGCCCGCTGAACCGGAAACCTTATTCGTCTGGCAAATCGCTGTTGATGAAAAATACCGTGGTCACGGCTTGTCTCACATGATGTTGGATCGTTTGCTTCAGGTTCATAACCCTGTTTCCGTTAAATCAGTAGAAGCAACCTACACCCCATCCAACAAAGCCTCTTACAACTTTTTCAGCAAGTTTGCCGAAAACAAGAAGGCCCTTGTGAAAGTTGATGAGTATTTAAGCGACAAGCACTTCGGCGAAGGCGATGACGCACATGAAGCCGAACAACTTATCAAAATATTTTTAACACCAATGCCAAGCAACAATAACAAGGAGAAATAGCAATGCGCATTTTTGAACAAGTAGAATCACAAGTTCGTGGGTATGTAAGATCATTCCCCGCCATTTTCGACAAAGCAGAAGGAGCCTTGTTATTTGATGAACATGGCAACCGTTACCTCGACTTCTTTGCAGGTGCCGGCACCTTGAATTATGGGCATAACCACCCGTTAATCACCGAGGCTTTGATCAGTTATTTACAAGATCACCGCATTGTTCATGGCTTGGATAAAGCCACATCTGCAAAACGTGACTTTTTGCAAACTTTCGTGAATACGATTTTAGAACCACGTAACATGGAATATAAAGTTCAGTTCACGGGGCCAACAGGCACAAACTCTGTTGAAACTGCCATGAAACTGGCGCGTTTGGTTAAAAAACGTTCAAATATCATCGCCTTCAGCAATGGCTATCATGGTTTGACCATGGGATCACTGTCCGTCACGGGGAACAGTTTCTATCGTGATGAATCCTATGGTGTACGCGCCAATACGGACTTCATGCCTTATGATGGATATTTAGGCCAAGACGTTGATACTGTCGAATACTTACGCAAGGTCCTGTCTGACCAATCCAGTGGCATTGATTTACCGGCTGCGGTCATTGTCGAAACCATTCAAGGTGAAGGCGGCATCAATGTTGCCAGCGTAGAATGGTTGCAAAACCTTGAAAAACTATGCCGTGAATTTGATATTTTGTTGATCATTGATGACATTCAAATGGGGAATGGTCGTACAGGCACATTCTTTAGTTTTGAAGAAGCAGGTATTCGCCCTGACATGATCACCCTGTCCAAATCTTTAGGGGGCGGGCTGCCGTTTTCAATTTTGCTCATGCGTCCTGAACTGGACCAATGGCAACCGGGTGAACATACAGGTACTTTCCGTGGCAATAACCTGGCCTTTGTTGCAGCAACGCAAGCGCTTAAGCTTTGGGAAGATGATCGTCTGGGCAAACAAGTTTTGTCTTATGGCGAAACCATCAAAAAAGCCTTGGACGAAATCGTCGAAGAACACCCGGAACTTAACCTGAAAGTGCGCGGACGTGGCATGGCTTGGGGGCTGGATTTTGGTGCCGCCGAACTCGGTAGCAAAATTTCTGAAATCGCCTTTACCAAAAATATGATTGTCGAAACAGCAGGGGCGGATGCAAGCATCTTAAAACTATTACCGCCTTTAATTATCGATCCCGAACTCTTGGACGAAGGACTTGAAATTATCAAAGAATCCGTTCGTGAATTTAAAAACCAAAACAACACAGTTATCTATCAGGAGGCATCATGATTGTCCGTAACGTTGAAGACATTATCGGCACCGAACGCGAAGTAAAAGCCGATACAGGCACCTGGACCAGCCGACGCCTTTTGCTGAGAAAGGATGGGATGGGTTTCTCTTTTCATGAAACCATCATCCATGCCGGTACAGAAACCTTAATCTGGTATAAAAACCATCTTGAGGCCGTCTATTGCGTCGGCGGCGAAGGTGAAATTGAAGATTTAACAACAGGTGAAACCCATCAAATCAAAGATGGCACCATGTATGCCTTAAACGGTCATGAAAAACACCATCTGCGCGCAACCACATCTGACCTGCGCATGATTTGCGTCTTCACACCGCCTTTAACAGGTCTTGAAGATCATGATGCTGATGGGGTTTATCCTTTAATAGAAGACGAATAAGACTTCATGGATACGATCAACCCGCTTCATCGAAAAAAGCGGGTTGATCGCTCTCATCGCTCTATAAATCATAATAAAAAAAACGGAAGTTAGATAATGAGTATTCATTCACTAAACGCACATACCGTAGAGAAAATCGGCGGCACCTCCATGTCAAATGTCGAGGCCGTTCTTGACAACATCCTAATTGGGAAACGCAGCAAGAAAGAACTTTATAACCGAATCTTTGTCGTTTCAGCCTATGGCGGCATGACAGATCGTTTATTGGAACATAAAAAATCACAAAAACCCGGTGTTTATGCACTCTATTCAGAAAGTGAGAATGTCTGGTCCTGGGGCGATGCCTTATGTGATGTGGCTGATGAAATGCGTCAGATTAACGAAAAAATATTTTCTGAAGCGGCTGATCGCCAAATGGCCAATCAATTTATTCAAGACCGCATTGAAGGCACACGTTCCTGCCTTGTGGATTTGCAACGCCTGTGTTCCTACGGTCATTTTAAATTAAATGAACATTTGGCAACCGTGCGTGAAATGTTAAGTGCCCTTGGTGAAGTCCATAGTGCCTACAACACCTCTTTGTTGCTAAACCGTCATGGGGTCAATGCGGTGTTTGTCGATTTATCCGGTTGGCGCGGACAGGAAGAATTTGACTTGAACCAACGCATTGAACATGCCTTTCAGGGCATCGACTTTGCCACACAATTACCCATCGTGACAGGCTATGCCCAAACAGCTGAAGGCTTGATGAAGCATTATGGCCGGGGCTATAGCGAAGTCACCTTCTCGCGCGTTGCTTCGTTAACCGCCGCCAAAGAAGCCATCATCCATAAGGAATATCACCTCAGCAGTGCGGACCCTAAAATGGTCGGCACAGACAATGTACAGGTAATCGGGGAAACCAACTACGATGTGGCAGACCAGCTTTCAAACCTCGGTATGGAAGCCATTCACCCCCGTGCAGCCAAAGGCTTGCGCGAAATGGGGATACCATTGCGCATCGCCAACACGTTTGAGCCCACCCATGCCGGGACCATCATCCGCGATAACTTCCATCCTCAAACGCCGCGTGCCGAAATCGTAACCGGTATTGCACAGGCTTATGAGATTGAGATTTTCAATCAAGATATGGTCGGCGCATTTGGGGCAGAAGAAGAAATTCTCAAGGTCTTTGGCCGGTTTAAAGTCAGAACCGTCACAAAAAGCCTCAACGCCAACACGGTCACCCACTATGTGAGCGCACCGTTAAAACAAATAAGACGTTGTGTCGAAGCCTTGGAAAAGGCTTTACCGGATGAAGCGGTCATCCAGACACAGAAAGTATCTGTAGTCTCTGTCATCGGGGCAAACCTTGGTTGTAAGACCTACTTCCCGAAAGCTGTGCAGGCTTTACACGCTGGCGGGGTTGATATTCTGTTCTGCAACGCGCCAAGCCGGAATGTGGATATGCAATTTGTCATTCATGAAAATGACTATGCGCAAGCGGTGCACATCTTACATGACGCCCTTGTCAATCAAGTTGCGCAAAAGGCAGCTACAGCCGCTGCTTAAATACTCACGGGTCAGGGGAAAGACGATCTCCTGACCCTTTTTTTATCTAATTAAACTTCTTAAATAACTCCTGCCCCGTCGGTGTCATGGCGAGGCCGCCTTTACCCGTGCATCTTAATTCACACGGGATGGCTTGGCCGACCTTGTGCATGGCGACAATCACTTCATCAAGCGGGATAAGCGCCTCAAAGCCCGCCAGCACCATATTGGCGGCTGACAACGCATTGCCTGCCATCAAGACATTTTTGCCCAAACACGGGGCTTCCACCCGATTGGCAACCGGATCGCAGACAAGTCCAAACGTATTTTGTAACGCCATTGAAGCCGCTGAAATGGCTTGATCCACTGTGCCGTCAAACAATGTAATCAAGGCAGCAGCCGCCATCCCTGAACCAGACCCTGTTTCTGCCTGACAGCCTCCGATTTCAGCAGAAAATGTTGCCATATGAGCAATAAACACGCCAATCAGTCCAGCCGCCAACATGGCTTTCACCTTTTGATCTTCAGACATATTCAACGCATTTGCCACACCAAGGCAGGTCCCCGGCAAGGTCCCGCATGACCCGGCTGTCGGAGCGGCAACGATGACACCCATGGCACTTTTTACATCCATCAAGGCCGTGACAGCCAAAATCACATCATTATGCACACCCAGATTCAGGAAATTGTTGGCCCCGGTTTTTTCTTTAAATTTAGGTGCCTGTGCCGGATAAATACGGTCTTCATATTTTGTCCCGGCAATCCCCTGTTCAATAGAGTGATCAAGAATACGCACAATCTCGCGCATTTTCTCAAACACCTCAACAGGGGGGATATCCCCACGCTGGCTTTCGTAATGTACGGCCAGTTCCCACAAAGGTAGATTTTTCTCTACATTATAGGCCAACATAGATTGCGTATCGATAAAGGGAACCACAAGGTCTTTGCGCGCCCCAATAGGCAAAACCGGAGCAATGGTCCGGCTGTTGGCAAGCTTTAAAGGATGACTGCTTTTAATCTGGGTAAAGGCACCACGATCAAACACATATTCAGCGTTCAAGTCCTGATCTGGCAAATCACCAAAAACCAGCGTTTCATGATAATCGCCAAACATGGAAACAGTCGTCCCATTGATTTCAATGACCTCAATCATCCCACCGCCAATAGAAATGGCGATCATGCAGAGTTTATGTGTCTCATTTTCAAGACTCAGCTTATAGGTGTTTTCATGGGTTGCCCCATAATCAGTGATGCGGATGTCCACCGAAACGCCCGTTTCTTCCAAAAAACGACGTGACTCCACCATACGCTCATCAATGATGGGCCACCCCATCAAGCCTGTAAACAACCCCATATCTGAACCTTGGCTGTCATGAGTTGGTTCTAACGACCCGTTGGGATCATATTCGATTAAAACAGACTGAAAGTCCCCATCCATATAATCACACGCCATGGCACCAATTCGGTGGGCCGCAGCAACGTGAGAGCTTGATGCCCCACGCATCACCGGACCGATGGCATCATTGAAAATGCTGGGGTAATACATAAGCGTCCTATTCTGCCATTTTTTTGATATAAAGAGCCGTCATCAAATCCAAATGCGCCCCACCCCCATTTTTATAAAGCGTGATTTCATCGTTACTGGAACGCCCCTTACCCGCGTTGCACAGATCGTACAAATCCCCTTTGACATCATTTTCCGTGATCACACCGTTTTTAATCGGGATGATCAACTCACCGATATCATGGATGGTTGTCTCACGCGCATCCACAAACAGGCTTCCCTTTTTGATTAATACATCATCGGCTTCGCGCATATCAGGGCTATAAGCACCAATCATATCAACATGGGTGCCGGGTTTAATCCAATCCCCGCGCAAGACCGGATCAACAGACATGGTGGCTGAAGAGACGATATCCGCCAAACCCAAGGCTTCTTCCAAATCTTCACAGGCTTCAACATTTTTACGGGCAGCCAAATCTTGGGCTTTGGCATACGTCCTATTCCAAATCACAATACGTTCAAGCTTCGGGAATATTTCACGATATGCATCAATTAAAGATTCAGAAACTGCACCAGCCCCCACAATTGTTAGAACTTTACTGTCCGGTCGGGCAAGAAGGCGGGCCCCTAAAACGGAATCCCCGGCTGTTTTCCATTTTGTCACCAAGATACCGTCAATGATGGCCGTGGGCACCCCGGTTGTATCATCAAACAAAGTGAACACCGCATGAATGCTTGGCATCTTTGGCACACGGTTCAGGTTTTCAGGAAAGAGTGTGGCTGATTTCACACCAATCCCCGCCCCTTTGATCCATGCTGCGCGGCTCAACAGGGCATCACTTCCATGCTTAAACAACACATCATCAATATCGGCGCGCGCCAGTTTGTGACCTTCGATCATCGCATCTCCGACAGCTTTCCAGCTGAGGCGATCTTCAACGTGTTCGGCACTGATATAGGGGATGCTGCTCATCTGATGTTCCTTCTGGAGTTGGTTAAATTTTCTAAAACTACTTTACAACAAAACCGTGGGCGTAAGGGTCACGATCATCAATATAAATCGTATTTGTCCCCGTCATACGGGCCCAGCCTGCAATGGACGGGACAATGGCATCATACTCCCCCACCTTCACGCGCTCTTCCACCCGGCCTTTAAACAAAGACCCGATGATGCTTTCATGGATAAATTCATCCCCCACATCCAACTTGCCCAATGCGGCCCATTGCGCCATACGCGAAGACGTCCCCGTCCCGCACGGGGACCGGTCAATCGCCTTGTCACCATAAAAAACAGCGTTACGCGCAGAAGCTTCAGGATGGGTTGTATTTCCTGTCCATAAGATATGACTCAACCCTTTGATATCGGTTTTTTCAGGATGGACAAATTCATACTTTTCATTCAAGGCTTGGCGCAGTTTTGGGCTAAACCCGATCAGTTCCCCGGCCGTATAATCCGCCATATCATTAAAGTCACTTTGGGCATCAACGATGGCATAAAAATTACCGCCATAGGCCACATCCACAATAATTTCCCCCATCCCTTCAACCGTTGCGCTTAAGCCCTGCTTATAAAGAAAAGACGGCACATTGATCAGGCGGACTTCTTCAACATATTCCCCCACTTGGGTATATTGTGCGATCACCAATCCGGCAGGCGTATCAAGGCGCAAAACGCCGGGCGTTTTCGGCTGCACCAATCCATTTTCAATCGCCATTGTGACGGTACCAATAGTGCCGTGCCCACACATGGGCAAGCAGCCCGAGGTTTCGATAAACAAAATCGCAACATCGCAATCATCACGAGTTGGGGGGTAAAGGATAGAACCTGACATCATGTCATGACCACGCGGTTCAAACATCAACCCCGTTCTGATCCAATCATGATTTTGAAGAAAGTCAGCCCTTTTTTCCAGCATGGTCCCACCTTTAAGGTCAGGACCGCCGCCAGCCACAACGCGCACAGGATTACCGCAGGTATGCCCATCTATGCAAAAAAACGTATGCCGTGCCATTTCTGTCTTTCCTTTAAAAACGATCTACCCGTAAGGGGGTAATATTCATAGACAAGGGTTGATCTGCGACCATCTCGCTGACCAATTGTGCCGTTGCTGTGGATTGGGTCAAGCCCAAATGACCATGACCAAACGCATAGATAATCTTTTTTGAGCTGGTGGCATGGCTGATCACCGGCAAAGTATCAGGGATAGCCGGGCGTGCGCCCATCCATTCCACCCCTTGCCCATCGTTGACAAGAGCGGGTAACAAGTGCTGTGCTTTCGCCAGCATATTTTTTGACCGTTTGTAATTTGGCGCGCGATCCAGACTTGCAATTTCAGACGCCCCGCCAACGCGGATACCGTTGGTAAGCGGCACCACAACAAAACCATGATCACTCAACACAAGTGTGTGATCCAACCCCACAAAGGCCATTTTATCCAATGTGGTGTTATACCCGCGCTCCCCAATCAGGGGCACTTTATCACCTAAGGGGGCACTCAACGTGGAAGACCACGGACCAGCCGCCAGAACCACCTTATCAGCCTGCAACACTTTGCCATTTGCCAATGTCACGCTGCCATCATCAGAAAGGTTTGAGACCTCTGCGATGATGGTTTTAACACCAGCACTTTCAAGATACTGATGTAAAGCATTACAAAAATCCAAAGGATTGCTGACAGATTGCCACTGGTTGGCATAAATCCCCGCCACAAAGGAAGGCGACAATCCGGGTTGAAACTTGTGCAGGGCCTCCCCCTCATAAACATCAAAGGCAATGTTATGTTCTTTTCTGAACTGCCATTTCTTCAAATCAGCCTGAAAAGACTCTTTGCTTTGATAAAGATGTAAGGCGCCATTTGTGCGCACCATATCCCCGAGTTTGCAGCGTTCCAGCATCTCGGGGAAAGTTTTTTGGCTCAAATGCATCAACGCGGCTTGCACGTCAATGCTACGGCGATATTGCGCAGGGCGTGCCGCAGCTAAAAACCGCAACAGCCAACCCATTGTTTGTGGCAGGTCTTGCACCACCACACTAAAAGGCCCGACCGGATCCAAAAACCACTTTACAGCCTTTTTAATAATCCCCGGTGACGCCAAAGGCATAATATCAGAAAACGCCAAGCCAGCGGCATTGCCTTGGGAAGCTTTGGCCGCAATTTTTTCACGTTCAATCAAGGTGATGCGATGACCTTGGCTATGGAGCTTTTCAGCCACCGCCAAACCAACAATGCCGCCACCGATGACAATTACATCTTGCGATTTCAAAGCACACTCCCCCTAAGGCTGGGTATAAGATGTTTTCATAACACTATAAAATTCAGCCGCATAACGCCCTTGCTCACGTGAACCATAGCTGGACCCTTTGGTCCCGCCAAAAGGTACATGGTAATCCACCCCTGCTGTAGGCAAATTCACCATCACCATACCCGCTTTTGCATGGGCTTTAAAATGTGAAGCGTATTTTAAAGATGTGGTGCAAATCCCAGCTGATAACCCAAAATCCGTTTCATTGGCAATCCTGAGGGCATCATCATAGTCTTTTGCCTTAATGATCGTCGCAACAGGACCAAACACTTCTTCTTGATTGATACGCATATCGTTGGCGGTATCAATAAACAAAGCTGGACTCATATAATGACCGGGTCCGTCCAGTTTTTCCCCACCACAAACCAGTTTGGCCCCTTCAGCCTTTGCGATCTCGACATATTCAAGATCTTTTTCCAATTGGCGTGCATCAATAACAGGGCCAATCTGAGTGGCGCCATCACGGGCATCGCCGACTTTCAGGGCAGCGACCGTTTTGGTCATGGCGGCGACAAAATCATCATAAATACCTTCTGTCACAATCATCCGGCTGGATGCCGTACAACGTTGACCGGAAGAAAAGAAAGCACTGTTCACACAGGCCCCTACAGCGGCATCCAAATCCGCATCATCCAACACAACAGCCGGATTTTTACCGCCCATTTCCAATTGGACTTTTTTCAGGTTTTTGGCACAAGCTTGCGCCACTGAACGTCCGGTTTGAACGGACCCCGTAAAAGAAACCCCGGCAATTTTAGGATGATCAATCATCACAGGTCCAATTTCAGACCCGCGCCCATTAACAAGATTAAACACACCTGCGGGCAGTCCGGCACGATGGATGATATCAGCCAAAACCCATGCACACGCGGGGACCGCTTCTGCCGCTTTTAACACAACGGCGTTGCCATAACACAAGGCAGGGGCAATCTTCCAAGCCGGGATCGCGATAGGGAAGTTCCAAGGTGTGATCAACCCAACCACGCCCAATGGTTCACGGCGCATGTCAATTTCAATACCGGGGCGGATGGACTCAACACGTTCCCCAGAAATACGCAAAGCTTCGCCAGCAAAGAATTTAAAAATTTGTCCGGCACGCCCGACTTCCCCAATGCCTTCGGGCAAGATTTTGCCTTCTTCGCGGGATAACAAGTCACCCAATTCTTCTTTGCGTGCCAGAATTTCTGTACCAATAGCATCAAGAATATCAAAACGCTGTTGTGGCGTGGTCTGTGCCCAACCGACTTGCGCTTTTGCAGCCGCCTCAATGGCTTGGTTCATTTCTTCGGCGGTTGCTTGCGCGGCTTCGCCAATAATATCCGTCGTATCAGATGGGTTGACGTTGGGAACGCTGCGCGTCCCCATCGTCCACTCACCCGCAATCAAGTTTGCGAATGTGGTCATTTAAAATAATCCTTTAGGCCGCAAGCGCATATTTACTCAAGTCCGGACGACACGCGATTTGATCACGGATGACTTTTTCAACACGTGCGCGATGTTCACCTGTCAAAATCTGACGCGGTGCACGGACATATTCAGTAGAGCCCACAGCAATTGCTTCTGCCAGTTTGATTTGTTGCACCAAAGCGGTAGACACATCAAGGTCAAGAAGCGGGCGTAACCAGCGATAAATTTCACGCGCTTCTTCAAAACGACCTGCGCGGAACAAGTCATAGATACGTTGGTTTTCTTCCGGGAAAGCAATAGACACACCGGAAACCCAGCCATCAGCCCCCATCATCAAGGCTTCAAGACCAAGGTTATCAACACCTGTCAGGATGTTATAACGACCCCCACACGTATTGATGATGTCCGTCAGACGGCGTATATCGTCTGAGCTTTCTTTGATCGCCACCATACGGTCATCTTCTGCCAGTTCCAGCATCATTTCCGGTGTCACATCCACACGATAGGCCACACGGTTGGAATAGATCATAACAGGCAAATCACCTGCTGAAGAAATGGCTTTCAGATTGGTGATGGTTTCATCACGATTGGTGTGATAGATCGGAGAAGGGACAACCATTATACCGTCGGCACCGGCTTTACGGCCTTTTTCAGCCAGCTCACATGCCTCGCGCGTGCCTGCTTCATTGACGGTCAACAAAACAGGTTTTGCACCACAAGCCGATTTCGCAATTTTAAGAACATCAATGCGTTCTTCCTGGCTTAACATTGAACCTTCACCCAATGTGCCACAGACGATCACACCGTTATTGCCTGCGTCCATCTGCAAACCGATGCATCGTTCCATTTCTGCTGCGTCAATCGCCCCATCTTCGGTAAATTTGGTCGTAACGGCAGGCATCATCCCATTCCACATATTCTTCTTCCTTTCTGGTAAACCCTTTGGGCTTACGGGCTTTGTGATTTCACTTCTACAGATTGGTCTTTGTGTCTCTCAAACAAAGACCAAACAGATTTAAACGTCTGGGTACTTAAAAACAGCCAATCTTTATGACCTTATGTCGCGGTTGTTCTTTAGCTGATAAAGAACCATATTGTAAATTGGATCCAATATGCAATATATTTTTTACAAACCATGCCTTCTTGTGGCATCATGTTTGACAGAAAAAGGATTGTCCCTTACAGAAAAAGGCACAAAAACGGGAAGGATGGACTGTGTACGACGACTTAAAAACACGCGCGATTGATCTGGGAAAAACGGCTTCTGCATCCGATATCATCTATGATGCCCTGCGTGATGAGATCATTAGCGGCAATTTAAAAGCCGGCGAGTCGATCCGTCAGGAATATATCGCCAAACTGTTTAATGTCTCACGCATCCCGGTACGTGAAGCTTTAAAGCGCCTTGAATCACAAGGTCTTATTAAAAACGTCAGATACAAAGGCGCGATTGTTTCTTCTTTAAGTAAAGATGAAATCACAGAAATCTTTGAAATCCGCTTGATGCTAGAGCCACTGGTCATCAAACATGCTGTCGACAACATGACACAAGAGACCCTTGAACTCGCGCAGGACTACTGCACCGAATTCAGCGAAGAAACGGACTCCGGCAAATGGGGCATGCAAAACCGCAATTTTCATGAAACCCTTTATCGTGATTCCAAACGGCCCTTCCACTTGAAAATCATCCGCGAAATCAGCGACAGGATTGATTCTTACGTGCGTGCACAACTGGTGCTGACTGATGGCATGAGCCTGGCACGTATTGAACATAACGCCATTTTAGAAGCCTGCGTTGCCAGAGATGCTAAACGCGCTGCCGAACTTACCCGCAGCCACATTAAAGGGGCCTACACCACCTTAATGGAAATTATCGATCAACCGACGGCAAAACTGGATTAAATTAATCGAGTGTTCGACGATAGCGTTTCATCGCGATTAAGGTAATCACCACCATAAAAAGCAACAACGGCCAAAGGTGGGGCCATACTTCCATGAAGGAGCTACCCTTCAACATCACCCCGCGTGATATATTGATGAAATGTGTGGCGGGTAAAATATTGCCAACAACCTGCGCCCAGTCTGGCATCCCCCGAAAGGGAAATAGAAAGCCCGACAGTAAGATAGACGGCAACATCACCATAAAAGACATTTGCAACGCCTGTGTCTGGTTTTGCGCCGCTGCCGATATGGTAAAGCCAATTGCCATATTACAGGTGATAAAAATAAGCGTCGCCAATGACAACAATCCCAAATTACCGAGGATCGGTACATCAAACAGTACTTTGGCAACCACAACAATGATGGTGGATTGAAAAAATCCAATGATCACATAAGGGGTGATCTTGCCAACCATCACTTCCAGCGCAGATACCGGCATGGCCAATAAATTTTCCATGGTGCCGCGTTCGCGTTCACGCGTCATGGAAAGTGCCGTCATCATAATCCCTGTCATGGTCAGGATAACCGCGATCAAACCGGGCACGATGTTGTAACGGGTAAAACCTTCCGGGTTATATAGTTTTTGTAACCGCAACCCAAAAGGCGATGGATTACTTTGCAAAGCTGACAATGGGCCTTTCAGTTCTTCAGTAAAAACCCGCGACAACATGCCATTCGCTGCAGCCAAAGCACCGGAGGTCGCAACCGGATCACTGGCATCGGCTTCGATCAAAATATTCGGATGTTCTGCGCGCACAAGATCACGTTCAAAATGTGCCGGGATGGTCAGAACAAACAGCACTTGCCCGCTTTTCAACAGTTCATGGCCTTCTTGATCCGAGTGGATATCATAATCGATTGAAAAATAATCCGTATTTTTTAAGCCCGCCACAATCGCGCGCGCCGTTGAACTGTTATCTTGTGACAAAACAGCCGTGGGCAGATGCTTCGGGTCCGTATTTAAAGCATAACCAAACAACAACAGCTGGATAACCGGGATCATCACAATCATGCGCAATGTAACGGTATCGCGTTTTAATTGGATAAATTCTTTTACCAAAATGGTGCGTGCACGGCGCAGGGAGAAAAAGCTTGTCATTGGCTTGCCCCATCCCCTTTAAAGTTATCCTGCGCATCC
>JABXIC010000240.1 GCA_013373265.1 Methylocystaceae bacterium | reverse complement strand
GACATCATGTATGGCGAAGGGATTTCCAAAATGGGGGAAATCCTCGATCTGGGTGTGAAAGCCGGGATTGTGGAAAAATCCGGTTCTTGGTTCTCTTACAATTCTACCCGTATTGGTCAGGGGCGTGAAAACGCCAAGCAGTTCCTGCGCGAAAATGAAGCCATGACCTCAGAGATCGAAACGGCAATCCGTCAAAATGCGGGTTTGATTTCAGAAGTTATGACCACGGGTGAAACAACCCCCGTTGCAGACGAAGACTAAAATTGTGTGACTTTAGGGCTGGGAAATGCCAGCCCTTTAGATATCTTTTTTCGAAAATGTTACCTGCCATTGTGGTGGGTAACATTTTTTTTGATGCAAAAAGTGGCATCTGATACGGACACAGCTAGACATGCAAGGGGATGCACTGTAAAAACATCTCTCTTGAATTCATGATAACGATTTAAAGTGACGACCCATGCAAAGCGCCAATGATATCCGCAAAACGTTTCTTGAGTACTTCGGTAAAAACGGGCACGAGATTGTAGACTCTTCGCCCTTGGTGCCGAGAAACGATCCGACATTGATGTTCACCAATGCCGGAATGGTGCAATTTAAAAACGTTTTCACCGGGCTGGAAAAACGTGATTACAGCCGTGCGACCACATCGCAAAAATGTGTGCGCGCCGGTGGTAAGCATAATGATCTGGAAAATGTTGGTTTCACCGCGCGTCATCACACGTTTTTTGAGATGCTGGGTAACTTCTCTTTCGGTGATTATTTTAAAGATGTGGCGATCGAACTTGCATGGAACTTGATCACCAAGGAATTTGGCCTGCCTAAAGAAAAGCTGCTGGTCACGGTCTATCATGAAGATGATGAAGCTTTCGATTTATGGAAAAAGGTTGCCGGGTTAAGTGATGATAAAATTATCCGCATCCCGACATCGGATAATTTTTGGGCCATGGGCGATACGGGACCGTGTGGCCCTTGTTCGGAAATCTTTTATGATCATGGTGATCATATCTGGGGTGGCCCTCCCGGGAGTGCAGAAGAAGACGGCGACCGTTTCATTGAAATTTGGAACCTTGTCTTTATGCAATATGAACAAACCATTACAGATCGTTTAGACCTGCCGAAACCCTCTATTGATACGGGTATGGGGTTGGAACGCATTGCTGCCGTCTTGCAAGGCACCCATGATAATTACAATGTGGACCTGTTGCGCAAATTGATTGAGGCCTCGGCGGATAAAACATCTACCGATCCGGATGGGGAGTTTAATACATCTCACCGTGTGATCGCAGATCATCTGCGCTCAAGTGCCTTTTTGCTGGCCGATGGTGTGTTGCCGTCAAATGAAGGCCGTGGTTATGTCTTGCGCCGCATCATGCGTCGCGCCATGCGTCATGCCCATATTATTGGGGCAAAAGACCCGGTCCTGCATAAACTGGTGCCGACATTGACAGGCCTGATGGGTCAAGCCTTCCCAGAGCTGATCCGCGCACAAGCCTTGATCAGTGAGACATTGGAACTGGAAGAAGCCCGTTTCAAAAAGCTGTTGGATCGTGGCCTGACTTTATTGGATGCAGAAACAGAAACCTTGAAAAAGGGGGATGAACTCTCCGGTGAGGTGGCGTTTAAACTTTATGATACATTCGGTTTCCCGGTTGATTTGACACAAGACGCTTTGAAACCCAAGGGCATCAATGTGGATATGAGCGGCTTTGAAAGCGCGATGGAAAAACAACGTGCAGAAGCGCGCAAAAACTGGTCTGGTTCAGGCGGGCATGCGGATGAAGCCGTATGGTTTGACTTGAAAGAAAAAGTCGGTGCCACCGATTTCCTTGGCTATGATACCGAAACGGCCGAAGGGCAGATTGTTGCCATTGTGGTCGATGGTAAAGAAGTCCAAACGGCCCAACCGGGCGCCGAAGTGACGGTCTTGTTGAACCAAACGCCTTTCTATGCAGAAAGTGGTGGTCAGGAAGGCGATACCGGAATTTTGAAGGTCGGTGATATTGCCGAAGTGGTGGTCAGTGATACGCAGAAACGCATCCATTCCCTTTATCTGCATATTGGTAAAGTCAAAGGTGGTGTTATCTCTGTGGGGGAAGATGTGGCGGCAACGGTTGAACATAGCCGTCGTTCAAGCGTGGCATCTAATCATTCCGCCACTCACTTGTTACACAAAGCTTTACAACAGGAACTGGGCGATCATGTGACTCAAAAAGGGTCCCTTGTGGCAGAAGAACGCTTGCGTTTTGATATCGCCCATAACAAAGGCTTGTCTTTGGAAGAAATTGCTACGGTTGAAGCTAAAGTGAATGCGCAAATTCGCAAAAACACAGAAGTTGTCACCCGCTTGATGACACCGGATGAAGCCATTGAACAAGGCGCAATGGCGTTGTTTGGGGAAAAATACGGCGATGAAGTCCGTGTCGTTTCCATGGGCAATGAAGATGGTAAAAATTTCTCTGTCGAACTGTGTGGCGGTACACACGTTAAACGCACGGGTGATATCGGTTTGTTTAAGGTTGTTAATGAAAGTGCCGTTGCTGCTGGTGTGCGTCGGATTGAAGCTTTGACAGGGGCTGCTGCTATATCCTATCTGGCAGAACAAGAAGTTCGCTTGAATGAAACAGCAGACATGTTGCGCGCCACACCGGCAAATGTGCCGACCCGCGTGGCAGCTTTGTTGGAAGAGCGCAAAAATATGGAACGCGAAATCGCTGATCTGCGCAAAAAACTGGCGACAGGTGGCGGCGGTGCCGCAAGTGATATTAAAGAAGTTGCTGGTATTAAATATATGGGCAAAGTTCTGGACGGTATTCCGGGTAAAGACCTGAAATCCATGGTTGACGAGATGAAAAATCAAATCGGCAGCGGCATTTGTGCGGCGATTTCTGTGAATGACGGGAAGGCTTCATTGGTCGTTGGTGTTACTGATGATTTGACCGATAGCAAAAGTGCGGTTGATCTGGTACGTGCCGGTTCTGCAGCCGTTGGCGGTAAAGGCGGCGGCGGTCGTGCTGATATGGCACAAGCCGGCGGTCCAGATGGGTCAAAAGCGCAAGAAGCCCTAGACGCCATTGAAGCCGCAATTGCTGGTTAAGGAGTTAAGAGTATGGAGCTGTTGATCCTGGGATTAATCTTGTGGTCTGTGGCCCATATGGTGCCTGTCGTCGCACCTGCTATGCGTAATACGATGATCGGAAAACTGGGGGAATGGTCCTATAAAGGTGTCTTTTCCCTAGTGATTTTTGCCTCTGTGGCCTTGATGGTTTTGGGGTGGCGCTCCATTGAAACGATTGAGCCGTTATATGATTTATATGAGATCGCAGCTTTTCCAGCCGTTGTCCTGATTTTGATCGGGTTTGTATTGATCGCAGCCTCAATTCTGCCTAGTAACTTTCGTCGGACCTTTCGTCATCCGCAATTGACGGGTTTTTCTCTTTGGGCTGCGGCTCATCTGGCGCTGAATGGGGATTTACGCACAACTATTTTGTTTGGTGGATTGCTCGCTTGGTCTGTGGCAACGATCTTTTTATTGAATAAACGCGATGGTGATTTTCAAAAGCCTGCCAAAAAACTTCCCCATAAAGGCGTAATGGTGGCGGCGTTGGGGTTTGTGCTGTTTATTGCAGCGGTGCTGGGCCATGAATATTTCACTGGCGTGGCGTTGGGCCCAACTTCTTAAAAACTGCGTAAATCGCGACGAAAGCGGTTTTTCCATTCTTTATTCACAAGATCGCGTTGTTTTTTGAGTGGGCTTTCTTCTAGATTGAAAGCGTTTTTCGGCTCATAGCCCATGGCTTGACAGATCGCCCGGCACGTTTGATTTGGGGCGATGACTATATCCTCATATCGAATGCGCAACGGTTGGATATCATAAAGGGCAAAGAATTTTTGCCAATGGGCATTTTGCGCAAGGATATCCTCCATGGCTCGTTCAATCAGCTTGTGGTCATATGTGGGGGACGTTTTAGCTTCCTGCAGGCTGGACCAGTTGCGGGTTTGATGGGCTTTGGCGTAAGAAACGGCTTGCCCTAAAAGGTCATCGCGGGTGACATAGACAAAGGTTTTAATGGTTTTTAGAAAGTCTAGAAAACTATGTTGTTTCAACACTCCATCAAGCTGAACATAATGAACCTTGAGGGCAAAGATACCATTGGGTGTGGTGCGATACTTATGCAGAGCTTCGAGATAAACCGGGGTACTGAGCCGTTCTGGCAAGCTCCAGCGTTTGCCCAAAGGTTGAGTTACTTCATTCAGGTGAAAATATTCATGGGGCACGCCCATGTTTTGAGTGCTTTGTAATAAGGCACCCAACAGGGTCCCGCCCACACGGGGCGTGGTGCAGATCATATAGCTTTGGACATCCCCGTCATAAGGAGGTTGATCAAAAGAAGTATCATTAAAGGGATGCATATTCCTGCCTATGTTTCATTATTAAAAAACTGCCCCGGCGTTACACCTAAAGCTTTTTTAAACATAGCACTAAATGCACTTTGGGATGAATACCCAAGGTCTTGGGCGATATGGGAAATGGGCTGGTTGCTCGCCAAACGGCTTAAGGCTTCAAGCAGGCGGGCTTGTTGACGCCATTGTCCAAATGTCATGGCGGTTTGTTTTTTGAAATTACGGGCCAATGTGCGCGTGGTTGTGCCCAATCTTGCCGCCCATTCATCCAAAGTCGCCGGGTCAGCGGGATTATCTTTGAGATGATTGGCAATATGTTGAATGGGGCCACTGTCGGGCACAGGCAGGTGCAACGCTGTTGAAGGTGCTGATTTGAGGCAATCCAAAAGTACGTTTGCCAGTCGGCCTTCTGCGCCATTTTCATCATAAAGTGGTGGAAATTTAACGGCTTGGGCAATCAGTTCGCGCAGTAAAGGGGTGACGAACATAACCTGACACACAGGGGGCAGCCCTTTCATGGCATCGGGGGAGATATAAACATTACGCATGGTGATGGTATGAATAATCTTCATACTATGAGGCACACCGGGTGGGATCCAGACAGCACGTTGTGGCGGGATCACCCAGATGGAACCTTGCGCCATGACTTGCATTACCCCTTCAGAGGCGTAAAGGAGCTGCCCCCATTCATGGGAATGTACCGGTCCTTCCATACCTGTGCGGCGCTTACCCTCGCGTAAAGTCAGGGCACGTGGTATATCCTCGACCCGTTTGATTTCAAGACCGTCATCTAGAATAAAAGGTTTAAAATGTGAAACGAGTGTCTCTTTTGCGTTATATTTTGTCATAAGTGCGTATATACGACATTTTAAAACTTTTGTAAAAAGAACAATCAATGGCCTTGTGGGCATTTTGTTAAGTCTTTTGTATGGGAAAATACAATGCCGAGTTCATCTTCTTGGAAAAGACCTGAAATTTTATTATTCGTGATGGCAGCGGCCATGCCAATTGCCTTTGGCGTCTGGCGTGCATTGCTGAACAACTTTGCGGTAGAACAAGCCCAGTTTGATGGGGTTGAGATTGGTGTTCTACAGTCCTTGCGCGAAGTCCCGGGGTTCCTGGCTTTTGGTGTTGTATTCGTCTTGTTGATCATGCGTGAACAGACCTTGGCGCTTGGCTCATTGGTCTTGCTGGGGATCGGAACGGCCTTAACCGGATATTTCCCAAGCGTGATTGGATTGTATCTGACGACAGTTCTCATGTCTTTGGGCTTTCATTATTACGAAACCATCAACCAGTCCCTGCAATTGCAATGGTTTGATAAAGAACATGCTGCCTATAACATCGGGCGTATGATTGCCATTGGTTCTTTCACTTCTTTGATTGCCTTTGGCCTTGTATGGCTGTTGCTGGATGTTCTCTCTTTCCAAATGGAAACGGTTTATCTTCTGGGCGGTGGGGTGACCGTATTATTGGCGTTGTTTTGCTGGGTGGCTTTTCCGCATTTTCCGGCCAAAGTGGAACAACATAAAACAATTATCTTGCGTAAACGCTATTGGCTTTATTATGCGCTGACCTTTATGAGTGGGGCGCGGCGCCAAATTTTTGTGGTTTTTGCCGGTTTCTTGATGGTGGAACGGTTTGGTTTTGATGCTGGGCAGATTTCTATCATGTATCTTGCCAATGGTGTGTTGAATATGTTTTTTGCACCACGCATTGGTAAAATGATCGGCCAATTTGGCGAACGCCGGACCCTTGGTGTGGAATATGTCGGTTTGATCTTGATCTTCTTAGGCTATGCCTTTGTGCAAAACCCATGGGTTGGTGTCGGGTTATTTATTGTGGATCATTTGTTTTTTTCCATGGCGATTGCGATGAAGACCTATTTCCAAAAAATTGCTGATCCCAAAGATATGGCCCCGACTGCCGGTGTCGCTTTTACCATCAATCATATCGCCGCTGTTGTTTTGCCGGCTGCCTATGGGGTGTTATGGTTATTTTCACCCGCAGCCGTGTTTATCACAGGGGCTTTGATGGCATTTGTGTCTTTGATTTTGTCGCGCTTTGTACCCGATCACCCGGAACCGGGCTTTGAAGTGACCTGGAAAGCAAAAACAAGAGTACCCCAAGCAGCGGAATAACTTGATTGATAACGATTTGCGACTTACCTTAGTTGTAAATCGTTTAATCACTTAGGTTTATATTTATGAGCTTTACGGGTACTGAAAATTATGTTGCCACAGACGACCTGCGTGTCGCTGTAAATGCTGCGATCAATCTGGAGCGTCCCTTGTTGGTGAAAGGGGAGCCCGGCACGGGTAAAACCGTGCTGGCCTATGAAATTGCCAAAGCGTTGAATGCGCCTTTAATTGAATGGCACGTTAAGTCCACCACTAAGGCCCAGCAGGGTCTGTATGAGTATGATGCTGTCTCACGTCTGCGCGATTCCCAATTGGGGGATGAACGGGTGCATGATATTGCCAACTACATCGTCAAAGGTAAAATGTGGGAAGCGTTTGAAAGTTCCGAGCGCCCTGTTTTGCTGATTGATGAAATCGATAAAGCAGACATTGAATTCCCCAACGATTTGTTGCTGGAGCTGGATCGGATGCAGTTTCATGTCTATGAAACCAAGAAAACCATTAAGGCAAACAATCGCCCGGTTATTGTGATCACCTCTAATAATGAAAAAGAATTACCGGATGCCTTTTTGCGCCGTTGTTTTTTCCACTACATTCGCTTTCCCGATAAAGAAACCATGGCAGAAATTGTCGAGGTTCATTACCCGGGTTTACAAAAACGTTTGGTCAAAGAGGCTTTGAATGCGTTTTACGATTTACGCGATGTACCGGGCTTAAAGAAAAAACCATCCACATCAGAATTGTTGGACTGGATTAAACTGTTGATGGTGGAAGATATCCCACCGGAAGCCTTGCGCAGTGATGATAACAAAAAGTCCATTCCGCCTTTGCACGGGGCTTTGTTGAAGAACGAGCAAGATATTCATTTGTTTGAACGGTTGGCCTTTATGGCACGGCGCGGTAACTAAACGAGGGCTGACATTTTGTTTGAAGACTTTGTCTATAAAGATGATGTGCTAAAACTTTTGCAAACAACGCAAGCGTGGGTGCAAGAGCATGTATTTGTCTGGGGCAATGCGAAACAAATCATTCTGCTGTTTGCACTTTTTATCCTTGCATACTTGATTAAAGGTATCCTGTATCGCGGTGTTGATGCGATTGTTCTCCCCCATCAAATCAAGCGTTTTGAGCATTTTGTCCATGAGGTGCTAAAGCCATTGGTCTTGCCGATCGTGATGATTTTGCTGTTGTGGTTTAGTGTCTTTGCCATGCGTTCTTTAGGCCAGAGTTATCAGATTATCAATCTGGTCTTCAGCTTGTTTAATGCGTGGGTGGTCATTCGTTTTGCCTCCACCTTCATTCAAGACCCGGGCTGGTCGAAGGTGGTTAGCCTGTTGGTCTGGTCGATCGCGGCGCTGAATATCGTGGGGCTTTTGGATGTTACATCGTCCTTTTTAGACAGCCTCTCGTTCAGCTTTGGGACCATGACCTTTTCGTTGCTGGGGGTCTTTAAAGGGATCATTGCCGTCGCGGTTATGTTTTGGCTGTTTTCATTGTTGGAAGCCATTGCCAAAAGACGCATTGATGCCTTTAGCAACATAACGCCCTCTGCCAAAGTGCTGTTGAAAAAGTTTCTGCGCATCCTTTTGATCATTTTGGGTGTGTTGATTGCGCTGGATGCCATGGGGATCGATTTGACGGCCTTGGCGGTCTTTTCCGGTGCCATTGGTATCGGGCTTGGTTTTGGTTTGCAGAAGGTTGCCTCAAACCTTGTCAGCGGGGTGATCTTGTTGATGGACCGTTCTGTTAAACCGGGGGATGTGATTGCCTTGGGCGATACATACGGGCGTATTGATAAACTGGGCGGGCGCTATGTGTCGGTCATTACCCGCGATGGCACAGAACATTTGATCCCCAATGAAGAACTGATTACGCAGCGGGTGGAAAACTGGTCATTTTCAGACACCAATGTGCGCCAGAAGGTTAAGGTCGGGGTGTCTTATAGCTGTGATGTCAAAAAGGCGATGAAGCTGTGTGAAGAAGCTGCCGATGAAATACCGCGCATCGTACGCACGCCCGCACCACGTTGCCTCTTGCGTGATTTTGGCGACAGTGCCGTGATGATTGAACTGCGTTTTTGGGTCAATGATGCCCATAACGGCCTTGGCAATGTGCGCAGTGAGGTTTTGTTGCGTATTTGGGAGAAGTTCCACGAAGAAAATATCGAAATTCCATTCCCGCAACGCGATTTGCATATTAAAGGGTCTGTGCCTGTGCGTATGGAAAGGGAAGATCTGACGAAAGAAGAAGACTGATGTACGAAATCGCATTGGAAAGCCCCAACCAGATAGAAGTGCTTAAGCTGTTTGAGATGAGCGATGCCTATCACGCCAGTCTCTATCCGGCAGAAAGCAATCACTTGTTAAATGTGACAGAATTGCTGAACGACAATACTCATTTCTTTGTGGCACGACGCGTTGCCACACAAGAGGTTGTCGGTTGTGCCGCTTTGGTTAGTTATCCTGATTACGGTGAAGTTAAACGCATGTTTGTCTTGCCTGAAACGCGCGGGACGGGATTAGGGCGTGAATTGTTGATGGTGTTGGAAATGGCGGCCAAACAATTTGGCATGCGTTGTATACGGCTAGAAACGGGTATTTCTCAGCCTGAAGCGATTGGTTTATACCGTTCTGCCGGGTTTGAAGAGATTGGTCCGTTTGGTTTGTATGAAGTTGATCCGCTGAGTCTGTTTATGCAAAAAGAATTGAAGGCGGTGTCCTAAATGTTCCTCAACCTCTTTTTTGAATTAAAACAAGCCAACGTGCCCGTTTCCCTTAAAGAATACCTGATGCTGATGGAAGCCATGGATAAAGGGATTGCTGAATATTCCTTGGATGATTTTTATTATCTGGCGCGTTCTTCCTTGGTCAAGGATGAACGTCACCTTGATAAATTTGACCGTGTTTTCGGCCATGTCTTTAAGGGACTGGAAAAACCGGAAGGTGAAGCCCACGATATCCCGGAAGAGTGGTTGCGCAAGTTGGCGGAAAAGATGCTGAGTGAAGAAGAAAAACAGCAGATTGAAAGCCTTGGCGGGTGGGACAAATTGATGGAGACCTTGAAAAAGCGTCTCGAAGAACAGAAAAAACGCCACCAAGGCGGCAGCAAATGGATTGGTACGGCAGGCACGTCCCCGTTTGGGGCCTATGGCTATAACCCTGAAGGGGTGCGCATTGGGCAAAAAGAATCACGCCACCGCCGTGCGGTTAAAGTTTGGGACAAGCGTGAATTTAAAAATCTGGATGATCAGGTTGAACTGGGCACACGTAACATCAAGGTGGCTTTGCGTCGTCTACGCAAATTTGCCCGCAGCGGTGCACACACCCAGCTTGATCTGGATGACACCATTAAGTCCACGGCGAATAAGGGTTATTTGGATATCAAGATGGTGGCAGAACGCCATAATGCGGTGAAAGTCCTGTTGTTCTTTGATGTGGGCGGGTCCATGGATGACCACATTAAGGTCTGCGAAGAAATGTTTTCTGCTTGCCGCAGTGAATTCAAGCATCTGGAATATTTTTATTTCCACAACTGTATCTACGAAGGGGTGTGGAAAGATAACAAACGCCGCCATAATGAGGTCATGCCGCTTTGGGACGTGTTGCATACCTACCCCAGTGATTACAAGGTGATCTTCGTCGGGGATGCCTCCATGAGCCCGTATGAGATCAGCTATCCCGGTGGTGCGGTTGAATATTGGAACGAAGAAGCCGGTGCAGTGTGGATGGAACGGATTTTAAATGTTTATCCCCATGCGGTCTGGATCAACCCCGTGCCGCAAAGCTGGTGGCGCCATACCATGTCGATCCAGATGATCAAACAACTGATGGGGGATCGTATGTTTGGCCTGACGTTAGAAGGCATTGATCAGGCCATTCAAGAACTGAACAAGTAAAACTTTTTGTGTCGCCTTAGGGACGGGTACGTATAGAGCGAAAGCTTTCGCTAAGATGTTGGATCACGGTTCTAATGGGTGTTGAGTCTTTCAAGTCCGTATGAACGGCAAGCCAGATTTCACGCATCAACAAGCAGGCCCCCGGCTCTGCCAAGGTGAGGCTTGGATCATCATGGGCCATAAAGTCGGGTAAAGCAGCTATGCCAGCCCCTGCACGCGCAGCGCCATGGTGTATTTCTAGATTGTTGGCAAAAAATGCAAAAGGACGGTTTGCCGCATAATTCTGTAAAGCAATTTGCTGCGGTGTTGGCTCATTTAGATCGACATACCCAATAAACTGCCAATTTTCTTTACGGGTTTGGGCAAGATAGGCCGGGGTGGCATAGAGATTAAATGCCATATCCCCTAATTTCGTAATGGTGAAATTACCATGTTGGGGACGGCTTAGGCGCACGGCGATATCGGCTTCTCTTTTTTCAAGGGAGGCGGCGCGGGTTTCCCCCACCATATGAATATGCAGGTTTGGGTGTTGTTGATGTAGTTGAACCAAGGGGGCGGTCAAAGTGGCGGCGGCAAGTACGGGCGGGGCGCTAATGGTGACGGTTGCATTTAAGTCTGTGCGGGTGCCATCTGCAATACGTTGTATGGATTGAACATCGTCTTCGATCCGCTCTGCAATGGTGATGATTTGTTTGCCTTCTTCTGTCAGGGTCCAGCGCCTGCCGCGCCGATCTACCAATTTAACTTTCAGCTTTTCTTCCAGATCATTGATCCGGCGTGCGATGGTGGCATGTTCCACATGCATTTTTCTTGCAGCGGCAGATAAAGAGCCATGCTCTGCAAAGGCGACGAGATATTGCAGGCTGTTCCAATCCATCAAGAAAACACTTTTCCGTTAAAAAGTTAACATTAATTGATAAAGTATAGTGAATTTTATATCAGATAGCCAGCTGCTATGACTCTGTTGTGCATTAAAAATGAAATTCAATGGAGTTGAAAATGGATATCAAAGTTGATCTGCTAAGGGTTGGTGGTACAGAAAATCTGGCGGTTTCCGACTGTCCCGTAGAAGACCCTCAAGCAGGGGAAATTCGTGTTCGTCAGACGGGCATAGGTGTAAATTTTATCGACATCTATCAACGCATGGGTCTGTATCCTTTGCCTTTACCCGCCACACTGGGGGTGGAAGGTGCTGGCATCGTTGAAGCCATCGGTGCGGGTGTCGATGGTTTGGACGTAGGTGATCACATCGCTTATGCGGGGGTCGTTGGGGGGTATCGTGCGACCCGCCTTTTACCGGCATGGCGGGCGATTAAGTTACCGAAAGACCTGAACCTTGATGTGGCAGCTGTTTCTTTTTTAAAAGGAATGACAGCGCATATGCTTCTGACCCAGACATATCCTGTGCAACACGGAACCGTTTTGTTGATCCATGCGGCTGCGGGTGGACTGGGTGGCTTATTGACACGTTGGGCAAAACATCTGGGGGCAGAGGTGATCGGGACGGTCAGTTCACAGGAAAAAGCCGATATCGCGACCGCCAATGGCTGTGATCATATTATACTGGGCCGTGATGCAGAGCTGGTAAAAGAGGTCAAATGCATAAACGACGGACAGGGTGTTGATTATGTTATTGACGGGATTGGTGGCACCATGTTGCGTAAGTCATTTGAATGTACCCGGCCTTTTGGGACCGTTGCCAGCATCGGTCAAGTCGCAGGCCCAATCCCGGATATCTCTATGAATGAACTTCGTTGTCTGTCTTTGGCAGCCCCCAGTGTCATGGCTTATGGCGCACAACAGGACCGATATAAACGTGCGGGACAAGCGGTGTTGGCGGCCCTTGATCAAAATATTTTCCCGGAAATTGGATTGACGTTGCCTCTTGCCGAGGCTGCAAAAGCACAGGATGCCCTTGAAGACGGTAAAACATCCGGCAGTGTTTTGTTGGTGCTTTAAAAATCGCCGTCTGTTTCAATCTTGAGGGTCACACCACAGTGTTTGCAATGGACGGCATCGGGTTCATGACGTTTCAGGCCGCATTTTTTGCAGGTGTAATTGACCTTGGAGGGACGAAAGATCGTTTGTACAAGGCGCAAGAAAAGTGAAATCCCAAACACCATGATGATCACACTTAAAAGATGCCCCAGTGTGCCATCCAATGTAATGTCACCAAAGCCCGTGGTGGTCAGTGTCGTTACTGTAAAATAAAGGGCGTCGATATAGGTGTTGATATGTTCGTTTTCATCGACTTCAAAGACATAGACCAAGGCGGTGATGAAAAAGATAAAGACTGCTAGGTTCAGGATGCTCATGAGGATTTGTTCATTTTCCCGAAAGAAAGTGAACTGTGAACGCAAGCTTTTTAACACATGGTAGGATCGGATCAGGCGCAAAGCGCGCACCACCCGCAAGAAAGCGAAGTTTTCTACCCAAAGTGGGGCAAGCAAAGTAGCAATTACGATGATGTCGGCAATGTTTAAAGGTTGAAACATAAACCGCCATTTCTTTTTGGAAAGGACCAGACGGGCGACGAAATCAAGGGTTAGGACGGTTGCGATCAGATAATCGGCCAGCAATATCCAATTACTGCGATCCACCATAGAGACGATAATAAAGAAACTGATGGTGATAACGTCAAAGGCCAAGAGGGAATAGCGAAAATATAACGCCCCTTTGGTGTTCCCGTTATAAAGCGTATCCAGCTTTGCATATAAGCGTTCAAACACGAACCTTGCCCTCCCTTCGCCCGAACTGTTCAGCAGCTTAACAAATATGAGCCGAGATTAAAGCAGGAAAAAAGTTGAGAGGGGCAAAGTGTGTATATAAATGCTTTAGCGCTTTTTCTTTTTGCCTTCGTAAGGGTTCTCGCTTTTGCGCAGCATGACGCGGATGGGCACGCCATCGATGCCGAAATCTTCGCGGATGGAATTTGACAGATAGCGCAAGTAAGACTCCGGCAGGTCAACCGGCTTATTGGCGAAAATAACAAAGGTGGGCGGACGTGTCTTGGCTTGGGTCATATAGCGTAGACGCAGGCGGCGCCCTTGTGATAGGGGCGGCGGATGGTTTTCTGTCATATGTTCCAGCCAACGGTTCAGTTGCCCGGTGGGGACGCGCATGTTCCATTTTTCATATAAATCGAAGATGGCGGGAAACAGACGTTCTGTGCCTTTACCTGTTTTTGCAGACAGAGGAATAACCGGAATACCACGTACTTGCGGCATGGATGTTTGCATGCGATCAGACAGGCGTTGCAACGCTTCTTTGCGGTCTTTGATGTCGTCCCATTTGTTGACGACAATCACTAGTGCGCGGCCTTCATCAATGGTTTCTTTGGCAATCACCAAGTCTTGTTTTTCCAACATGAGGTTGGCATCCAGCACAAGGCAGACGATTTGGGCAAAGCGTACGGCACGGCGTGAATCGGCAGCAGATAGGGTTTCGACTTTTTCATTGACCTTGGTGCGTCGGCGCATCCCGGCGGTATCAATCAGTTTGATCCGACGTCCGTCAATCTCATAATCCAGTGCGATGGAATCACGTGTGATACCTGCTTCGGGTCCAGTCAAGAGACGTTCTTTACCTAAGAAGCGGTTGATCAGTGTTGATTTACCTACATTGGGGCGACCCACAATAGCAACTTGCAAGGGCAGGTTTGAGAAATCCTGTTCTTCAATTTCTTCACCATCTTCATCAATGATGGTGCGGGTGACGACTTGAGACAGCAGTCTTTCTTCTTCTACCAGATCAGCATTGTCTTTCATCCATTTATCAAAATGGGGCTGGATGGCATCATAAATATTCCCCATGCCTTCGCCATGTTCGGCAGAAAACGGATAAGGATCACCAAGGCCAAGACTGTAGGCTTCATAAATGCCGTTTTGCGCGGCTGTGCCTTCACATTTGTTGGCCAGCAACACAACGGTGTTTTCTTTGCCTCGCAACCAATCGGCAAAATGTTCGTCCAGGGGTGTCACGCCTGCGCGCGCATCCAGCATAAACAAAACCAGATCAGCTTCTTCAAGGGCGAGTTCAGTCTGTTGGCGCATACGCGCTTCCAGTGATTCGTCGAACGCTTCTTCAAGACCGGCGGTGTCGATGATTTTAAATTCCAGATCGGCAATACGACCTGTGCCTTCCCGGCGATCACGGGTCACACCGGGGGTGTCATCAACAATGGCGAGCTTTTTGCCAACCAGGCGATTAAACAGGGTGGACTTACCCACGTTGGGGCGTCCGACAATTGCCACAGTAAACGGCATTATATTCTTTCCTCGTTCGAAAAGTCCCGCAGATGGGACTTAACGGTATGCGACTAAATCCGCACCATCCGATAGAAAATAGAGCGTTTCATTGGCGGCAAAAGGCGGCACAATGATACGATCCGGCATCTCAACGCGACCTAAAATCTCGCCTGTGTAGGGGGAGATTGAATAGGCTTCTTCATTGCTGCCTGCAATGATAAGACGATCTGAAACCAAAATCGGGGTGCTCCAAGTCAGGTTGCCTGTGCGCTCTTCTGGATCTTCCCAACGCGGCAGGGTAGTGACCCAATAGATGCGTCCGTCAAGACGGTTGACGCAGACCAGTTCTGCATCCGGTGTCACGACGTAAAGATAATCACCCGCAATCCACGGGGTTTCCTGACTGGATAATTCTTGGGACCAATAGCGCTGTCCGGTCTTCAAGTCAATGGAAACAAACGTACCGGAGTTGGAAATTGCATAAACACGCCCGCGATCAATGATCGGACGGCCACGAATGGCTGTTAGGGCAGATACCGCATCGGTCCGCCGCGCCCCGGTTAAGCTATCGGCCCAGATCATATTTCCATTTTCCACTTCCAAGGCGACAAGATCACCGGAAGAAAAGGCGGCGACGACAACGCCTTGATCTACAGCAGGGCTGGCCCCGCCGAGGATACTGGCTGTTTCTGTAATACCTTGATAGTTCCATAATTTTTCGCCGTCACGACCATCAAAGGCAATGAGTTCGTTATTCAGGGTAATGACAAAAACCCGGTTGCCCCGCGCCGTTGGCGCAGCACGCATAGGCGCATTTGCTTTAGAGACCCATATGGTTTTACCTGTATCGGCATCAATACCAAAGAGAATGGCAAAGCCAGTGGCCACAAAAAGACGACCGTTTTCATAAGCCAGACCG
>JABXIC010000205.1 GCA_013373265.1 Methylocystaceae bacterium | reverse complement strand
GCGTTGTCGCTGCTGGTGGTGTGATTACCGGGATCGGTCGTATTGAAGGCAAAGAATGTATGATCGTTGCCAATGACCCGACGGTTAAGGGTGGGTCATATTATCCCATCACGGTTAAAAAACACCTGCGTGCACAAGAAATTGCCATGCAAAACCATTTGCCGTGTGTGTATCTGGTTGAATCCGGTGGGGCAAACCTGCCGCGCCAAGATGATGTTTTTCCGGATCGTGACCACTTTGGCCGTATCTTTTATAATCAGGCCAATATGTCGGGGATGAATATCCCGCAAGTCGCTGTTGTACACGGTTCTTGTACCGCTGGCGGGGCTTATGTGCCGGCCATGTCTGATGAAAGCATTATTGTTAAAGAACAAGGGACGATCTTTTTAGGTGGTCCGCCGCTGGTGAAAGCGGCAACGGGTGAACTTGTCTCGGCTGAAGATTTGGGCGGGGCCGATGTGCACTGTAAAATCTCTGGCGTGGCAGATCACTATGCACAAGATGACGCCCATGCCTTGGCTTTGGCCCGTCAGGTGGTGCGCAACCTTAACCGCGTGAAAAATCCGAACCTTGATATTCGGGAACCGGAAGAGCCGTTGTATGACCCGAAAGAGCTGTACGGTATTATTCCGGCAGATACGAAAAAACCATTTGATGTGCGCGATGTTATTGCCCGTATCGTGGATGGGTCACGCTTTGACGAATTTAAATCCTTATACGGTACAACACTGGTCTGTGGGTTTGCTCATCTTTATGGCTATCCGGTTGGTATTGTTGCCAACAATGGGATTTTGTTCTCTGAAAGCGCACAAAAAGGCGCGCACTTTATTGAACTGTGCACCCAACGCGGGATACCGCTGTTGTATTTGCAAAATATCACCGGCTTTATGGTCGGTCGTAAGTATGAAGCCGAAGGGATCGCCAAACATGGGGCGAAGATGGTGACGGCAACAGCTTGTGCCAATGTACCGAAAATCACCTGTGTGATTGGTGGTTCTTTTGGGGCGGGGAACTACGCCATGTGTGGTCGTGGTTATAGCCCGAACTTTATGTTCATGTGGCCCAATTCGCGTATTTCGGTCATGGGCGGTCCGCAAGCGGCGGGGGTGTTGTCCACCATCAAGCGCGATGGGATGGAACGCAAAGGAGAAGAATGGTCGGCAGAAGAGGAAGAAGCCTTCAAACAGCCGATTTTGGAAAAATATGAAAAAGAAGGTCATCCCTACTATGCTTCAGCGCGTTTGTGGGATGACGGTATTTTTGATCCTGTGGATACCCGCATGATGTTGGGGTTAAGCCTGTCTGCATCTTTGAACAAACCTATTGAGCCGACGAAGTTCGGCGTCTTTAGAATGTAAGGATGAGATGATGAGCGAGACTTCAAAAATTACCATTGATGCGCGCGGTGTTGCCACCTTGACCATGTGTCGCGGTGAAATGCACAATGCCTTTGATGATACGATGATTGCGGACCTGACCGCAAAATTAAAGCAGTTGGAAGCAGACGACAGCGTGCGCGTTGTTGTGTTGGCGGCAGAGGGTAAAAGTTTTTCTGCCGGGGCTGATCTCAACTGGATGAAACGCATGGCGGGATATTCTTATGAAGAAAATTTCGAAGACGCCATGGGGTTGGGTGGTTTGCTTGAAACGTTGAATTTCCTGAAAAAACCGACGATTGCCAAAGTCCAAGGCGCAGCCTTTGGCGGCGGTGTTGGCTTGGTGGCGGCCTGTGATATGGCGGTGGGGTCTGAATATGCCAGTTTCTGCCTGTCAGAAGTTAAACTTGGCCTGATCCCTGCGGTGATTTCACCTTATGTTGTCGGGGCCATGGGACAGCGCGCCAGTCGTCGGTATATGCTGACGGCGGAACGCTTTAAGGCGGACGAGGCCTTACGCTTTGGCTTGCTACATGATGTTGTTGACGCCGATGAATTGGACGGCGCTGTTGAAAAACTGATTGAAAGCTTATTGACCAACGGTCCGGCCTCGGTCGCGGCTTGTAAAGATTTGATCTTTGCCGTTTACAACCGCCCGGTTGATGAAACGGTTATTAAAGATACGGCACAACGCATTGCCAAACAACGCGCCTCAGAAGAAGGTAAGGAAGGCTTGGGAGCTTTTCTGGAGAAACGTAAACCTGCATGGGTTAAGGGGAAAAACTAATGTTTAATAAAATCCTGATTGCAAACCGTGGTGAGATCGCCTGTCGTGTGATTAAGACAGCGCGCCGCATGGGTATCAAGACCGTTGCCGTTTATTCCGATGCAGATGCCAGTGCCATGCATGTAGCTATGGCGGATGAAGCTTACCATATCGGTGGTTCACCCGCGGCGGAAAGCTATCTTGTTTATGAAAAGATCATTGATGTCTGTAAAAAATCCGGTGCCCAAGCGGTGCATCCGGGTTATGGCTTCTTGTCGGAAAATGCAGCCTTTTGCAAAGCTTTGGCTGAAAACGATATTGTCTTTATCGGTCCTCCTGTGGGCGCGATTGAGGCCATGGGGTCAAAATCTGAAGCCAAGAAGATCATGGAAAAAGCCCAAGTACCGTTGGTCCCGGGCTATCATGGCAATGAGCAAGGCATTGATCTGATGCGTGCGGAAGCTGAAAAAATGGGCTATCCGGTCATTTTGAAAGCGGCAGCAGGCGGCGGCGGTAAAGGCATGCGGATCGTCTGGAAGGCTGAAGAAATCGAAGATGCATATGAGGCGGCTAAACGTGAAGCCATGAAAGGCTTTGGCGATGACCATATGCTGATTGAAAAATACCTGACCAAACCACGCCATGTGGAAATTCAGGTCTTTGCCGACACCCAAGGCGATGTGGTCTATTTGTTTGAACGCGATTGTTCTGTGCAACGGCGTCATCAAAAAGT
>JABXIC010000061.1 GCA_013373265.1 Methylocystaceae bacterium | reverse complement strand
GCCTTGGTCGCCTGCGCCTTCTTCTTTATCTGTACCAGTGCCTTCGTCAACACCTTGTGCGATATCAGCGGACTGAGAGTGGATTTGTGAGGTGATTTCACAATCGCGCCAGTGGAAACCACGTTGCTCATAGCCGATTTCTTTAATGGCTTGGCGGGCGATTTCTTTAAAGGCTTCGTGATCCAGATCTTCCGGCCCACGGACTTCACCGGCCAGTGCAACAAAGTTTGTTGTGCACATGGTTTCTACAGCAACGCGTGAATAAGGGTCGCGTTGCAGGAATGCATCGATGATAGAGTCGGAAATGCGGTCACAGACTTTGTCCGGATGACCTTCTGAAACAGATTCAGACGTAAATAAATATTTGTCGAGAGCCATATTACAAGCGCCTTTCGATCAAAGAGTTAAACCAAAGGACCTAGGGCGTTTATAACAGCCCCACTTAGCGACATTTTTTTAAAGTGGGTGCGCAAGCAGTCCAAATCCCCCCACAAACCCTACGGTTTCCCGTGAGTTTAGAAGGCGACTTGTAACAGATTAGGGTGTGGCGTCAAGACTTTTTCTTGGCGGTTTCTTCGTCGGTTAGAACCTTGGCAAGTTCAAAGAAACGTCGCCGGACAGAGGGGTTTGATATCTTGTAATAATTACGCACCAATTCCAATGTTTCACGTCGTGTCATGTCATCCGTTTCAAACGCTGAGACATCGGCACTGAGCTGTTTGGTCACTTCCTGATAACGATCAGAGACAATTTCATTGGACATACCTTCAAAGAAATATGCGATGGATACGTCAAGGACCCGGCTTAGGTCATACAGACGACTGGCGCCGATCCGGTTGGATCCGCGTTCATATTTTTGAATCTGTTGAAACGTCAGACCGACTGTTTCACCCAGTTTTCCTTGGCTCATGCCTAAAAGTGTACGGCGTTGGCGCAAACGCGCACCAACGTGTATGTCAATCGGGTTTGGTTGTCCCGGTTGCTTTTTTGGCAGGCCTTTAGTGCTCGCAACTGCGACCATCCTGCTACCCCTCATTTGTCTCAGTATTTTCTGAAATCTTAGATGTATCGTTTAGTATAAGTAGCGAAACCTTTGAATGCAACTAAGTGAAGCTACCTAGCTTAGGAGTTGTAAGATGGTAATGCTCGTTTAGAGAGTAACGATTGGCCCAATGCAAAGAAGGCCAATAATAGAGCGATCCATAAAAGAGAACGCAAACGCGCCGTTATTGGCGGCGTTGGTAACGCTTTATGGAGTTTGACATCTAAAAAGCCGCGCTGACCATAGGGTAAGCTTGCTTGAATACGGCCATATGAATCCGTGATGATGGACACGCCTGTATTGGCGACACGCACCAGAGGCATGCCTTCTTCAATGCTGCGTAATCTGGCACTGAGGAGATGTTGATAAGGCCCGGGACTGTTGCCATACCACCCATCATTGGTGATATTGAGCAACCATTCGGGGCGGTTTGTGTCATCAATCACGTGATTGGGGAAAATGATTTCATAACAAATCAAGGGGCTGAAAGATGGTAGTGAACCCACCTGAACGGTTTGACGTCCCGTCCCCGGTGTAAAATCCACGAGTCCATCGGTTAGTTTGGGGATGGGGTTATACGCGCGCAACGGAATATATTCGCCAAAAGGCACAAGGTGAGATTTATCATAATTGGCTTGAATTGCTCCAAATTCATCCACTGCCATGAGAGAATTCCACACTTGAAACGGCGACTGTTTACGTGGCGTCATACGCGGTGTGCCGGTCAGGACCAAGCCCCCGCTGGGGACCACGGTGCTAAGTGCTTTCAAAACATTCGGTTCGCGGTTAAGTGCAAAAGTGACAGCGGTTTCCGGCCAGATAATATGGGTCGGGCGCATATTTGGATCACCCGCCGCCGTGCTGAGGTTTAGCTGAGTTTCGAAATTTTTAATCCTATATTCGGACTTCCATTTGGTGGCTTGGTCAATGTTGGGCTGTATCAAGCGTAAAATAATCTTGTCATGATATGCATCATCAGTATCAAGCAAGCGCATATAACCGATGGACCACATGAGGGCGGGGATCAACAAGGCACAGCCAAGAGCGATCAATCTTTTCTTTCCAGAAACGTAAAAGAAGAGTCCGCTTAACGTTGTAGCAAGCAGGGTGAAAAAGCTTAATCCGAATGGGCCAACATAAGCGGTTGTTTGTAAAATATCGTCTGAAAACCCCCAGATGGTGGCGATCATGTTCCATGGAAAACCGGTAAAGAGCCAGCTGCGCACCCATTCCATAAAGACCCAAGTGACGCAGAAGATGATAATCCGGCCTAAAGCTTGATGGTTTTCACGTTGGTTGCGCCATAAGAGATAGGTTAACAAAGTGGTTAAACCGATAAAGAGACCAATGGACACGGCCAAGCCGGGGACTGCGATAGGGATTAACCAGCCATGTTTGGCCGCATCGACCAAAAAGGCATTGGTTAACCAGTAAAGGCCACCCCCAAAAAAACCGATGCCGAAATACCATCCGGTTAAGAAGGCACTCTTTTTGTTTTGGCATCTATCCAGAAAGAGAAACAGACCGGACAGTCCCACAAAAGCCAATGGCCAAATATAGATTGGGGGCAGGGCTGCCACCACACACAGGCCCAAGACAATCAGGATAAGGGCGCGTTTATAACCGCCCAGTTCAAGCAAATTTTGCAAAGTGATCTTCCGCCAGTTCCAAACCGTGAGGTGTGCCTACATGCAGCCAGTCGCCATCATGGACGATAGCTTTGGCGCGTCCTTTTTCAATGGCATTTTGATAGATTTCGCGCAAGGACCATTTTGTGACAGTTCTGCCTTCAAATGTGTGACGTGCGATAATTTGCACACCCGTAAAGACATAAGGGGCATCCCTTTGTTCTGTGCGAAAGGCAGGGGTGCCATTACTTGTTAGGGTGAAATCACCACGTCCATCATAGCCGATGGCCTTGTTGCTGGGATGGAGCAACAACAGAATATCAAGGTCTTCATGTTGCCATTTGCGCGCCATACGTTCTAAAGCCGGGGTGTGGCCGTTTAACAGTACCGCATCGCCGTTCAACACAAAAAAGGCATCTCCTTTCAATAAAGGTAAGGCTTTGGTGACACCCCCGCCAGTTTCTAAGGGCTGGCTTTCTTCTGAGATATCAATTTGAATATCTGTGCGTTTGGCAAAATGATCTTTGATTTGTTCACCCAGATAACTGGCGTTTAACACGACATTTTCCACACCGTTGTGTTTGAGCAGATCAATGGCCCGGTCCGCCATGGTTCTGCCTGCCACTTTAATTAAAGGTTTAGGTGTTGTGTTGGTTAAGGGGCGCATGCGTGTGCCCAGACCGGCAGCTAAAATCATGCCTGAAGTTATGGGATGAGACATGCGGGGATTCCTCTGATGTCTTTGGCAATGTGGGTATCAACCCATTTGCGCACATCTTTTAAAGCCGGATGGCGGATTGAGTGTTCAAACAAACGCCAGACGCGGGGGATATGATGCAGGTACATGGGTTTATCGTCGCGCATACACAGACGGGCAAAAATCCCGATTACTTTGGCGTGGCGTTGTGCGCCCAATATGGCAAAGATAGTATTAAATTCTTCTGCATCCAGATCGGGGAAAGAGCGCGTATAGCGCATTTTCATTTCTTCGATCAGGGCTGGTTTGATGTCACGGCGGGCATCTTCGAGTAAGCTCATGACGTCATAAATGCCGGAGCCCAAAACAGCATCTTGAAAATCCAGTAGACCGCAGGCAGAGAAACTGTCGCGTTGAGGTAGGTGCAATAGGTTATCCACATGAAAATCACGCAGAACCAGGACTTTTGGCTGTTTTTGCACCAGCTCGAATGCGGGTTGCCAGGCTTCAATGTAACTGTCGCGTATTTCTTCGCTGACAGAATTCTCACCAAGGGCCGCTTTCATCCACCAATCCGGCAGTAACAGACATTCTTTGGTTAACATCTCTTCATCATAATCAGATAGATTATCTGGCAGATGTTTGGTGACATCTTTGTGCAGTTCCACCAACACATCGGTTGCGAGCTTGTAGAGGGCGCGTTCATCAGCCCCGTTTTGCAGCAAGCGGGTATAGGTATCGTCGCCCAAATCTTCCAACAATAAAAAGCCGTTGTCGGTATCTTGGGCCAAAATTTGTGGGGCGCTGAAACCATATTGCAGCAAAAATTCGGCAATTTTGACGAAAGGCTCAACCGCTTCGGGTGGGGGGGCATCCATCAGTACAACGGATGTATTGTCCCGGTTTAAGCGATAATATTTGCGAAATGAGGCATCCCCGGCCAAGAGGGGACAATCAACACCACCCCAGCCATGTTTATTTAAAAATTTTTCGCGCAAGCGTTGACGATCAGACAATGGATGCCTCCTTCAGGCGGGACAACCATGTCCCTTGGGATGAAAATTCAAGGCTGCGCGCAGTTTCGCTTTGGCCTGTGTTATTGATGGTGATGTGCAGGCAATCCCATGGCAGATAGGTGCCCAGCTTGGAGGGCCATTCGATCAGGGAAATACCGTCATTGAATGCTTCTTCAATGCCTAGTTCCAAGGCATCATCGGGTTGTTCCAGCCGATACATATCAAAATGGTAAATTTCACCTTGTTCGCTGTCGTAAATTTGCACAAGGGTAAAAGTCGGGCTGGGGACTTCCTCATCCGGGCTTGTCAGGGCGCGAATAAAGGTGCGTGAAAAGACGGATTTCCCCACGCCCAAATCGCCATGAAGCGCCAGCACGTCACCTTGACGGGCAAGGGCCGCAATTTGTTGGGCAAGGCGTTCAGTTTGCGCCTGATTTTCGATCTCAATTTTCATGGCTATTTATTACTAGACTTTAGAGGCAGTTTCATCGCATTTTAGGGCCAATTGGTTGGTAAAATCTTAAAGGGCTAAGATAAATGACAGATACACACACAACAGACGTTGCCATCATCGGGGCAGGCCCCACCGGTTTGTTTGCGGTTTTTGAATGTGGCATGTTGAAGATGCACTGTCATGTGATTGATGCACTGGATATGATTGGTGGTCAATGTACAGCCCTGTATCCTGAAAAACCGATTTACGATATCCCCGGGCATCCGGCTATTTCCGGTGGGGATCTGGTCGATAAGCTGGAAGAACAGGCGGCACCGTTTAATCCTGTCTATCATCTTTCCCAGCAAGTCACCAAGCTTGAAAAGAAATCTGATGGCACCTTTGATCTGGAAACAAATAAAGGCACCAAGATTAATGCGCGTGCGGTGATTATCGCCGCTGGCGTGGGTGCCTTTGGCCCGAACCGTCCTCCGCTTGACGGCTTGGCGCAATATGAAGGTAAATCCGTCTTTTATATGGTGCGTCGCCGTGAAGATTTTCGGGATAAACGCGTGGTGATTGCGGGCGGGGGCGATAGTGCGGTCGATTGGGCCTTGTCTTTGGCAGATGTGGCAAAATCCGTCCAAGTGGTGCATCGTCGCCCGAAATTTCGCGCGGCCCCGGAAAGCGTTTCAAAAATGCAGCAATTGGATAAGGACGGCAAGATCGAATTGGTTGTGCCTTATCAGTTGGAAGGTTTGAAAGGCGAAGGTGATCAATTGAGCGCGGTTGTGGTCAAAGATTTCGACAACAATATCCGTGATCTGGAAGCCGATATTTTGCTGCCGTTTTATGGTCTGTCTCAAAATCTCGGACCGATTGCCGATTGGGGGTTGGACCTTGAAAAGAAACACCTGACCGTGCACCCGACGTCTATGGCGACAAGCGAGGCAGGTGTGTATGCCATTGGTGATATCATCACTTATGAAAATAAGCTCAAACTGATCTTGTGCGGCTTCTCAGAAGCAGCGATGGCAGCGCGTTCTGCTCATGCTTACGCCCATCCTGATGAAGAACTTCACTTTGAATATTCCACATCCATGGGCGTGCCGGGGGAATAAGCGACACTATCGTTTATTTACCCCTTTAGGCACATTGTAAAACAATCAGGCGGTTTATGTGATGCTGCGTAAGCTGGTTTTGGTAAAGGTCTTTTTCTTTGCACCACATTTCGGGCACTTCCATTTTTTACCAAGTTCTTCAAACGCCAATCCACCCATGGTCGCCGGGTCGTAAATATATGCGTTGCAGCCACAGATATAGCGTTGGGGTTCAAACGCTTTAAACACATTTATGCTGGCCATCGGCAGGACAGCAAAATCTTTTTCGATTTCATCGGATATGATCCACATGGTTTGACACCTCCCAATGTCTTTTATATTTTTAGGAGGTGGACTCTATCCAAGGACGAAGACTCTTTGATGACGTTTTTATGATATTCGCCTGTGTGGGCTTAAACGTTCACCACACCGCTTTCAGTGGCTTCCAGTTTAAAAGCTGCTGCCATCAAGGCTTTGGTGTAGTCGGTTTTGGGTGCATCAAATATGTCATCACGCGGGCCTTGTTCAACACAGAGGCCGTTTTGCATGACCAACACTTGGTGGCTCATGGCACGCACGACTTTTAGGTCATGACTGATGAAGATATACGCCAGATTATGTTTTGTTTGTAAGGCGCGTAACAGTTCCACGATCTGGGCTTGAACAGACATATCCAAGGCGCTGGTGGGTTCATCCAGAATAATCAGTTTGGGTTTCAGCACCACGGCGCGCGCAATGGCGATGCGTTGGCGTTGACCACCGGAAAATTCGTGCGGGTAACGGTCCTGTGCGTCACGATCAAGGCCGACCTCTTCTAGGATATCGCCAATGATTTTTTTGCGCGCTTCAGTATCCCCGCCCAGCTTATGGACCAGTAGACCTTCTTCAATAATTTGGCGCACCGATAGACGCGGGGACATGGACCCAAACGGGTCTTGGAAAACCATCTGCATTTCACGGCGCAAGGGGCGGAGTTCTTTTTGAGTGAGCGGTTGCAGGTCACGTTCATCAAACACAAGGGTGCCGTTACTGTCTTCCAGCCGCAAGATGGCACGGCCTAATGTGGATTTACCGGATCCGGATTCCCCCACCACGCCCAAGGTCTCGCCTTGGCGCACAGATAAGGTGATGCCGTTGACCGCTTTGACATGCCCGACAGTGCGTTTGATGACGCCGCGTTTGATCGGGTACCAGACTTTAAAGTCTTCGACCTTTAAAATCTGCTGAGTACTTGTGCAGTCTTCGGGTTTGCCCTTGGGTTCTGCCGCCAGTAATTTTTGCGTGTAAGGGTGTTGCGGCGTGTTGAAAATATCCTGAGTTTGACCGCTTTCCACGATCTGGCCTTGTGTCATCACGCAGACACGGTCTGCCAAATTGCGCACGATACCTAAATCATGGGTGATCATCAGCACCGCCATGCCGAGCTTGGCTTGCAGGTCTTTGATCAGTTTTAGAATTTGTGCCTGCACGGTCACGTCTAATGCCGTTGTCGGTTCATCTGCAATTAAAATGTCCGGTTCATTGGCAAGGGCCATGGCGATCATGATGCGCTGTTGTTGCCCGCCGGAAAATTCATGGGGCAGGGCTTTTAAGCGATCTTCGCTGGTGGCATTTTCCATGCCGACGAGATTAAGCAACTCAATCACCCGATCACGTGCTTGTCGTTTGGTCATGAGTTTATGGACAAACAGCACTTCACTGATTTGGTGTTCAATGGAATGGAGCGGGTTGAGCGAATTTAACGGTTCTTGAAAAATCATCGCAATGCGGTTGCCGCGAATGGCGCGGATTTTTCGTTCTTTGCAGCCGAGTAATTCTTCATTATCCAGCTTGATCGACCCGTTGGGGTGATGGGCACGCGGATAGGGCAGAAGCTGCAAAATAGAAAGGGCGGTGACTGATTTGCCAGACCCGGATTCCCCCACAAGGGCCAGTGTTTCCCCTTTTTCAAGGTTGAAGGAAACACCGCGCACGGCGGGGTCATCGCCAAAATGGACCTCAAGGTCTTTTATTTCAAGCAGCGCGGTACTCATTGGAAAGTCTTTCTGGGGTCAAAGGCATCACGCACGGCTTCACCGATAAAGATCAAGAGCGACAGCATGATGGACAAGACGAAAAAGGCGGTCAGGCCCAGCCATGGCGCTTGCAGGTTATTTTTCCCTTGATTGAGCAATTCTCCCAAAGAGGCACTGCCCGGCGGCAGGCCGAAGCCCAGGAAATCAAGGGCGGTCAAGGTGGTGATGGACCCGTTGAGGATAAAGGGTAAAAAGGTAAAGGTCGCCACCATGGCATTGGGCAAGACATGGCGATGAATGATGGTGAAATCACTGACACCTAAGGCCTTGGCGGCACGTACAAAGTCAAAATTGCGCGCGCGTAAAAATTCTGCCCGCACCAGCCCGACCAATTGCACCCAGGAGAACATGAGCATCAAGCCAAGCAACCACCAGAAATTCGGTTCCACAAAGCTGGCGAGAATGATGAGCAAAAATAAGGTGGGCAGACCGGACCAAATTTCGATAAAGCGTTGCCCAACCAAGTCGACCATGCCGCCAAAATAGCCCTGCAGAGCGCCAACAGCAATGCCAAGGGCAGAACTGGCAATGGTTAAAACCAGCCCGAACAGGACAGAAATTCTAAACCCGTAAATCAGGCGTGCCACCACATCGCGACCCTGATCATCCGTGCCCAACCAGTTTTCATCACTGGGTGGGGCCGGCGTGGGTACGGTCAGGGCATAATTGATGCTGTCGTAGCTATAGCGCACAAGGGGCCAGACAATCCAGCCGCCGCTGTCGGTAATGAGTTTCTGTACTTCGGGGTCGCGATATTCGGCTTCGGTTTCAAAAAAGCCGCCAAAGGTGGTTTCGGGGTACTGATGCAAGAAGGGGGTGTAGTAGCTGCCTTCATAAGAGATCAACAATGGCTTGTCATTGGCAACCAATTCAGCGAAGAGGGAAACAAAGAAAAGCAATAAAAAAAGCCAGAGCGACCAAAAGCCCCGTCGGTTGGATTTAAAGTTTTGCCAGCGGCGTTGGTTGAGAGGGCTCATGACTTAACGGGCCTCAAAATCTACACGGGGGTCGACAATATGATACATGATATCGCCGATCAGGTTCAGGATCAGCCCCATCAGGGTAAAGAAATAGAGGGTGCCGAAAACCACCGGATAATCCCGGTTAATAGCCGCTTCAAACCCCAGCAGGCCGAGCCCGTCTAAGGAAAAGATAATTTCTGTCAGCAACGATCCGGTGAAAAAGACACCGAGGAAGGCTGCGGGAAATCCAGCGATAACAATCAGCATGGCATTGCGAAAGACATGACCATAAAGCACACGGTTGGATGTGATGCCCTTGGCTTTGGCGGTGACGACATATTGTTTGTTGATTTCTTCAAGGAACGAGTTTTTTGTCAGCATGGTCAGGCTGGCAAAACCGCCAATGACCATGGAAAAAACAGGTAAAGCGATGTGCCAGAAATAATCGGTGATCTTATGCCATGTACTAAACTGTGACCAATCATCAGACGTCAGCCCGCGTAAAGGGAACCAGTCAAAATAGCGCCCGCCTGCAAAAACGACGATCAGTAAAATCGCAAACAAAAAGCTGGGAATGGCATTACCTAAAATCACCGCACCACTGGTCCAGACATCAAATCGGGAGCCATCCTGAATGGCTTTTTTGATTCCCAATGGAATGGAGATCAGATAGACGATTAACGTGGTCCATACCCCCAAAGAAATGGAGACAGGCATTTTATCCAGCACCAGATCGACCACGGTTTCATCCCGATAAAAACTGGTGCCGAAATCAAAAGTGATATAGTTGCCCAACATTTGCAAAAAACGCTCATGTGGCGGTTTGTCAAAACCGAACTGCTTTTCGATATCCTTGATCAAGTCCGGCGGCAGGCCTTGGGCCCCGCGATATTTTGAATTGGTTGTGCTGGCAGATGTTCTGACTTCACCTTGTCCGGTGCCTGAAACCCGAGCGGTTGCATCTACAGCTTCGCCTTGAATTTTTGCCAGCATCTGTTCAACCGGCCCACCGGGGGCGGCTTGAATGATGACGAAATTCAAAACCATAATGCCGAATAAAGTCGGTATGATCAAAAGCAGGCGTCGCAGGATATAAGCGAGCATGGGGGGCTGAACCTCGAAAGTCTGTTTCTTGTTAGATAGTTGTATGGGAAGCCAGCGCAAGGGGCAAGAAATAACCTTGTTTTAGACAGGTCACTTTTGTCCAATACGTGGTCCTTCAAATCATGATAAAGTGAAATCATGACGAAGAAACAGAAAAATGCCGTAGATAAATCCAGCATGGGTCAACGCGATCAGGTGCGTTTTTGGCATGCCGCACGTTTTGAAGAAATGGAATGTCTCGCGGCACGTTTTATTGATCATCATTACCCCAAACATATGCATGATACCTACAGTATTGGCGTCATTATCGCCGGGGCGGAAGAATTTCATTATAAAGGACAAAAATATGTTGCCCCGGCAGGCAGTATCGCTGCCCTTGACCCCCATGAAGCCCATGACGGCTACCCGGAAAAATCCAGCGGCGGTTTTGTTTATCGTATGATGTATCCGTCTATTGATTTGATGGCAGATATTTATCGTGACTTGACGGGCAAAGACAACCTGCCCTTTTTTAGCGATGTGATTTATCACGATGACCAGATGGCGCAACGCCTTTTGGGGTTGCATACTGTTTTGGATCAAGCCCATGACAGTTTGGAACAAGACAGCGCCTTTACCCAAGTTTTTAGCGAGATGGTGGCAAACCATAGCGATAAAAAATATAATTTACGTGCGGTAGGGCGTGAAGGGGGCCCCATTGCTTTGGCCCGGCAGTATCTGGATGATGTTTATCAGGATGACGTTGGTCTTGATGATCTGGCGGCCCTGACTCAATTAAACCGTCATTATATGATCCGTGCTTTTAAGAAAGAAGTAGGCCTGACTCCGCATGCCTATCAAACCATGCGCCGTGTGCAGGTCGCCAAGAATAAATTGGCAAGAGGTGAACAGGTGATCGATGTGGCGATTGATTGCGGGTTTTATGATCAGAGCCATCTGAATCGGGTGTTTAAGAAATATCACGGTATCACGCCGGGACAGTATCGCAGCCAATTTGGAACGTGACGTTCATGTCCGAAAATGGCGAGTGTAGAGACGTCTTTGTTGTATACTCTCCTTATGAAACTTGAACATGACATATGCTATCAGGCGCTAAAGACGCGCGATGCTCGGTTTGACGGTCGGTTTTTTACCGCTGTTTCTTCAACCGGGATTTTTTGTCGTCCGGTCTGTCCAGCTTCGACACCGAAGCTGGAAAACTGCACCTTTTATCCTACGGCCAGTGCAGCGTTGAGCGCTGGGTTTCGCCCATGCCTGCGGTGTCGCCCTGAAAGTGCACCAGCCAGTCCGGCGTGGTTGGGGACAGAAGCGACGGTGCGTCGGGCCGTGCGTTTGATTGAAGAAGGGGCCTTGGATGACGGCCAGTCGGTTGCGACTTTATGTGATCGCCTTGGGGTAGGAGAACGTCATTTGCGCCGTTTGTTTCAGACATATCTGGGGGCCTCACCAAAACAAATTGCGCAAACACGGCGTTTGATGTTTGCCAAGCGGTTGCTGAAGCAGACAGATGCACCCGTGATTGAGATCGCCCATGCTTCTGGCTTTAACAGTCTGCGTCGTTTTAATGATGCTTATAAAAAATCCTTTGGTTTTGCCCCGTCTCATGAACGTAAAGGGATACAGGCATCCCCCCATGCGTGTGATGCGATTACCTTGCGATTTACGTATCGTCCTCCTTATGATTGGGATGGGTTATTAGATTTTTTTGAAATGCGTGCCATTGATCCGGTGGAATGGGTCGCGGACGGGCGTTATCATCGTCGCATCATGATCGACGGGCATGTGGGTGAAATTTCTGTGCACCATGAAGCCGATAAAAACAGATTATGCTGCCACATTCGCGCCATCCCTACTGCACATCTACAAACGATTTCACGCAAAATCAGACGTATGTTTGATGTGGATGCAGACCCGCAAGCCATTGCCCATGATTTGAAGGCTGATCCGGCTTTAAAGCCGTTGATTGATGACCACCCCGGTTTGCGTTTGCCCGGGGCCTGGGATGGGTTTGAAATTGCTGTACGCGCTGTGATTGGTCAGCAAATCAGCGTCAAGGGCGCACGCACCATTTGCACCCGTTTGGTGGCGCGCGTCGGCACCGGGTTGTTCCCTTCCCCTCAAAATATTCTGGAAATGAATATGGACGGCTTGGGCTTAACCGGACGGCGTATTGCCACGCTGAAAAGTCTGGCCCAAAGCTGGTCAGGCTTGGACAAAGCCAAACCCATTGAAGATACCCTTAAAGAGTTGTGCGCTTTACCCGGCATTGGTCCCTGGACGGCCCACTACATTGTGATGCGCAGCTTTGGTGAACCGGATGTGTACCCGGTGGATGATCTAGGTTTGATCCGTGGGTTGGAAAAACTGGGATTGCCTGCCACCAAGGATGACTTGAAAGCCCGCGCAGAAAACTGGCGCCCCTGGCGGGCCTATGGGGCGATGTATTTATGGAGAGTGTATGGATGATCACCTTGTATGAAGAGGTCTTTGAGACACCATGTGGACCTTTGTCCATTGTGTTTGATGGGGATGAAACCCTGTTGCATCTGGATTTTCCCGATCAAGGGGATCGTCAGACCCGTTTGTTGTCTAGACGTTATAAGAAATTTGAATTGTTGCGTGGTGAATCACAGTACATTAAGCGCCATATTATGGCTTATATGGCGGGGGATTTTACCGCCCTTGATAAAATTAAATGCGATTTGGGCGGGACGGACTTTCAACGCCGTGTTTGGTTGGCGTTGCAATCCATACCAGTGGGTCAAACACAAAGCTATCGTGATTTGGCCATGAGATTGGGTAATCCAAAAGCGGTGCGTGCGGTGGCGCGGGCCAATGCGCTTAATCCCATTTCTTTGATTTATCCCTGTCACCGTGTGATTGGTTCTAACGGTAAACTCACTGGATATGCAGGTGGATTGGCGCGCAAAGAATGGCTATTGAAACATGAAGGGGCCAACTTTTCATAAGTCACTTTTATCCAAGACCAATGATGACTTTCCTTCCATATTGCGCATAGAGTTAAAAAAGGAAGGACAAATGACAGCGTTGAGTGACACGGCAAACCACACAAATGATTTTCAATTGGGCGCTTTGCGTATCATGCCCATTGCCCTGAGCTGCATTCCTTTTGGGATGGCGCTGGGGGCCTTGGCGGTGCAAAAAGGTTTTAGCCCATTGGAGATTGTCTTGATGGGCATGACCGTTTTTGCCGGGGCGGCACAATTTATCGCGGTGGACATCTGGTCGGATACCATCTCACCTCTGACTTTGGTTGGCATTGTCGTGATGGTAAATCTGCGTCTGGTTCTCATGAGTATTTCCATTGCGCCTGCTTTGCGCGCGCGTAAATCTTTTGCCACATATTTTGTCCTGCATTTTATGACGGATGAAGTCTGGGCCATCTGCATGCAACGCAGAAGTGAGAAAGCCTTAAGCCTGTCCTTTTTTCTGGGGGCGGGGCTGACATTGTTTCTGGTTTGGGCGATCAGTTCTTATAGCGGGGCCATGATCGGGACGGTGATGGAAGACCCGACGACCTATGGTATTGATTTTGCCGGTACGGCGGTTTTTCTCACCTTGTTGTGTGGCTTTTGGGAAGGGTGCAAGATATCCCTGCTGCCATGGCTCATAGCGGCAGTGGTTGCGGTTCTCGCTTATAAACTGATTGACGGGCCATGGTATATCCTATGTGGGGCGATTTCTGCTATGGTTGTGCGCGCGATGCAGTATCAAGAGAGGGAGGACGCGGTCCATGTTTGATCTGGATATGAATGTCCTTTTGATTTTTATCGCCATGGGGGCCGCAACATATTTTGCGCGGGTGTCGGGCTATTGGCTGAGCGGGTTTTGGACGCCGGAAGGGCGCATGTTGGCAGCTTTGGAAATATTGCCCGGTGGGGTGTTGATGTCTATTGTTGCCCCGGTCGCTTTTGCCACGGGATTAGCGGAAACACTGGCGTCTTTGGTGACTATTGTGATTACCTTGAAAACAGGACGATATTTTTTAGGCGTTTGTGTTGGCATAGTAAGTGTGTATATCTTGCGTAGTCTAGGCTTGTAAGAAAAGTTAATCACACCCCATGTCCCTTATCTTGATTAAAACTCTGGTGACGATCACCATCGTGCTTGGTCTGTCTGTTGTGGCAGAACGGGTCAGTCCGCGTTGGGCGGGATTGTTGGGTGGGTATCCATTGGGAACGGCAATCGTGCTGATTTTCATTGGTTATCAAGAAGGTACAGACTTTGCCGCACAAAGTGCGGTTCACACCTTGGCCGGGTTGACGGCCAACCTGGCGGTCTTTGCTGCCTATGGGCTGGTGCTGACTTTGCGCCCGGCCAGCAGTTTTATTCTGCCTAGTCTCAGTGCTTTGGCCGCCTTTTTTGTTGTGGCGATCCCGTTAAGTAAGCTTGATTTTGATTTGGTCGGGGCGTTGATCTTTATCGTGATTGTCATCGCGCTATGTTTGTTTGCTTTTAAACGCTTTGGCGATATGAAGATATTGACGGCCGTGCGTTTAAGTTTCTGGGTGACCTTTGTGCGCGCGGCCATGGCCTGTTTTGTCGTGCTTAGTATTACAGGATTGGCAGATCAAATGGGGCCGGAAATGGCGGGCGTGTTGGCAAGTTTTCCGTCCACGGTCTTTCCCATGGTGGTGATTATTCATTTTACCTATGGGCCAGCCCCGGTTTTGACGATTATTAAACATTTTCCCACCGGATTGGGGGCGATGATCACCTTTGGTGTGGTGTATGCCCTGTATTTGGTGGATTTGGGATTGTTGTTGGGAACTTTGGTGTCTTTTGGTGCAGCAACAGTTTATCTGCTTGGATTTTCATTCCTGCAACAAAAAATGCGCCAAACATAGCGGCGCATTTTAAATCTGTAAGCGTATCTAAACGGTTAATCAGGCTGCGGTTTTAATGCCCGCCAAAACTTGTTCAATCGGTTTGCGCTCTTGCCATAATTTAAGCAAGGGACGCGGCATGAGTTTGGCGGCCAAGTCTGCTTTTGAGGCGACGGAAAGCTGTTCATAGGACAGTTCACCTTCTACATGAGCCCCTTTTTCTACGATAACTTGACGCGCTTGAATGTTGCCTTTAACGAAACCCATGATACGCACAGTTTCGGCAATAACATTGCCTGTCAGGACGCCTTTGCGCCCGATGATCAGGTTATCGACTTCAATGGTGCCTTCAACATTGCCGTGCAGGTCCAGTTCACCATGGCCTTTGATGTCACCGTGAATTGAACGGTTGCGACGTACAATAGCTCTTTTTGGTTTTAAAAACATGTGGAAGACCTTTCAAGTTCCAATTCGTTATATCCCACTATTACAGAAATAAGTAAACGACCCATTAACAAGATAAAAAAAAGCGCGCAGACGAGATGTAGCGCGCAATTTCTAATTATTTTTTTTAACAACTTAAAGGTTTGTGCGAACAAATTCAATCAATTCATCCAAATATTTTTGTACATCTTTGGAAGGTTCTTCAACTTGTTCAACCAATTCTATGGCCTTGTCTAAGTTGTGGTTGTTGAAAGCACGCACGGCTTCAATGCCTAATGCGTGGACTTTTTCATGCGGGGTATTCATGGCTTGGAAGGCGGGGTGTGCTTTGATAGTTGCATCTTGATCACCAAAATACCATTTGCCCAAGCGACAGTTCATATGGTCAGATAGTTCTTCAGGGTTAAGTTTTGCACGTTCCAACAACATATCGGCCAATTTCTTACGCCAGATCATATGGTCAGCTTTGGCGCGAATAAGGTCGCGTGTTGCCAGATCATTTTTCATCAGGTCATCCATTTGGTCGGTGATCAGATTTTCAGTTTGATCCATTTCATCGAGAACATTGTTATTGGACTCGACACTTTCTGTGGACATTTCTGCAATATGGGCGGCATGGCTGGTGGTTTCTTGTGTCACGCTTTGTTGTTGTTGTAAGGCAGAGGCAACTTCTTGCATATCGGCATTGACGCGAATGACGCCGCGATCAATTTCTTCCATATTTTTTAGGGTAGAGGTGATGATCTGTTGTCCGTTATCTACGGCTTCTGCCCCTTCTGCCATGGATTTGGTGATGGCATCCATTTCATAGGTCAGGCGTTCAATGCGTTCATTAATGTCGGTGGTGGCGCGTTCGGTTTGGTTGGCAAGGTTTTTTACTTCAGAGGCAACAACCGCAAATCCTTTACCTGCTTCACCGGCGCGTGCCGCTTCGATGGTGGCGTTCAGGGCCAGCAAATTGGTTTGTGATGCAATATTGTTGATCAAACCGACCACCTCGCCAATTTGTGTTGATGCGTCTGCTAGATCGGTGAGTTTCTCAACGGCTTCTGTGACAGATGATGAAATGGCATTGATGGCGTGGATGGCTTCTTGAGAGCCTTCCATACTTTGTTGGACAATTTCTTGCAGATGCTGGGCTTCGCTGGAACTGTTGTGGGTGCTGTGGGAAATCTCACTGATGGAAGAGGACATTTCTTCCATGGCAGAGGCCAGAGCCTGTGAAATTTCATTTAATTCATTCAGGCAGCGTGCCGAATGGGCAACGGAAATCACTGTAGAGTTGTTTGCAATAGATAAGTCAACGGAGCGGAGCAATTGGCTTTCTGTGCGGTTTTTATTTTCATCTGCTAGTTGTTTAATTTTTTTAGTCAGTTCATCCTGACCTTCCGGCACATCAGCATATTTATGTTCTAAGATCGCATCGATTTGTTGCATGGCCAATGAAAGTGCACAAAATTCTTTTTCGTTCTGAGACTCTGGGATGGCCTCTATTTCTTGAATTTTTGGTTTAGTTTTCCCAAAAAACGACATTGGTTTCCCTCCAGTATAGAATATTATTAATTATGTTCTCCTTATACGGATGTATCAGTGCCATAAAGGCAGGATTTTTACAATGCATATTTGAGTCATACTAATTTAACTTACAGTTTCAAGTTTACTTTAAGTGGTTGTCTGTGGAGAGTATAAAAAAAGGAGTAGAAATTTCTTTCTACTCCTTTTTTCTGTTTCAGTTTGAATATTGTTTATTGACGTTCAAACTGTAATTTTTTGATTTCTGCAATTGCTTTACCCGGGTTTAGACCTTTCGGGCATGTGTTGGTGCAGTTCATGATGGTGTGGCAACGATAGACTTTGAACGGATCGTCCAAATAATCCAGACGTTTACCCGTCGCTTCATCACGTGAGTCTGCAATCCAGCGATAAGCTTGCAACAAAACAGCCGGGCCGAGGTATTTATCGGCATTCCACCAATAGCTCGGGCAAGATGTCTGGCAAGAGAAGCACAAGATACATTCCCAAAGGCCATCCAGCTTTTCACGTTCTTCAATGCTTTGCAGACGTTCTTCGTTGGATGGGGCTGGTGTGTCAGCTTGCATCCAGGGTTCGATAGAACGAAGTTGCGCATAAGGCAGGTTCAGGTCAGGGACCAAATCTTTGATGACCGGCATGTGCGGCAACGGATAGATGTAGCAATCACCCTTAACTTCCGCAATCGGCTTGAGACACGCCAGTGTATTGGTGCCATCGATGTTCATCGCACAAGATCCGCAAATCCCTTCACGACAAGAACGACGGAACGTCAAAGTGGTGTCGACTTCATTCTTGATTTTGATCAACGCGTCCAGAATCATCGGGCCACATTCATCAAGATCAACTTCAAACGTGTCGATCTGCGGGTTATTGCCGGAGTCCGGGTCATAACGGTAGATCTTAAACGCTTTTACATTCTTGGCACCGCTTGGTGCTTTGAAAGTTTTACCTTCAACCGGATCAGAGCCCGGCGGGAGACTGAATTCAACCATTAGCTCTTCTCCTTAGTAGACACGTTCTTTAGGAACAATGTACTCAACTTCGTCAGTCAGGGTCCATGTGTGAACCGGACGGTAGTCAAGTTCCACAGATCCGTCTTCTTTAACGTAAGCCAGTGAGTGTTTCATCCAAACTTCGTCATCGCGGTTGGGGAAATCTTCATGGGCATGTGCACCACGGGATTCTTTACGCGCATCAGCTGAAACGATAGTTGCTTTCGCACAAGCCATTAGATTTTCAAGCTCAAGCGTTTCAACGAGGTCTGAGTTCCAGATCATTGAACGGTCAGAAACATTGAGGCTGTCCAGTTTTTTGGAAGTTTCAAACAGTTTCTCAACACCTTCTGCCAAAACTTCTGAAGTTCTGAAGACGGCCGCATGGTTTTGCATGACTTTTTGCATTTCAAGGCGAACGTCAGCCGTTTTGTGGTCACCGTTTGCATTGCGCAGACGATCAAAACGATCCAGAATTCTGTCTGTGTAATCTTCAGACAAGGCAATATGGCTTTCACCGGATTTCATAGTTTCAGCACAACGGATCGCCGCTGCACGACCGAAGACCACGATATCGAGAAGTGAGTTTGTCCCCAGACGGTTTGCACCGTGTACAGAAGCAGATGCACATTCACCGATGGCCATCAAACCTTCGCAAACCGCATCCGGGTCATCTTTGGTCGGACGGATCACTTCGCCATGATAGTTGGTCGGAATACCGCCCATGTTGTAGTGAACCGTTGGGATAATCGGGATGGGCTCTTTGGTCACGTCCACACCCGCAAATACCTTCGCGGATTCCGAAATGCCCGGCAGGCGCTCTGCCAGAATGGCAGGATCAAGGTGATCAAGATGCAGGAACATATGGTCTTT
>JABXIC010000165.1 GCA_013373265.1 Methylocystaceae bacterium | reverse complement strand
TAAAGGTGTTGATGCTGATACACAGGCCAAAGTGGATTTTTACACACGTAATTTTGTGCAGTCGTTAGCTCCCAGTAATTTTGTTGCCACAAACCCGACGGTGATAAAAGAGGCGGTCGAAACTCAGGGCCAAAGCCTGTTGAAAGGGTTTCAACATTTTCTGGATGATCTGGAAGAAGGCAAAGGGAAGCTGCGGGTTTCCATGACGGATGTCAATGCCTTTGAATTGGGTAAAAATATTGCTTCTACACCGGGGAAGGTTATTTACCAAAATAGCCTGATTCAATTGATCCAATATGAACCGACAACGGAAAAAGTGAATAAAAACCCGTTGTTGATTGTGCCACCATGGATCAATAAGTTTTACGTTTTGGACTTGCAGCCGAAAAACTCTTTAATTAAATGGGCCGTTGATCAAGGTCATACTGTGTTTGTCATTTCATGGGTCAATCCCGATGAAAAACTGGCCCATAAAGATTTTTCTTGCTACATGCAGGAAGGACCGCTGACGGCTATTGATGTGATTCGCGATTTAACAGGTGCTGAGCAGGTGAACTTGGCTGGTTATTGCATTGGTGGGACTTTGACCTCTTGTACGCTGGCTTATCTGGCTTCAACAGGGCAGGCTGACAAAGTCAAATCGGCAACTTTGTTTACGACCTTGACGGACTTTAAAGATGTTGGTGAATTGCGCGTCTTTATCGATGAAGAACAAATGGAACTTTTGGATGCCCATATGGAGCGTTTGGGCTATCTTGAAGGATCTGAAATGTCGCAGGTCTTTAACCTGTTGCGGGCAAACGATTTGGTATGGTCTTTCTTTGTCAGCAACTACTTGCTTGGTAAAGAGCCGTTCCCGTTTGATTTGCTTTATTGGAATTCAGACCCGACACGTATGCCAGCTATGATGCATAAGTTCTATTTACGTCAAATGTATCTGGAAAACAAATTGTCAGAACCCAATGGCATTAGCTTGAATGATGTACCGATTGATTTGCGTAAAATCAACACCCCACTTTATATGATCTCAACCCATGACGACCATATTGCGCCGTGGAAATCGACCTATGAATTGACACAAAATGTGAGTGGGCCGGTGAAGTTTGTCCTCGGCGGGTCGGGCCATATTGCGGGGATTATCAATCCTGAAAATTCAGGCAAGTATGGCTATTGGACCAACACCAAAAAGGCGAAAGATCCGGAAGACTGGTTTAAAGGGGCAACCCAAAACGAAGGGTCATGGTGGCAAGATTGGAAAAAATGGATTTCACGTCATTCCGGTGGAAAAGTTGATGCGCGCGCGGTTGGTAATGATAAATACAAACCAATTGAAGATGCACCGGGGTCTTATGTGAAAGTCCGTATGACGGATTAAGACGTGATTGAATACGATTAAATAAAAAGGGGAGGTCGTTGACTTCCCCTTTTTATTTAGTAGAGATCGAAACCACCCAAATTTTTCAATTCAACACGGAAGGTGATTGTGTCGTCTGGTTTAATGTCCCGGTCTTCTGAGAAAGAGCGTGATAAGTTTAACGAGAATGTGGTGCATTCATCCGTATAGTAGATCTTTCCCCCATAAGAGACGCTGCCTTTCGGTGCGCTCATTCTGTATCGACCATCAAGAGATGAAGACCAGTATTTTGATATTTTATTGGTTAATGAACCATAGATTTCTTCACGTGTCCCGTATTCAGAATCTTCACCTGTTCCTTCAACATATAAATGGGAGACAGAAAACCGTGTGGAATTCGGGCCAATTGCCAGACCTGTTTCACTTCGGTTTAAGGACATATCGTTTTTATCTAAACGGAAGCGGTACAGTAAATCTAAGAAATTTGAGGGGCTGGCTTGAACACGGCCGACCACATCTGAAATATTATCTTCGTGACCTGAATTGGTGTCATAGGATGCGTCATCTCGCATTCTATAACTTTGGCCGATGAACAATTGCGTATAACCACCTTCTGCGCCATAAACGCCCCATTTTGCGCCAAAGTCTACCCGTTGACCGCCGTCAATTTTGTCAAATCCGGTAAAGCGATTGGTTTTGAAAAGGTTGGTATCATCAAATTCAAAATCCTGGCTGTCTTCGTTAGGGATTTTGTTGTTTTCGCCTACGTTTGGAGCCATTTTGACTTTAACGATGGGTTCAAAAATTTCGTTGGCGGCACCATTCATGTGGCTTTTGGTAATGGGTTTACGCCACTCCAGACTTAGACTCGGTACGGCACGCCCTTGAAAGCCTGAATATCTTGTGGCTTGGCTTGGCGTATTGAAATTAGAAATGAAGTAACCGGCTGTAACAAGATTTGCATCTAGGGTGATGATATCCCCTGAAGGACTTGTGTAGGGTAGCATCCAAGACGTATCAGCTAAAAGGCGGGTTGATCGTGTTTGGTTTTTTCTGTTGATACCATATAAGTCGGTATTGAGTTTCCAATAGGCGCCTGTTTTCTGAGGCTCACTTTCATGGTTGAATTGCATTTCGATTTTACCGTCTTGCAAATCTTCAGAAGTGGTGTCTCTTTGTTCTTGATAAAGCTTGAAATTGGCATTCATATAGTTGCGATGTCTAAAACCTTCAGTATAAAAATTCGTAATCAGGTTTGAGTTTTCGCTATTGTCTTTAATGCCATATCTTCGGATATATGTCTCATCCGTTGCCCGGTTGATGTCAAAACCCCAACGCCAGGTATTATTGATATCGAATTGCCCATCACTGTCGATATGCCCACGAAACTCTTCTGTAGAGCTTGATCTAGCGCCCGGGCCTCCATCGGCATAGGTTAAACTGCCAGCAAGGGTCATTTCACCGTTGTTTAAATATTGGCGATATTCAGCATTTAACAGCCCTTGGTCGATATTATAATACCAGGTGGGCGATAAAGTGAGATCCTTAGAGGGGGAAATATTCCAGAAAAAAGGTGTTTCTATAAAGCTTTTCAAACTTCCCCTGCTGCCAAAACTCGGCGCAAGAAGTCCTGTTTCCCGTTTTCTTGTGGGGTCAGGGTGGGAGAAATAGGGGAAATACATCACCGGCACATCATAAATTTCAAAAAACAAATCTGAATATTCAATGCGTTGTTGTTTTGCGTCGTGTTTTACTTCTTTGGCTGATAACTTCCATGCGAGGGGCCGTTCTGGGTCATCCTCGCACTTTTGGCAAACGGCATAGGTTGCATCTTTGGCAATAGTATAACGCCCTTCAGTACGTCTTGCGCTTTGGGCGGATATGGTTGATCGGTCTGCAAGCTGCAGGCTCATTTCTTGTGCTATGCCTGAAGTCAGATCAGAGCTTATTTCGATATACTCAGTAAGCGTGACATTACCGTTTGGTTCAATGATTTGTACATTACCAGAGGCCGTTACGACGTTTTCTTGTTGATTATAGGATACGGTGTCAGCAATTAAAATACGATCATCATGGATGATTTCAACGTTCCCGCGCGCGGTAATAACCCCCAGGTCTTTATCCATTCCGATTTCTTCTGCAGAAAAAGCGATTCTTGGCGCATTGGATAAAGTTGCTTTTGGACTGTAAATGTCTCGCTGTGGAACAGTGTAAGCCGGGCGGGTGGGTTGTTGTGTTTTTATGTTGCGAGGAGGTTCTGTCTTTAAGCTTGTTTGCTTTGGGATCACAGGTGTTGTGCGTTGAGGCTGGAAGGGTGCCCGTGTATCTAAAACTCCCAAGATTGAGAGTTGTGCTGAAGCATGATGGGGCAACAAAGCACTCAACGCTGTGCATGTTGCAAAAATAGTTTTTAATGGCAAGTTTTTGCCTATGCGCGTGAGATTGCTATTCATTGCCCTTTAAACCCAAATGCTATCACAGTGTAGCGGCGCGGATACTAGAAAAAAAAGAGAGTCCACGCAAGCTTTGTTGATCATGACGTCTAAGGGGTTTCTTTTTGGTTAAGACTTTCCGGAATTAGCGATTATATATTTTCCCATGTGCAGGATAAGTTTAAACCACCAGCTGTGTTGGAAATAGTTGCAAGGCAGGTTTGTGCCGTGTCTTCGGGAATCCATACGAAGAAACTGACGATATATTGATCTCCCGCTATGCTCGGGACACGTTCGGCATTCATGCGTACAATATTGGCTTTAAATTGAACAAAGACTTCACAGAGACGGGCAATAAGGCCGGGGCGATCACCGCCTGAGACGGCAATTTTATGTGTGACTTGACCTGTGGGATCAGTCGTTGTTTTCATGTCGAATGGCGAAATCGTTATTTTTGCGTTTTCCAGTAATTCTATTTGGTTCAGATCGTTTTGGATATCATCGAAAGATACGTCCAATGGTATCTCTGCGATGGCTGTGAATTCTGCTGCGTTTCCTAGGACGTTGAAATTCGTTGAAGCTAAATTGGCGCCTAAATCAAATAACGTTGCTGTAATTGTAGCCACCAAGCCTGTGCGATCTGGTGCAAAAACTGATATGAGAACGGTGTTTAACATAAAAAAAATCCAAAACTTAATAATTTGTTTGTCATTTAATATGTAGATTTGTCGTATGTCTTGCAAGAAGTTCTGACGTTTATAAAAATTTGATGGTGAGAGTATCTATTGAAATAGATAAAATTTTATGTAAATTGTTTTTATGATTGAAATGTTGTAAGTCAATATTATTACAGGTTTCTATTTTTGACCGCTAGAATTTGAAAGAAGCACAACAGGTATGTTCAATAAGAAAAATAAACCTGTCGATTGGGTAGGTAAACTTGGCAAGAGTGCCAAGATACCCTTTGGCATGTTTGACATGCTGATAGCCTCTTTATTTATTAATCTTTTGTCTCTGGCAATGCCGTTATCGCTTTTGCAGATTTATGACCGCATCTTGCCGAATAATTCATTGAATACATTCGCTTTGTTGATCGGCGGTATTATTATTGCTCTTTTACTTGAGGCGGCCTTACGAATCGGTCGTTCTTATTTGAGTGGTTGGGTTGGTGCACGCTTTGAACATATGGCAGGCTGCGCAGCGCTGGAAAGAGTTCTGTCCGCAAGCGTGAATGATTTTGAAAAAGAAGGTTCCGGGGTGCATCTGGAAAGACTATCTTCTTTATCGACCTTGAAAGATTTTTATGCAGGTCAGGCAATCTTGACGCTCTTTGATTTGCCGTTTGCTCTCGTCTTTTTGATGTTGGTCAGTTATTTGGCGGGTAACTTGGTTTTTGTACCCATTGGGTTGATTGTATTATTTGCCTTGAATGCATGGCGCATTGGGGGGCGTTTACGTGCCTCTCTTGCTGAACGAATGATCGCTGATGAACGGCGTTTTAACTTTATTATTGAAGTTTTAACGGGGATTCATACCTTGAAGTCCATGGCGATGGAAACGCAAATGTTGCGCCGTTATGAACGTTTGCAAGAAGCATGTGCGCGTACTGATCGTGATGTGACACGTCATAGTTCTTCTGCCATGAACTTAGGTGCATTGTATTCTCAACTGACGATGTTTGGCATTGTTGGTGTTGGGAGTACTTTTGTGATTGATGGCGACTTGACAGTTGGTGGCTTGGCAGCCTGTACCATGTTGTCCGGTCGTGCCATGCAGCCGTTGCAACGTGCCGTGGGCATTTGGGCACGTTTTCAGTCGATTCAGCTTGCCCGTGAGAAGTTGCGTGAGCTGTTTAACTTACAACCTGAGACGCAAGGGGAATTACCTGTCATTGGTCATGAGTTTAACGGACAACTTGAATTGCGCAATGTTGGTCTGTCTTTTTCAGAAGATTCACCTCCTTTATTTGAAGGCGTGAATTTAAAAGTAGAGCCTGGTCAGATTATTGGTATTTCTGGTGGAAATGCCAGTGGGAAAAGTTCTCTTCTTTATTTGATGATGGGCGCGATGCGGACAAGCATGGGTGAAGTTTTGGTGAATGGCCAGAATATTAATGAATTGGACCCAACCAGCGTACGTCGCAAAATAGCTTATTTGCCGCAACATGGTGTTTTGTTTAATGGGACGATTCTTGAAAACCTCACGATGTTTAAACCTGAATTAGAAGATAAGGGCTTGCGACTTGCTCGTCTGCTCGGTTTGGATGAGGCCGTGGCGCGTATGCCATTGGGTTATGATACACCTGTTGGTAACGGGGCCTACGATGCTTTACCTCGTGGGATTAAACAACGTGTTGCAATTGCGCGTGCGTTAATGAACGACCCTAGCGTTTTGTTGTTTGATGAAGCAAATGCCGCGATGGATAGTGCAGGGGACCGTGTTTTGACAGAGTTTTTGAATCAGGCACGTGGAAAACGGACCTTGATACTGGTGTCTCACCGTCCTTCTTTGCTAAAGATGGCAGATGAAATTTATGACTTGGAAGATGGTCGTTTAACACGCCGACCTGATACCAATTCCACGCCCCCACAAACTGCAGATGGGGCTGTTAAACAGGTGTCTCAACCTGCGCAACCGCAATCTCAACAGCCGCAGCCAATACAACAACCTAAGACAGTTGCACAGCAAGAGGGATTAAGACAGCAGTCTGATAATGTTGCACAAAAACCTGTGACGACGGCTGCGCCACCACAAGCGGAAAAAACTAAAAAAACGGAAGTTCCTCAGGCAGATAAAGTGAAAGAGGTCAAATCAAAAGTTAAGATCATACCTCCAACGAAAACAGATGGGTCTCAGCCACAAAAGCCACGCTTTATTTTGAAAAAACGTAGCGATAAGGACAAGGGTGATGCAAATGGCTGAAGCCTTGGGTAAAATCGAAATTAAATCTGTACCGGCAGAACAAAAGCCATTGTCACCGACAGCGTTAGCAATTCAGAAATCACCTTTGTTGGCGAACTTGCGTGAAATTTCAGATTTTGCGGCTTGTTTAGAGATTTTATTACAGTCACTTAACTGGCGTGGACAAGAACGAAACATTGCAGAAGCTATGCCACACTTTGCTGATGAACTCGACTTAACGGGTTTTCGCAATGTCATGGCGAACTTGCAGTTCTCAAGTCGTCCAGAACGTATAGAATTACATAAAATTGATCCGCGTCTGATGCCGTGTTTGTTTGTACCGGATAAAACCCCCGCGTTGATTCCGATTGCCAGAAGTGATTATGGATTGCGCATTTTCAATGGCGGGACAGGAGATTACCAAACCTTGACTGGCGACGAAATGGTCGTCAAAGGGACAGCTTATTTTTTCAGTTCCGTGGATGTGGAAGAACAAAAGTTCGTACAGCAAAAAATCGGTTGGTTCTGGATGATCATGGAGCGCTTTCGTGGGCTCGTGTATCAAATCCTTGCTTTAACGCTGCTTTTGAATTTACTGGCGCTGGCAACGCCTTTGTTTGTGATGGCTGTATACGATAAAGTTGTTGCCACAGGTTCTTTAACAACCCTTGTGTATTTTGGAATAGGGGTGTCGATTGCGCTTATTTGCGATATGGTTTTACGCAAGATCCGGACAATGATCTTTGCTTATGTCGGGGCGAGAATTGATAACATTGTCGGGAACGAAGTGTTTAAACGGATTATGTTTTTGCCACCGGCATTTACCGAACGTGCAACAATCGGTGCGCAAGTGGCGCGTATTAAAGACTTTGAATCTATTCGGGAATTCTTCACCGGCCCTATGGCGGTTGTTTTATTTGAAGTCCCGTTTTCATTTATTTTCATTATTGTGATTTTTATTCTGGGCGGTCCGGTTGCCTTCGTCCCGCTATTAATGCTTGTCCTGTTTTGGTTGGTCGCACTTGCCTTTGGCCCCATTGTGCGTGATGCGATTGGTGCCACAGCGCGTTTTGGTTCTAAGCGACAAGAATTGGTTATTGAGACAATTTCGTCAATGCGGGCGATTAAATATTCTAATGCAGAAGAAAAATGGTTGAGCCGTTATCGCGAATTATCAGCTCAAGCATCGATGGCGAGTTTTAAGTCGGCACAAGTTACATCCTACTTAACCACGATTTCGCATGTTCTTATGATCTCGTCCGGTGTGGCAACGATTGCAACTGGTGTGTTTCGCGTATTTAACGGTGATATGACCATCGGTGGGCTTGTTGCTTCCATGATTTTGGTTTGGCGTGTGCTTGGTCCTTTACAGTCAGGTTTTGTTTCTTTAACCCGTGTGGCGCAGGTCCGTGCATCAATCACTCAAATCAACAATTTGATGAATATTAATTCTGAACATCGTGACAATGTCGTGAACTCAAATCGGAAAATTAAAGGATTTATTGAGTTTGGTCGTGTCTCATTACGTTATTCCCCGGAAGCTGACCCCGCACTTGTTGGTGTTAATTTTGATGTAAAACCAGGAGAGGTTATTGCTTTGGTCGGCGGTAACGGTTCTGGGAAATCAACAGTATTGAAATTGTTGTTAGGCATGTATATCCCACAAGCTGGTAGTATTCGCCTTGATATGACGGATATTCGCCAGTTGGATCCTATTGAGTTACGCCAAATGATCGGCTATGCGCCGCAAACAAATCAGTTCTTTTATGGTACGATTGCACAGAACTTGCGTTTGGCAAATCCGGCAGCATCTGATGAAGATATTGCGAATGCATGTAAAATGGCTAACTTATTAGATGATATTGAGGCTTTGCCTAAAGGTTTCTGGACCCGAATTGGAGAAGGTACTGGTGGACAATTGCCGACGAGTTTTCAACAAAGACTTAATTTGGCGCGTTGTTTCATCAAGAAACCTAAAATTATGCTGTTCGATGAACCGGGCAACGGCCTTGACTTTGAAGATGATCAAGCCTTTATGAAAACAGTAAGCGATTTAAAAGAAGAAGATGTGTGTTCTTTTATTGTAACACACAGACCAAGTCATCTTAAAATCGCTGATAAAATACTATGGTTGGAAAACGGTCACATGAAAATGTACGGTCCAACGGATGAAGTTAAACCCCACTTACCGAAGGATTTCTTATGAGTGGTAAAGAGATTGCAAAAACAGAGGCGCAAGGTAAGCCTTTGCACCCGGTCCAGTTTAAAATTGGTTCTCGGCAAACACGCTATCTTGCTCAATCTGTTGTATTGGAAGAGGCTGGTAGTTCCTCTCTGATCCGTGTCGGCATGTTCACCGTAGGGGCGGTTATTATAGCGTTCATTTTATGGTCATATTTTACCGAAGTTGATGAAGTCTCCGTATCCTTTGGAGAAGTGGTTCCTTCAAGTCAAGTTCAACGTGTGCAACATCTTGAAGGCGGTATTCTTTCAGAGATACTTGTACAAGAAGGTCAGATCGTTGAAGCTGGTGATGTGTTGGTGCGTTTGGATCCGGCTGCCGCTTATTCAGAACGCGCACAAATGCAAGCGCGCCGGGCAAGCCTTTTGCTGAAAGCCGAACGTCTCCGTGCCGTTGGGATGGACCGTCAGCCTGACTTTTCCATTGTCGGTAAAGAATATGCCAATATGGTCCAGGATCAGGAATCTATTTATAAAGTTCAGACTGGTTCACAAAGTACCAACCGTGACGTTTTGATCAGTCAAATTGAACAAACTCGCACGCAACTTGATGTGTTGGACGAACAAGAAGCAACCTTGCGTCAACATATGAGCATTGTTGAAGATGAAATGCGTATGCGTGAAAAGCTTTATAAACAAGGCTTAACATCAAAAGTGGTGTATTTGAACTTGAAACGTGAAGCCAACACGGCACGCGGTGATGTGAATAAAATCATTCAAGAACGATTAAAAGCGCAGGAAGCCTATGAAGAAGCGCAAAATCGTTTAAATCAAGACATCGCTAAAGCGAAAGAAGAAGCTTTAAAAGAGATGGGGACGGTGACGTCTGAACTGGCACAAGTTAGAGAAGCCCTTGCCAAGCTGGATGACCGTGTGAAACGCCTTGAAGTTCGTGCCCCGGTGCGTGGAATTATCAAAGGATTACAGGCAACGACTGTCGGCGGTGTGTTGGCACCGGGGGCAACTATTACTGAAATTGTACCTCTCGACAAAGAATTGATCGTAGAAACCAAGATCACCACACGTGATGTGGGGCATATGCGTGTCGGGCAACCTGTTAAAGTAAAAGTCACAAGTTTTGATTATGGTCGATATGGCGGTATTACAGGTGAATTGACGTCAATCTCAGCGACAACTTTTATGAATGAAAAGGAAGAACCTTATTACAAAGGGACAATTTCTTTAGATCGCAGTTATGTGGGCTATGACCCTGAAAATAACCGTATCATGCCCGGTATGACTGTTCAGGCAGATGTGACAACGGGTAAAAAGACCTTGCTGCAATATCTGTTGAAACCTGTTTATTCATCCATGAACGAATCTTTCCGCGAAAGATAAGCTCGTTTTATAATTTCATGTGTTTTGGCGGGGAGGTCATAATCTGCGAGATCGCGATAGGCCACCCACCGGGCGTCTGATGCATCGTCTTGAGCGTTCAGTTGGCCACTTTTATAAAGGCAGGAAACTTCAATCAGGGTATAATGGTATTCAATCTTGCCATTGTCGTCATAGGTAATTGAGTCGACAAAATCAATTAAAGTATGGTCTTTTGTCTCAATACAGGTTTCTTCTAACACTTCACGCTGGGCACCTGCAAAAATAGTTTCACCAATATTTTGGGCGCCACCGGGCAGGCTCCACATCCCTTTGTTCGGATGTTTTGCACGTTTAATCAGGAGTATATCCTGATTTTTATGGACCACGACTCCAATGCCCACCCAAGGGCGCGTTGGATATTCTCGCATTTTATTGCCTGCTTAGAAAAAATTTAACGGAATCCTATTAGACTAGATTGATTAAAAAATATATATGATTAATATTATCTATTAGAGGTTTGATCTGGAAAGGTTTCTGAATGGCGCAACATGGACAGGCGGCAAAACGGTTTATTGATCGGAAAGTCGTTTATGCAGGCGATAAAGTATTTAAAGAAGGCGAACCGGGGGATCGTGCCTATATTATTGAGCGTGGCATGGTAGAAATCTTTAAAATGATTGATGGCAAAGAGGTTGTCTTAGGTACAATTAACAAGGGTGGTATTTTTGGTGAGATGGCTCTGATCGATAATTCACCACGTATGGCGGCCGCACGTGCAGTGCAGCAAACCACACTTGTTGTGATTACCCGTGATGTTTTTGAAAGCAAAATTGCCAAGGCTGATCCGTTTGTGCGCGGTTTGATTAACATTTTTGTTAAAAACATCCGTCGCATGGGGCAGGAACTCGCTAAATATAAAAGCTAGATTTCCTCTATATCAATCACATCACCTTTGCCCAGCATGATATTGGCCTGATTTTTAACCATACCAAGATATTGGTCATCAGATTGTTCATGCACAGTAAAAATATATTCAGGCGCAACGGCTTTTTCTGCCGCTATCTTTTTAGCCTCTTCTTCATTTTCTGCCGTAATTTCTAATATAGATATGCCTTGTTCGTTCTTATCGGTTGCATAGACATACTGGATTATCCAATTTTTCATTGTTCTATCATTTCGTTCTTTTTAATTTTCTTTAAAAACTATACCATGCTTGGCAACGCATATGCATCGCGTTTTTGAAAATAGGATATTCTAAATGACTGAAGAAGAAAATACAGAACCGGATAACTCTACCCCAAAAGGGCTGACGGTTGCTGGACGTCTACGTGCCTATTTTCTAACGGGTATTTTGGTCACTGCGCCCATATCCATTACGATTCTTGTCACATGGCTTTTTATTGATTTTGTCGATCAAAAAGTGACGCCGTTAATTCCGCACGATTACAATCCGGAAAATTATCTGCCCTTCAGTTTGCCGGGCTTTGGATTATTGATCGTTGTTGTTCTGTTGATCCTTGTCGGTATGTTAACCGCCGGGTTCTTGGGTAAGCTGCTGGTCAAAATCAGTGAAAATATCATGGCACGCATGCCGGTTGTGAGCGGCATTTACAGTGCGGTGAAACAAATCTTTGAAACTGTCTTAGCGCAAAAATCCCAAGCTTTTCGTGAAGCTGTTTTGATTGAATATCCCCGACGTGGGATTTGGGCGATCGGCTTTGTGTCGGGCACCACAAAAGGTGAAGTTCAAAATCTAACAGAAGAAACCTGTGTGAATATCTTTTTGCCGACCACACCTAACCCGACATCTGGTTTCTTGTTGTTTGTCCCTAAAAGCGAATTGATAACGTTGAACATGACGGTGGAACAAGCGGTTAAAATGGTTATTTCTGGCGGGATTGTTACCCCACCGGATACGCGTTCATTGGAAGAGCAGAATAAACCGCAAACTTCATCTAAAACATATGAAGATGTCGATATCTTGCGAGAAAAAGACGGGACACCTGTTTTGCGTTCCAAACATCCAGAGCCTATAGAAAGAAAAGAAGAAGAGTGAGCTTCAGCCCGATCTTAAATAACCAACCGTAGCATCTTCTTCAAAGAGATAAAGCAGGGTGCGCAAGGCCGTGCCGCGTTCAGATTGGAGTTCAGGGTCTTTATCCAAGATCAATTTCACATCATCGCGTGCGGCGGCTAAAAGCTCTTCATGGGCGGGCAGTTGAGCAAGCTTGAATTCGGGCAAACCGCTTTGGCGTGTGCCCAAAACTTCGCCCGCACCGCGCAGGCGTAAATCTTCTTCAGCGATGATAAAGCCGTCTTCGGTTTCGCGCATGATTTTAAGGCGGGCTTGCCCGTTTTCCGATAGCGGGGCACCGTATAATAACAAACAGGTTGATGCATCCATGCCCCGACCGATGCGTCCGCGCAGCTGGTGCAATTGGGCAAGGCCAAAGCGTTCAGCATGTTCAACAATCATCACCGTGGCTTCAGGCACATTGACGCCAACCTCAATCACCGTGGTCGCAACCAGAATATCGATTTCGCCACTGACAAAAGCGGCCATGACAGTGTCTTTGTCCGTGGCTTTCATTTTGCCATGGACCAGCCCCACACGGTCCCCATACAGGCTTTTAAGGTGGTCAAAGCGTTCTTCAGCCGCTGCGATTTCAAGCTTGTCTGATTCTTCCACTAAGGGGCAAACCCAGTAAATACGCGCCCCTTTTTGTACCATACGGCCAATGCTATGGGCGACCTCTTCAAGTTTATTAAGCGCCATGACCCGTGTATCAACAGGTTTGCGTCCTGCGGGTTTTTCACGAAGGCGCGACACATCCATATCGCCGTATGCGGTTAGCATCAAGGTGCGTGGGATAGGTGTTGCAGTCATGACCAGCACGTCCACATGCTGTCCTTTCCCCGCCAAGGCAAGGCGTTGATGGACCCCAAAGCGGTGTTGTTCATCAATCACGGCAAGGCCGAGGTTGTGGAAGTCCACATCTTCTTGAAATAGCGCATGGGTGCCGATGGCAAGCTGGGCTTCCCCGCTTTTGATTTGGTCAAGAATGGCTGTGCGTTTTTTACCCTTATTGCGTCCGGTTAAAATGGTGGGGGTAATGCCGGTACCTTGTAACAGCGGTTCAATGGTTTCCATATGCTGACGGGCTAAAATCTCTGTCGGGGCCATGATGACGGCTTGCATGCCTGCTTCAATCGCGGTCAGTGCTGTCAGTAAGGCAACAACGGTTTTACCGCTGCCTACATCGCCTTGCAATAGGCGTAACATGCGCAAGGGTTGCGCCATATCTTCTTCGATTTCTTTTAAGGCTTCTTCCTGTGATCCGGTTAATTGAAAGGGCAGGGCAGCACGAATTTTATTGCGCAAATGCCCATCGCCCACAATCGGACGACCAGCCGCGCGCCTGACGGTACGACGCACCAAGGCCAAAGCCAACTGGTTGGCTAAGAGTTCATCATAAGCGAGGCGTTCGCGTGGTGGACTGTCTGCGTAGAGGTCGCTTTCTTCTTGCGGGGTATGGGCGGCTTTCAAGGCATCTTGCCAGTCCGGCCATTTCTTTTTGGTTTTATAGGCAGGGTCTAACCATTCTGGTAGAGCTTCTGTCTTTTCCAATGCACCGCGCACGGTCTTGCCCATCAGCTTGTTGGTAATGCCTGCGGTCAGGGGGTAGACCGGATCAACCGTTTGAATTTCCGCGCGTTCGTCTTCTGTGCCCATGCGGTCAGGATGGGTCATTTGTAGGACGCCGTTAAAGCGTTCTACCGTGCCACTAACGATTCGGGTGGCCCCTTCGGGGAGTTGCTTTTCCAGATAGTCGCCACGGGCGTTAAAAAAGACCAGATCCATTACACCCGTTTCATCAAAGCATGTGACCTTGTATGGTGCGCGGCGGTTGCGTGTGGGGTGATGTTTCATCACGGTCACATCCAAGGTCACAACGCTATGATCCGGTGCTTCGCTGATTTTAGGGGCAAAGCGCCGATCAACAAAAGATGATGGCAGGTGCCACAGGACATCAACGATATGAGGCCCGGTCAGCTTTTCCAGCAATTTGGAAATACGTGGACCAACGCCAGCAAGGGCAGTAATCGCTCTGAAGAGCGGGAAAAGAATTTCGGGGCGCATACTTTATGCCATGACAAGGGGTGAAAAGATCGCTATATCCTAAGCAAATTTTTTCATCTGGCAAATGGTGTTCGAAGGAAATCGTAATGGAAGGCCGTCTTAAGCGTTTACATCACAAATGCAAATACATGGGCATGCACGAAAATGACGTGATTTTCGCCCGTTTTGCCGAACGTTACCTTGATCAGCTTAGTGAAGAAGAAGTTGGGCAATTTGAAGCGCTTTTGGAAGAAAACGATCTGGATATCTTTAAATGGGTAACAGGTAAGCAAGACGTGCCTACACAATATGACAACAGCGTTTTAACCAAATTGCGCGAATGTCAGGAATACGTTCAGGTCTAATGAAACTTTCACTACGTGCATTGCCCACAGCGGGTAAATTAACCTATTCGGGCGTACCGGATGGATATGACAGCATTGTTCTTGGCTATCTTGCCAAGCAACATGGTGATTTACTGTATGTGACAGTAGATGATGCCAAAATGGTACGCACTGCACAGGCGGTTTCTTTTTTCTATCCTGATCTTGAAGTAATCCAGTTTCCGGCTTGGGATTGTTTGCCTTATGACCGTGTTTCACCGCACCCGGAAATCGTGGGACAACGTGTTGATGCGCTGACATCTATGGTGAGTCGTGGCAAAAAGTCACGTATCATCTTGACGACGGTTTCGGCCATTTTACAAAAAGTACCGCCGCGCAAAAGTTTTGAAGGGGCCGTCTTTACTGCCAAGATCGGTGAGGAAGTACGTCGCGAGGCCTTGGTTTCATTTTTAGAAAATAATGGCTATCAACGCAGCGAAACGGTGATGGAACCGGGTGAATATGCCGTGCGTGGTGATATCGTAGATGTGTTTGCACCGGGGCGCGAAGAGCCCTTGCGCCTTGATCTGGAATGGGATGAAGTCGCAGGTATCCGCACTTTTGATCCGGTCAGCCAACGCACGTTAGATCAGATTAAAACCTTTAGCCTGAAACCCGTCAGTGAAGTGCCGATGGGGGAAGAGTCCATTTCGCGTTTCCGTACAGGGTTTCGCAAAATTTTTGGTGCCAAGGCTGAAAAAGACCCACTTTATGAAGCCGTAAGCGCAGGACGTCGTCCCATTGGTGTGGAACATTGGTTGCCCTTGTTTCATGATGGTATGGAAACGCTGCTGGATTATCTGCCTAAAGCCGCCAAAATTGTTTTTGATCACGAGATCGAACAGGCCCGCGATAGCCGCCTTGAAATGATCACGGATTATTATCAGGCCCGCGTTGATGTGGCTGATGCCTCCCTTGGTGGGGAAGCGCCTTATAATCCGATTGCGACTGAGTTGCTCTATCTGAATGAAGATGATTGGGCAAATCTGTGTGATGGCTATGGTGTGGGACAATTGACACCCTATGTCACCCCGGAAAGTGATGGGGTGATAGATTGCCAAGCGCGTCGTTGCATGGATTTTGCCGAAGCACGCGCAAACCCCAATGCCAATGTCTACGATGCGGTGCGTCAGTATATTGTTGCAGAACAGGGCAACAAACAACGCGTGGTGATTGCGGCTTATTCTGATGGATCACGTGATCGTTTGATGACGGTGCTGAAAGAACATGGTGTTGCTGGATTGGCCGCCCTTGGGTCTTTTGCCGATGTGGGGCGCCTGCCAAAAGATGCGGTGGCTGTTGTTGTCTTGGGGTTGGAACATGGCTTTGCTTATGACGGGCTGACGGTCCTTTCTGAACAAGATATTTTGGGTGACCGTATGGTGCGCCCGGCGCGCAGACGTATGCGGGCAGAAAACTTTATTGCTGAAGCTTCAAGCTTGAATGAAAGCGATCTGGTGGTTCATGTGGATCATGGGATCGGACGTTATGAAGGGCTGGAAACCATTGATGTGGGCGGGGCGCCACACGATTGTCTGATATTGGTCTATGACGGTGGCGACAAACTGTTTTTGCCCGTTGAAAACATCGAATTGTTGTCACGTTTTGGTTCTGATCAAGGCCATGCCCATCTGGATAAATTGGGTGGTGTGGCCTGGCAAGCGCGTAAAGCGCGACTGAAAGAACGCGTCAAGGATATGGCGCAGGAACTAATCAAGGTTGCTGCTGCGCGGGAATTGCGCAAAGGTGATGCCATTAGCCCTCCTGATGGGCTTTATGAAGAATTCTGTACCCGCTTTAAATTTGTGGAAACCGATGATCAGTTGCGCGCCATTGGGGATGCCATTGGCGATTTAAGCAGTGGTCGGCCCATGGACCGTTTGGTCTGCGGGGATGTGGGCTTTGGTAAAACCGAAGTTGCCTTGCGCGCTGCCTTTGTCGCTGCCATGAGTGGTATGCAGGTCGCTGTTGTGGTGCCGACCACATTGCTGGCCCGACAACATTACAATAACTTTGTTGAACGATTTGCAAGCTTTCCGCTTCGCATTCAACAGCTTTCGCGTCTTGTCACACCCAAGGAAGCCAAGCTGACGAAAGAAGAGATGGAAAAAGGCACCGTTGATGTGGTTATCGGCACCCATGCTTTATTGGCAAAAAATGTGAAGTTTAAACGCTTGGGTCTTTTGATCATCGATGAAGAACAGCATTTTGGCGTCACACATAAAGAGCAGCTTAAAAAGCTTAAAGCCGACGTACATGTCCTGACATTGACAGCAACACCCATTCCACGCACCTTGCAAATGGCATTGACGGGTGTGAAGGAAATGAGCCTGATTGCGACCCCGCCGGTGGACCGTCTGGCTGTGCGCACTTTTGTCATGCCATTTGATCATGTGGTTGTGCGTGAAGCCATTCAACGGGAACGTTTTCGCGGTGGACAGTGTTTTTACGTCTGCCCCCGTCTTGCCGATATTGATAAAGTTGCTCGGGAACTGGACGAACTGGTGCCTGATGCCAAAGTCGCCGTTGCCCATGGTCGTATGACCCCGACAGAGTTGGAAAATGTGATGACTGCATTTTCTGAAAAGGCATTTGATATTCTGCTGGCGACGAACATTGTTGAATCCGGCCTTGATCTGCCTTCGGTCAATACGATCTTTATCCACCGCGCAGATATGTTTGGTTTGGCGCAGCTTTATCAGTTGCGTGGCCGTGTTGGGCGTTCCAAAACCCGTGCTTATGCTTATTTGACCTTACCACCGGGGCAAAAGATTTCTAAAACGGCTGAAAAGCGCCTTGAAGTGATGCAAACATTGGATAGCCTTGGCGCTGGCTTTACGCTTGCCAGCCATGATCTGGATATCCGTGGGGCCGGGAACTTGTTGGGGGATGAACAATCAGGCCACATTAAGGAAGTCGGGATTGAACTTTATCAGCAGATGTTGGAAGAAGCGGTCGCTGATGCCAAAGGTAATCTCGGGGAAGAAGCAGAAGAACATGACTGGAGCCCGCAAATCGGGATCGGTCTGCCTGTCTTGATACCGGAAAGCTATATTGCGGACTTGAACGTGCGTATGGACCTGTATCGACGGGTTTCAACCCTGAAGACTTCGCAAGAAATAGATAGTTTTGCCGCTGAACTGGTGGATCGTTTCGGCAGTTTGCCGGGGGAAGTGGAAAACTTGCTTGATACCGTCAATCTGAAGCGCTTGTGCCGTGAAGCAAGTGTTGAAAAAGTGGATGCCGGGCCGAAAGGGGCGGTGATTAAGTTCCGCAATAATGAATTTGCTAACCCGGATGGATTGGTGCGCTTTTTGATGGATCAGGCCGGAACAGCGAAAATGCGCCCGGATCATTGTCTGGTCTTTATGCGGCGCTGGGATGATATGTCAAAACGTTTGGCTGGGGTGAAGAAGCTTTTGTCCGACCTTGGTGAGATGGTGCGGTTATCTTAACCGTTCCAGGCAGTGTCGATAAACTTGCCTAATATTTTTGCTTCCTGTGCACCAGAAATCACATAACGGTCGCGGGCGACAAAAGCCGGGACACCGTGAACACCCAATTCACGCGCTTCGCGGTCTGATGCCATCACTTCCTGGCGCAGATCATCACTTTCTAAAAAGGTACGTACTTCATTTTGATCCATGCCGATTTCTTTGGCTAACTTGATCAAGACAGCATTTTCACCAATGTTCTGGCCTTCCATGAAAAACGCTTTGAAGAGGCGATCAACTAAAGCAGCATCCAGGTCATAGCGTTCGGCCAAATAGATTAATCGGTGGGAGTTGACGGAATTTGGCGTGTATTTGATATCATCAAACTTAAAATCGATGCCGTTATCTTTCCCCGTTTGCGCAATAACGTCATAGACTCTTTTAGAACGATGGGCGCCGCCGAATTTTTGTTCAAGGTAGGTTTGACGGTCCATACCGTTGGGCCCCATCGTCGGGTTCAACAAAAATGTTTTCCAGCGTAGCTTAAGCGAAATATGCCCCCGGTTTTGCAACGCTTGTTCTAAGCGTTTCTTACCAATCAGGCACCAAGGGCAAATCGTATCGAAGTAAATGTCTATATACATGGCATCAGATTACATCAACACACGGGCTTAATCTATATTTTGACGCGCACGGTCGATCAAAATATCGATATCATCCCCCAGTTCTAAAGAGGTGATCCCTGATTCCACCCAAATGCTGATGGGTTGAAAGACATCGACAACGGCAAAGTCGGTGTAGCTTAAGATACCGGCAATGCGGTGCATCACTTTTTGGGCTTCTTCTTGGGGCGTATCAGGCAAAACGATGCAAAATTCATGATTGCCATATCGTGCAACCATATCTTCTACGCGGCTGAGGCCTGCAATCCATTGATAAATCTGTTGCAGAAGATGGGCGCAGGATTCTTGCCCGAACTGACTTTCTATACTGGGGATATTGGGAATGGAGAAAAAGACAACAGCCAAGTGTTTGCGCCATTTATGTCCGTTTTCAACTTGTGTGGCAAAATGCTTTTCGAAAAACTCTCGATTATAGGCGTTAGTTGCCCCATCAATTGTTTTTGCCTCATGTGTGGACAACATGGCGTTGCGGATATTCCAACGCAAACGTTGACGACGCACCAACATTTTTATTTTCGCTTTTAAGGACGCATGATTAATCGGGCGGCGCACAATGCGCGTAACACCACGACGATAAGCTTCCATTCGATCACTGATCTGACCTTCACTGATGACCAGCATCGGGAGATTGAAAAGGCGCGGGTTGTTGCGTACACGGGAACAAAGGCTAAAGACGGCTTCTTGCTGCCCATCTAATAAATTGCAGATGGAGGCATCATATTTGCCATCGCTAAGGAGTTCTTCTGCTTCAAAATAATCTTTGCAGGTTTCAATTTGGCAATTGCCATCCAAAAGAGTTTCGAGGGTTGCGAGATCACCGTCTTGTGGCGCAATCAATAATATCTGATAAGGTGTATGGTCCTGTGTCAGGACTTCATTGCTTGCCGGTACGCCAAAATCGTTTGCCAGTTTGACACGATTATCAAGTTCCATAAACATGGTCGATAAGCGCAGTAATGATTTGATATGAATAAAAAATTCTTGAATATCAGTGGAATGGATAAACACATCATCTGCGCGTGCATCAATGGCTTGTTGATAAAGATCATTGGACTTTTGTTGAGCGATGATCACGACAGGGATATGTTGGGTTTCCTCGGCTGTTTTGATGTCGCGCACACAGGCAAAACCGTCAAAATCATCACAGGAGACATCAATAACGATCAAATCGGGATGAGCCGTTTTGGCTTTTTTATCCAGTGATTTATTGTCACAGGTTAAAACAGTGTAGTTATTACTTTCCAACTTTTGAGAGAAGTCTTTGAATAACTCCGGGTTGGTTGATGTGATGATGATATTTGCAATGCGATGGATACTCACTGCGTTTTCTCCCCTGATTCGAACGTCCTTTTATTTGTTCGCATCCTATACTAAATTAAGAGAATTACCACTTATTCTCATATAGATATAATAATATTTTTCAATCAGGTGGCAGCAAAGTGAAAAGCTGGCGCTTGTGTTGAAAACCCTTAAGGGCATGAAGACCAAGGGGTTTCCATGACCCGCCATGTAAATCCTTGAATTTTTCTGAGACAACAACCGGTACTTGCAGGGTCTTTGTCATATCTTCTAAACGAGAGGCTTCGTTGGCTGAAGACCCAATTACTGAAAATTCCAATCTTTTAACTGTGCCGATGTTACCATACATGACCTCTCCCACATGTAGGCCGATGCCACAGGCAACTTCTGGGTGACCTTTTTTGATTTGTCGACGGTTCATGGCCGCTATCCGTTTTAAGGCCGTTTTTGCAGCATTTGCGGCATTGACGGCTGCATTTTGTGAGACCTGACAGCCATCATCCGGGCCAAGGGGGAAAATAGCCAAGACAGCATCACCGATATAGCGCAGGACTTCGCCGCCATGTTCCAGAACGGCATCGGCTGTGCAATCGAAATAATTATTCAGCATTTCCAGAAAAAGGTCACTGTCCATGGTTTCGGCCAAGGTTGTCGATTGGCGCATATCTGAAAACCAAATGACAGAACGGATACGTTGACCATCTCCGCGTTTAACTTTACCGCTTAAAACATGGCGTCCTGTTTCTTGACCGAGATAGGTTTTTAACAGAACTTCAGCGGTATGTTTTAAGGCATGGTTTTCAACGATACGAGAAAGCGCGGGCAGGGCGTCATAAATGTCTGTCAGTTGTTTTGTCGTAAAACCACGTTCACAGCGCGTTGCCAGTGTAATAGCGCTTCTGCGACCATCGGAAAAAATAAGAGGTAGTGCGACATAATCAGTCATTTTTTCGTCGCGCAAATCTTGCAAAATGGGGTAATCCATCAGGCAATTGGGGTCGTGCAAAACCCGGCGAATGGCCCCTGCATTTTCTTCAAAAATGGCAGCAAAAGGGCTTTGACGATACATGTCAGAATCTCTAAGTTCATGACCGGCTTCAAAATATTCGACTTCTTCGCTTTGGTCATCCCATGTATAGCCATAACCCATCGCTTGGGGATGAAGCAGGCGTATGCTCAGGCGCAAGCGGGCAAGGGAAATACCGGCATTTAGGAATGCTTCGGCAAGCTTTTGGGTGAATAAGGTTTTGTCCTCATAGGTCCAACCTTCTTCTAAAAGCCATTGTATAACGCTGTTGTTATAAAGCATAGGTGAATTACCCGTGAGAGGATCGATCTTCAGAGAGCTTAAAGTTGTCTTTTTTAGTTTTCAAAGCAAGTACTTAAATGAAAAAATAAAACGACCTTGATGCTTTGCTGAAAAAACTATGTGATGATACGCAAGAGAGGTTGAAGCGGATGGATTGTAAATATACTATAAAGAATGAAATATAAGGTTGAACACCTTGATAAAGTTGTGAATTAAGCTTAGTTATGTCATCCTTTTTTTAGTTTGTGAATGTGGAAGTTCAGATTTTGGAAAAACAAGCGATAGATAAAGCCTGGTCGGGCATTTCCTCTTGCGAAAACTGTGGTATTCGCCATTTGGCTCTTTTTGCCGATTTGGAACATGACGATTTTGAACTGATTCACAAACCTGTTTTGGAAATCAATAAATACACCGGAGAAAACCTTTATAATGAAGGAGATGATGGTGAATTTTTGTATACTGTGCGCAGCGGCATTGTTAAATTAACCCAATACCTGCCCGATGGTGGTCAACGTATTGTGCGTCTATTACGCACGGGTGACGTTGCCGGGTTGGAAGTCTTGGTTAATCCCCAATATGAACATTTCGCCACCGTTATTCGCGATGCACAGTTATGCCAAATACCGCGTGATGTTGTTGAACGTTTAAATAAAGAAACACCACGCCTGCACAGCCAATTGCTGACACGATGGCATAATGCGGTCAAACGTGCAGATGAATGGTTGACGGAGTTGTCTACCGGTAGCTCAAAGTCCCGTGTTGCACGTCTGGTGATTGGTCTATCGGACAAATCAGATCATTCCTGCCACCTGTTTAGCCGTGAAGACCTGGGCGCAATTTTGGGAGTGACGACAGAAACAACCTCGCGCATTATTGCTGAATTTAAACGCGATGGTGCCCTAAAAGATCAGGGCAAAAATCATTTCTGGGCTGACATCCAACTTTTAGAAAATATCGCCAATCAAAATTAATTTCAGGAATTGATAATTCGCAATGCTGAATTAGAAACTCATAGGCACTATAGGTTCATTGGTATTTTATGGGAGTAAAATCGATGGACGAAATAGCACTTTATGGTATCGGTGGTGTTGCAACAACAGTTATTGTGATGCTGGGGTTATTTGCCTTTCTGATTGCCAAAATCAATAAAAAATGATCTGTTTTTTGGAAACAATCTGTTGCTAAAGGGGTGATTGTTTCCAAATCCATGTCATGCAATCCTATTCAAAAATTTGAAAGGATATGTGATGACAAATTCTATGGGTCAAATGATCGAAATTCAGCCGAAGAAAAGTGATATCGGTGATTTCGAAGTAAGGCGTTTTTTGCCTTCAAAGGTGAAACGTTCCGTCGGTCCTTTTATTTTTTTTGATGAAATGGGGCCAACTGTTTTAGACGATGGTGCTGGGATGGACGTACGTCCACACCCGCATATTGGCTTGTCTACACTCACATGGTTGTTAGAGGGTGAAATTGTTCATCGTGACAGTCTGGGCTATACGCAAACCATTCGTCCGGGTGAAGTGAACTGGATGACCGCAGGGCGCGGGATCGTCCATTCAGAACGTTCCCCACAGGATGGCCGTGACGGAAAACGCCCTTTATATGGGTTGCAAATCTGGATGGCGCTTCCCAGTGATAAACAAGAAATAGACCCCAGCTTTCAGCATGTAAAAGCCGATGCCTTACCTCAGCTAAAAAAAGAAAATGCCGAGATCACCGTGATTGCAGGTGAAGCCTATGGGGAGACATCCCCCGTCCAGGTTCAGTCCCCCACCATATATTTAGATATTAAGGTGAAAGACGGCCGATTGACCTTGCCAAATGATTATGAAGAACAAGCTGTTTATATCATCAAAGGGCAGGGCGTTTTTAATGGTCAACAGCTTCGCCAAGGCAGCTTTTTTGTTTTACCCAACAAACAGAAAACGACAATTGATCAAGCGTCTGACTTACATTTCGTCTTACTGGGCGGTCAAGCGCTTAAAAACAAGCGATATTTGTGGTGGAATTTTGCCTCAACTTCCAGAGAACGTATTGAGCAAGCAAAAGACGATTGGGAAAATGGACGGTTTGACAAGGTCGTCGATGATGAAGAACATATCCCATTACCGAATAAGTAGGGACGGGACCACTTGTACAACTGAACGATTTACAAAAGAGAATGTTCATCCAATACATGACGATCCTACTGTTATGGCAAAATGTAGAAACTTAATCTCAATGACAATGAAGCCCTCGGAAACGGGGGCTTTTATTATTTTGATTATTACAACGCTGAACAAGGATGAATTCGGGTGAAAACAAGTGAAATAATGGTTGTATCAAAGCTGTTTTTTTGCTTTTAGTTATGCGCAACTGAAAGTAGGCTCTATGTTACATTTTGATCTAAACATACCGGTAATCCCAGCAGGGCAGAACGTGTATATGCTGCATCCTGGCAAAAACTATCATTTATTTGATCGTTTCAAAGAATACTCATGTGTTTCTGCAGATTTACCGGGTTTAGATTTATTGGATGGTAAATCTCCAGCACTTTCGGAACGGATAGATATGCAAATCCGAAGGGCAAGGGCAATGCGTGATTGGTTGGCAATGAACGCTCATGATCGTAAAAAGAATACGTATGAAACTGACCTTGATGAATTTGCCAAAGAAGACCCAAGAAGGTTTCATAATTCGTATAAAGAAACTTTGATTGATTTATTGTGGACGATTCCGGCAGGAACGCCAATATTTGTACCATCTACCTCAATGTTGAAAAAAGGTTTCTTCTGTGAATTAGGAAAGGCATCCGCACCTCGCGTTACATTCAATGGAGAACGCTCAGCCAAAGATTTTGTCTATACAGGTCGTCCAGTAGTCAATATCAAACAGGTTGATATGCGATTGGTACCGCCTGACGTCTTGGAGGAGAAGAACCGAAATAGCATTTTGACTGAACTGGATTTCGAAAGTTCCGAAAAAATGTTGCGCTTATTTTATGGGTCATTTGCTATCCAGGGTGACCTTATACAGACTGAAATCAACATTCCGTCTGATGTATTCCGTCCGGCGGATGCAAATATTATTAATGGGTTTACAAATTATCTAGAAGAGAACTTACAACGGCTTGAAAATGGGGTGATAGACCCTGCCGATATGCTGAGTTCGTTTTTTATGGCCTTTGATGAAGCTGAACTCAGAATTCACGCAAGACTGAACTCAAAAGGTGTTGTACAAGTAGCTGCCAAAACAGTTGCTCCATATTTGTTGGCTTTCTTCTTAGCCATTCCAGAAGGACTAGCTACAGAAGAGATTGTACGTGAGTTGGCGAACAATAATTTCCAGGTCTCGAATTCCAAATGTGAAGCAGATGTAGAGACCCCAAGATTGATAAAAGAGCGCTTGTTTGATATAGTTTCAATGTTCGGCGAAGATCAAGTTATTGATATTTGCAATCGGATTTCCGAGTTAAAAGCCCGGACGGGTGCCAGTGTAAAAGCTGTTCTAGATCACGTAGACAATTGAGAATCATTTACATAAGCAGGGCGATGTAAAGATGGATAAGAAATCTGTCAAAGTTCAAAAAATGTTTGAGACCGGTGAGAAAGTCGTCGGTGCCTTGGCGTTTTTTAAATATGCCATGCTATTCCTTGCTGTAGTTTCAGGTGTCGGCGCTTCATTGTATTTCGGGTATTTTGACCACCGTCAACAGGTGAACAAAGAGCTTGCGAAAGCTTACGAAGCTGTTCAGCAAAGCCAGATAATGGTTCTAAACATTGCGCTGGAAACGATCCCGAGTAGAAGAACAAATGATCAAATGCCTTCTCGAGAAAATGTAGACCGTTTGCTGAACGCCTTAACGATACTATCTGGCGATATATCTAGTGTTGAAACAAACAGCTCATATGTAAGAGAGGCCAGCGCAGAATATCAGGAAAGCATTTCACGTTTCAGTAAAATGGTTGTGCGTCTTAACGCCAACAATCCACAATCTTATTCTGATTTGCAGAACTCTGCTGATCAATGGGATAAAGCGGCTAAAATATATAAGAACGCCCTTGATCGCCGAATCAACAGCTTCTTTGCAACATTATGGCCTAGTGCATAATCAGCCATCCATGCTTCTAATAATTTGGTTATGCTGATCAAGCAAAATGCTTTTGGTGGGTAGTGTGGTGGGTAGAAAATAAAAACCCTCGGAAACGCGCAGTTTCCAAGGGTTTATGGCGGATGGCTAGGGATTCGAACCCCAGGTGACTCTCGCCACAACGGTTTTCAAGACCGCCGCATTCGACCACTCTGCC
>JABXIC010000010.1 GCA_013373265.1 Methylocystaceae bacterium | reverse complement strand
GGTATCGTCTTCTTCCCAGTCCAGATCATCAACCGGAATGTCTTCGCCCTCAATTTCAACTGTGCTTTCGTCATCGGGTGTTTCATCGGTTGGTGTCCATGTTTCCCCATCAATGATCTGTTCGGGGATACCGTCGAACTTTGGATCATAGAAAAGCTCGGTCGCTTTTTTGAAATCCATGATGGTGAAGTATCGTTTGCCGAACTCTTCATTGACCCGCGTGCCACGCCCAATGATCTGTTTGAACTCAGTCATGGACTGGATGCGTTGGTCGAGCACAATCAGCTTGCAGGTCTTGGCATCAACCCCGGTGGTCATCAACTTGGATGTGGTCGCGATCACCGGATAGACCTCTTCGGGGTGAATGAAATTGTCAAGTTCGGCCTTGCCTTCGGGACTATCACCCGTAATCCGCATGACATAACGGCTGTTTTCTAACATACGTTCTGGGCTGGCGTTTGCGATGGCCTGACGCATGCGTTCAGCGTGGTCGATGTCTTCACAGAAGATGATGGTTTTATCAAACGGATTGGTCTGCTTGAGATATTCCACGACCTTTTGGGCCACCAGCTCTGTGCGTTGTTCCAGCACGAGTGTTTTATCAAAATCCCGCTGGTTATAGGTGCGTTGTTCAATCACATTGCCGTTCTTGTCCGTCTGGCCTTCCTCTGGCGTAAAACCTTCAAGGTCTTTATCCAGATCGAACTTGATGACCTTGTAAGGGGCCAAGAAACCATCATTGATGCCTTGTTTAAGCGAATAGGTGTAAATCGGATCACCGAAGTAGGCGATGTTGGAAACGTCTTTAGTTTCCTTTGGCGTTGCTGTCAGGCCGATGTGGGTGGCCGAGCTAAAATGATCCAGAATTTCCCGCCAAGCAGATGCTTCCGACGCCGAGCCACGATGGCATTCGTCAATGATGATCAGATCAAAGAAGTCGGGAGAGAACTGTTTAAAGATTTTCTTCTCTTCTTCACTGCCCGTGGCTGCTTGATAGAGCGACAGATAAATCTCGTATGATTTATCGACCATCCGTTTCTGGATTTTAGTCATCTTGTCGCCAAAGGGGGAAAAATCCTGCTGTTTGGTCTGATCTACCAAGATGTTGCGATCAGCCAAGAACAAGATGCGCTTCTTGGTTCTGGACTTCCATAGTCTCCAGATGATCTGGAAGGCAGTGTAGGTCTTTCCCGTGCCTGTTGCCATGACCAACAGGATACGATCCTGACCATTCGTGATGGCTTCTACGGTCTTGTTAATCGCAAGAGACTGGTAATAACGCGGGGCCTTGCCAGAACCATCATCGTAGTAATCCTGCTCGATAATATCGGCAGCTTCATCTGCAATACCTTTGTGGGCTTTGTACTTTTGCCATAGCTCATTGGGGGACGGGAACTGGTCTATAGCGCCCTCGGTTTCCAACTTGCCCGATGACAGGGTTTTGTCGTGAAAAAGGAAGCTTTTACCATTGGTTGAAAATGCGAACGGAACATCCAACAATTCCCGACATTCCAGATACCCCAGTGCCTGTTGCATACCTTTACCGACGGCGAATTTCTGCTTTTTGACTTCGATACAGGCCAGCGGAATGTTGGCTTTGTGATAAAGGACGATATCGGCGAACTTCTTCGGTCCACGTGCAGTCATGTTGCCTCGCACGACAATACGACCGTCAGTCAGCGGTGTCTGCTGCTTGATCTGAGTCTTGATGTCCCATCCAGCTTTTTTTAGTGCCGGGATGATGATCTTTGTTTCGACATCCGTTTCCGAATATTCCACGTCTAAACCTGCTAACTATCCCATTGAGTTGTAAGTGGTTCAACGGAGTATCACCCAGGCGCGGTGTAGAGACAAGAATATTCTTGACCAGAAGGTGCATACAGATAAAGACTGCGCCCTTAAAGTTTTATAGCTCAAGTAGCCGGTAGACTGAACTTCGGGCAATGCCGAGTTCTTTTGAAATTGTGGTTGGTGACTTTCCACCTATATTCATCGATTTGACTTGTACAGGATCAATTGTTGGACGACGGCCTCGGTATTTACTCTTATCTTGGCGGGCTTTGGCGATACCTTCACGTTGTCTTTCGCGGATCATGGAGCGTTCAAACTGAGCAACCGCGCCGATGATCTGAAGCTGTAGACTTTGGAATGGGTTATCTTCACCCGTAAAGGTCAGGTTCTCTTTGTAAAACTTGATGGATACGCCAGTTTCGTTTAGGCGACGCAATAGGGATAAAAGGTCTTCGAGGTTGCGGGCCAGTCGGTCGATGGAATGGACATGGACCATGTCACCATCTCGAACATAGTCCAATAGAGCCGTCAGGCCGAGCCGATCTTTCGTCCCGCCACTGACTTTGTCTTCGAAGGTTTTATCAAGCTGAATACCGTCTAACTGACGGCTCAGCTTTTGATCAACAGATGATACACGTACGTAACCAACATTGGCCATGAAGCCTCCGAACTGTCCGATATGGATTATAAAGCTTTATTATAATAACGTCCGATAATAAAATGTCAAGTCATATCGGACACATCTGACATGAAGATACGTGTCCGCCAAGAGTACACCCTTATCGGTCACATTCAATATGGGGAAACCAATTGTATAGTGGCAACTTGGCCTCACACCCTAAATAGAGGTGAGGGAGATATGGCATGAACGATCTGGTGGATATGGAAGACTTAGTTGATAAGTGGACTGTTCGAAACGTCCAGCGTAGAACTGTTCGTAAACTTCGAGAAATTGCATTTTATTCTGATTTGAACATTGCTGACTGCTTAACTGAGGCGGTTGATCTGTGGTTCGATCAACTTGAGGAAGCTACACCACGTTCAGACGAATGAACCTACTACAAGATTCAGGGCAAGACCCTATCCAACCATCTGAACCGAAATCAAAAAAACAAAACTCAGTTAAATAAGATATTATATAATATGTTTAACCTATTATTATAATCCTTGTATGAAATCCATTTGTTGATTTCTGAGGTAATCTTGATTCAGTTCCTGTTTGATTTCTACCAATGTACGATCTGTATCTAAGTCCATTGGAATAAGGTTATTGTGACCATCACACACCCAATCCCAAACTGCAAGACGAAGGGGATTACCTTTTGGTCTCAGCCCAAATGAGTAATTGAAGCTGTTGGAGTGAATACCGGTAATTACACGAAGATATTGCCGCAATATATCGGGATTTTCTTTTCCAAAGTTTAGCTCTGGAATGCGCAGTGCGGCGTACTCACCCCACCCACCAATGCCTAGTAAGTCATTACCGTCAGCATCGAACTTATGCTCAACCTTTCGTATGTCCGTTTGTTTGACTCCTGGGAAATGCTCCTTAATGACCTGTTCGACTTCAGCCATTGACATACCCGCCCCCCAAAGCAATGCATGTAAGTGCAAATGTGCGATAACTTCTTCTGCAGGAAATGCCATCAAGTAGTCCGCCCGGTCGTAACAGTTCGGGCTTGTCTCTCCCGCCCGTTTTAAGGTGATTTCGAACTTACCAATGCAAACGGCAATCTCAATTTTTCGCTTGAGAACTCTATTGAGCTTCTCTCGAAATTGTTTGATCGCTTGGCGAACGGAATTAACATCAAGCTTTACTGGCTTAAAGTCTACGGTCAACACACACACATCACGCTCGTTAAAATCTCGAAAGTTTTTTGTAAACCTTTGTCGAGCAACCTTTTTGTAATTTCGTGCTATCGAGCCATTTTCTCGTTCGGTACTTTTGTGACGAGGCACGCCATTTGACACAACATTGCACTCATAACATATGGGGAGATTACAACGGCGTCCACTATGACAACGTTCAGCTTTTTTTACCAAATCGCCGAACTCTAAGTCGCTTCGAAGCTCGTCACACATAGCCTTGTATCGTTTCTTATGGCTTGTGCCACCTAATAGTTCAGAAATGGACGCTTTTTCTTGCACGTGTACAAATCTCCGTATGAAAGTTACATGGCAAGAAGTAGACTTAATCCATTAATGTTCAAGTGTATGACCGATGACTTTGGCCCGAGCCTTCAATGTAGACCATTTTTGCCGATATTTGCGGATTTTACGATCGAAAGCCAAATAGGCTTTTGCAGCTGTACGACGGTGTCGCCAGCCGAGATTGGACAGATCGAATTCACCTTTCTCTATCTGTACCAACAAAGCTGTTTTGGCTTGTTGATATTTTTCTTCGTACAAATTCGCTTTTTCCAGGGTCAAAATTTGCCCGAACTCTTCAATGAACCGATCATAAGCCTCTTGCGTGTCAAATAAGATCACCAAACGATGCAGGGCAGTACGTGGCCCAGCAAATGTATTGAATCGGACCAGACGCCATTTCCCCACGCACTCTGGCCCATTCAGCCACCAATGAATCTCAGAGCCAAGAATTTCCTCTGCCTGATCATCAAGAATGTCCGTATGGGGCAGGAAATCCCCCATAAGAAACCAAGGTATGAATCGATTATCCGATGGCTGAATCTGGAAGTCATAGTGCCATTTCACGCCTTCCATTCTTTTAACCTTTCGATATAAATGTGTGGGAACTGGTGATCTTGCGCTGCTCCGATAACGTCCTCAAGATAACCATTCTTTGGTCTTCCAATCCGGCTGTCTATCGCCTGATAGATCATGCTACGGCTAACGTTTCCGTCTTTGCGCTCAATTGGAACTGTTCTCTTACAATAGGCGTAGCCTAACCCTTCAAATACATCCAACATCCTCTCATCCTCCTGCGCAAGCTTCCACAGAACCCCAACGACGTAATCGTAAGCCTCGCCTGTCCAAATCACTGTGGCCACCCCATGGGTGTTTATTTGGAAGATATGTCGAGGAAGAATACCTACATCAATTAAATGAGCTGTTGGGCATCGCACTGCCATAGCCTCGGCATCCATATTAATCCCATAGGCAAAATAGAGCGTCATATGGATATAGTGAAAACCCTATCACCCCCTTTGCAATCCGGCGGCCCATCAGATGAACAGCTGCGATTAGTTCACCATTCATCCCCAGCAGGTCATCAGCCAGACGGATCATCACCCGGTTCGGGTTCGCCCAGCCACTTAGTTGTCTGGTTTGGAATGTCGTCCCTCTTATTCCTTCAGGGTTATTCACACAGGCCACAATCAGCGCTGTTCCCACTGAGCGGCTTTGCCCTGCATAACAGTGGATCAAACCGTTCTTTCCCAAATGTCTTCGCGCAAACCCAATAATTTGTTCAACAAATTCTTTTGACGGCGGGGTGTATTGATCCGCACAGGGGAGGATTTGCACATCATGGCACCTGATCCGCAGTCGATTTTCGTCACTAAATTTCTGATCTTTCCATGTAGCTGAGCCTGGGTCGCCTATGCCAATAATCCATTCGGGATGTTCAACTTCGATCACTTCATCAGCCATCCAAAGGCTCGTGACGTAAATTTTCAAAATGCGGACTTTTTTGAGTTCGTTTCAGTCTGAGGCTTCGGCGCAGGTGATCGTCATTTTTCGGCCATCGACAGTAAAGACATACCGGACAAGGTTTTCTGCAACTTTTTCCTTCAAGAAAATTTCTGTGTTGTCAGAGGCTTTTAAACGCGCCAATGCATTACGAAAATCGCCGGACATGCCCCCTTTGCCGCTAGATCGATCCAGCAAATCACTGTAGCACCGTTCGAGCGCTCCTTTGCGCGAATGATTTGCGATCCCCTCAATTGCGTCGTTCACTCGATTTATATCCACGTCTTGACTGGCGGCAGCCTCCGGCGAGCTCTCAGTTTTGCTCGTCAGCGAACACCCCACCAAAGCCAAAACAAACGCATTTAACAACAAAAAATTACGCATCTTTTTTTCCTTTTTTACGAGTCCTAGCAAAATATTTAATGGGGATGCCATTTTTATACCTATCCGGGAAAACTTCGTCCGGACTTAAACCCAAAGCATCGGAAATATGTTTTTCGACTGCGGGCCAAGCCGTCCCACGAATACAACGCCCGGCGGAACTTTCATGGTATCCGGCTCGCCGAGAAACCTCGGCCAATGAAAGCCCTTTCTTTTCAAGTAGATATTTAATTTTTGAAGGTTCCACTGTTACCTCGCTAAAATTTTGTCAAAAAATTCTTGATCGAGAATTTTTATGTGCTAACATAGAATAAATATTCGTAATTATATTCGTGTTATACTATTTGAATTCCATTATGTCAAGAATTCAACCGGTTTCACGGGCGAAGAACTGTGAAATATGGCCAAACCAAAGCAAGATATTGACCCTCAGGTGGGGGAGCGACTGACAGAGATCAGGAAAGATAGAAAACTGTCGCAGGCCGCCTTTGCCGAGATTCTCGGTATCTCGGCGAGGACACTTCAACAATGGGAACAAGGCAAGGCACACCCTGATTTCGTGTCACTCCAAAAATTGGTTGATCAAAGTGTTGACGCTAACTGGGTTTTGACTGGCAAAGGAAGGTCGGCACTCGCTTCTACACAAGCCCCACAATTCACGACCCCATTCATATCTTCAGAAAATGATCAATCCGTGGAATCCTGTACGCTGATATTGGATGATAAAGTCGTAACCATGCAAGTGACTGACAACGCTATGGCTCCCTCGTATCATAAAGGGGACCTCATTCTTCTGTCTCGATGTAAGGTGGATATAGACCAGACAGAAGGTCCCGTTGTTATACAGGGCCGACATGGCCCAACAGTACGCCTTGTCAGACATTTACTGGATGGACGCACCCGTATGATTGCGGAGAATCCCAGCTACCCAGATGAAGAACTATCCGAAGAACAAGCTTCATCCATTCATGTTATAGGGACAGTCGTCGGCCATATTGCTGGAGACTTGTTGCACTAACCCTAAATAACTGATGCGACAACCAAAGGGGATAATAACATGTCAGTCATATCTGACCGCCTGTGCGAGGCCCGACTGATGTTAGGGTTGAACCTAGATGAAATGGCTGAACGCATCCAAACCGGGCAAAAACGTCTATCTGGCTATGAGAATGGCTTGGAAGAACCAAAGGCCAGCACAATCCTTTATTACGTGGGGGAAGGTTTCTCCCCAGAGTGGTTATTACTTGGAGTTGGTGATCCTTATTATAAGATTGATTTCTTTTCAGATTACCCAACATCAGCGGCTTCCACTTAGCCATTACAAAAGAAACTGTCAGACGAATACGCGCCTTCGGCAATCACCTCAACACATTCTTGCATTAACGTATTGACCACACGCAAAGTCTGATCAACATTTTTCAATTGCACGTAAGCTCGATATATGATGTCAAAATCCTCACATGTCAGGTATTGCCCTTTGACTAGAATATACTTGCGTTTCATCCAAACGCACTCATGCTAGTTTCTACTTCAGAAGTGCTTCGGAAAGTGTGCTCATTGATAAACTTCTCAATATCACTGCGCTTATAACGAACAACTCGCCCAATCTTAACAAAAGGGATACCAAGCTTACCTGTCACGCGGTCATTATGAAAAAACTGTTTGCTCAAACCTGTCCAATCAGCCACTTCTTGCGTAGTCATTAATCTCATTGTTTTTCTCCGATAAAGATGCCAAAACCAGCAACTCCATCATCTTTGTCGATAAACAGACAATAGGTCTCACACTCCCCCTCGACAACCCCATCACACTAAATTAATTCTCTTTTGTAAATTCTCACCAAAATTTGCTTGGGACAAACCACTAGGCAGAGATCGGTTTTCTGAAACTATGTAACCAATCATCTCCTTCATATGCGCGCCCATCCGGTCGACGTCCTTCTCCGACGAATTCATATAATGCGACAGCGTGGTCTTAGTATCCGCGTGTCCTAACATCGCCGCCGTGTCGACCACACTGACACCGACGTGGTTCGCTTGACTAGCAAACCCAGCGCGGAATGAATGGATGCACCGGTTCTCAATCCCAGCACGGCGTCGCAGTTCGACCCAAGTGTGGTGAATCCGATGCAACGGCTTGTGTGGGAAACAACGCAAGGTCGAATTCGAGTTCGATAGGAAGAAAAACTCGGCACCGTCGCGTCCCTCCGACTCTTGTAACTGGATGACCGTGTCCAACAATTCGATAACATCCTTGGACACATTGACGACCTTCTCAGCGACATCCTTGGCGGTCTTATGCCCCTGTCGGGTGATCATGTTACCGTGACGATCTGGCACCTCGAGCACCACGGGGAAAGTAATCGTGTGGGCGATCCGATCAACCATGTCCTTACGAAGGTAACAAACCTCGCGATTTCGGAAACCAGTCAACATCGTCAACATGATCGCATAAAGCTCATATGAGTTCCCCCGCCCTTCTGCTAACATCTTGCGAATTTCTTCACCAAATTTTTGATAGTGGAGGCCGGTCATCACATGCTTACGGACCCGAGCCTTGTACTTTTTGATGTCCATCAATGGGTTCGGTAAGTCCTTCGCGACCTTTTTCCTTTTTTGGGCCCATTTCCAAGCAGCGTTGATAATTGTATGAATCCGATTGTAAGTCGGTTGAAGGCCAACAAGCTCGTCCTTCCACTCCGACATAAAATCTTCGTCGATCTCGCGGGGGCTCAGATCGCCCAGCTTATCCTTGACCCGTGCATTCAAAAGGTTGGTCGCGGACTGTTTGCTGTCTGGCGTCCGGTAACGGTCCGCGATGTACTCCTTGACAACCTCAAACATGGTCAACTCGGCCTCGTGCACCTCGACCACAGTATTCAGGAGGCCAGTGACTTGGTAGTTTGCAAGCATGTTGCGGGCAATCTCTCGGGCCTGATCCGGTGTCAACGTCGGGTACGTCCCGATCATCTTCCTCTTGCGGGCCTTTCCGGCCTGTACGCCGAAGCTGATACGACCGGCGGGTGTAATCTTCACGAGGAAGCCTTTGATCTCCTCGTCGAAATAAAATTGATCCTTGTCGGTAGGCGCGATTTTGTTCAAAAAACTTTTTGTGATCTTCATCTTTTTTCTCCTTGCGGCGATTCCGCTTGTTCTAGAGGTTCCAAGAACAGTAGGTTTGAAACTGACTTGTGCAACCCCAGAACCACAGAATCCGGTTCTAAAGTGGTACTAGCCAGCGACTTTCAGAGAAAAAATATTTATAAATCAACCAGTTATTCCGCATACACCAGACTTTTGGGGCATCGTGCGTACCACCTTCGTCATTGATGAAAACGGCGTTATCCAAAAAATATGGCCCAAGGTTAAGGTCAAGGGCCATATTGAGGAAGTCTTGGAATTTGTCAAAAGTCTTTAAGTAAAGGATCTTAAGACATAGTTCAAAATACCACCGTTTTTGAAATAACTATATTCATCAACGGTGTCGATGCGTGATTGTACATCCATGCTGCGTGTCGCATTTGAACTGTCGGTGATTTCCAATTTGAAAACCCCACGCGGTTTATCTTGGGCTGCAACCCCGGTGATGGAAATGACTTCGTCACCGGAAAGCCCCAAATCTTCCACCGTTTGTCCCTCCATCAATTGCAAGGGCAAGACACCCATACAGACAAGATTGGTCCGGTGGATACGTTCAAAACTTTCTGCAATCACGGCTTTTACACCCAACAGCTTGGTCCCTTTTGCCGCCCAGTCACGTGAAGAGCCGGTACCGTATTCCTTACCTGCAAAAACCACAAGCGGTACGCCTTCTGCCTGATAGGTCATGGCAACATCATAAATGCTATCTTGATTGTTATTGGGGTAATGAATGGAAACACCCCCTTCACTGCCGGGTACCATTTTGTTGCGAATACGGATATTGGCAAAGGTGCCACGCATCATCACTTCATGGTTGCCCCGTCGTGCGCCATAACTGTTGAAATCCAGACGCTTCACGCCGTTTTCTTTCAGGTATTTCCCGGCTGGGGAATCTTCTTTGATCGCCCCGGCAGGTGAAATATGGTCTGTGGTCACACTGTCGCCAAAGATGCCAAGGATGCGCGCATTTTTCACATCTTCCACAGCCGTCCCCTCTGGTGTCAGCCCTTCAAAGAAAGGGGGATTGCGCACATAAAGGGAATCTTTATTCCATTGATAAAGCGCACCTTCACTGGTTGGCAATGACTTCCAAGCCTCAGGACCACTAAAGACATCACCGTAACGATCTTTATACATTTGCGCACTGAGAGCTTTGCCGACCACTTCGGCAATTTCCTGATTGGAGGGCCAGATATCTTTCAGATAGACAGGGTTACCTTCTTGGTCTTCCCCCAAAGGATCATTGGCAAGGTCGATATCCATCGTACCGGCAAGTGCATAAGCCACAACCAAGGGTGGCGACGCCAGATAGTTTGCTTTTACCTGTTGCGAAATGCGGCCTTCAAAGTTGCGGTTACCGGACAAGACGGCAGAAACGGTGAGATCATTATCTTCAATCGCTTTTACAATATGATCGGCCAAAGGACCGGAGTTACCGATACAGGTGGTACAGCCAAAACCGACAATGTTAAAGCCCAACGCATCCAGCTCATGTTGCAGGCCTGTTTCATCAAGATAACTTGCCACAACCTGTGACCCCGGTGCCAATGAGGTTTTAACCCACGGCTTTGTCTTTAACCCTTTTTCAAGGGCGCGCTTGGCCAAAAGACCCGCACCAATCAAGACATCAGGGTTAGACGTATTGGTACAAGACGTAATCGCCGCAATCACCACATCGCCGTCACTGAGGGTATAATCAACCTCTTCCACCTCTGTTGTGCGTTTGTCCCTTTCGAGTTCTTTCAACAATTTGGCAAAGGCAGGTTTCGCCGTTTGCAGGGAAATACGATCCTGCGGGCGTTTGGGTCCGGCCAAAGATGGTTCAACAGTGGACAGATCAAGTTCCAAGCTATCAGTATAAACAGGATCAGGTGTGTCGCTGTCGTACCACATCAGATTTTCACGCGCATAAGCTTCAACCAGCGCCCCATCACGGTTGGTGAATTCCAGATAGCGTACCGTAACCTCATCAATAGGGAAAATCCCGCATGTTGCACCATATTCCGGTGCCATATTGGCAATGGTGGCACGATTTGGTAGGGAGAGTTCTTTTAAGCCGGGGCCATAAAATTCAACAAATTTGCCAACCACACCTAATTTGCGCAGCGTTTCCACAATAGTCAGCACAAGGTCTGTAGCCGTTACCCCTTCAGGCAGGTTTCCATTTAGCTTATAACCGATGACTTCTGGAATGGTCATAGATACGGGCTGGCCCAGCATAACCGCTTCAGCCTCAATACCGCCGACCCCCCAGCCCAAGACGCCAAGGCCATTGACCATGGTCGTGTGACTGTCTGTCCCAACACAGGTGTCAGGATAGAGATATGTTTCCCCAGTAGGCTCAGAAAGCTGAAAAGCCACATGGGCAAGGTGTTCCAAATTCACTTGGTGGCAAATCCCGGTTCCCGGTGGAACAACACGGAAATTATCAAATGCCTTTTGTCCCCATTTTAAAAATTCATAACGTTCTTTATTACGACTAAATTCCACATCCATATTTTTTTCAAAGGAATCAGCCCCACCGAAAAAATCCACCATGACGGAATGGTCAATCACCAGATCAACCGGGGTCAGTGGATTAATTTTTTTGGGATCACCCTTGAGCTTGACCATACTGTCGCGCATGGCAGCCAAATCAACCACAGCCGGGACACCAGTAAAATCCTGCATCAACACGCGCGCAGGGCGAAAGGCAATTTCATGATCACTTTTCGCGTCTTTTAACCAGTCAGACACGGCCGCGACATCTTTTTCGCTGACCGTTTGACCGTCTTCAAAACGCAACAGGTTTTCCAACACGATCTTTAATGAATAAGGCAAACGGTCCACATCTTTAAATGCCGTTTGTGCCTTTTTTAAAGAAAAGAACGAATAGGTTTTACCCGCATGTGTCAATCTATCAAGAGTATTAAAACTGTTATCTGATTTAGTCATAAAAACACCTATTGTTCTTCTGTTTCAAAGGGAGAAAGCATGTACTCAGCACGCACAATCCGGTCATAATCCTCAGCTGAAATATAGCCCAGTGACAAAGCGGCTTCTTTTAATGTGCTTTTGTCGTGATGGGCTTTTCGTGCAATTTCAGCACATTTATCATAGCCGATATGCGGTGCCAAAGCGGTGACCAACATGAGGGAACGATCTTGAAATTCTTTCAATCGCTCCACATCATACGTCATGCCTGCAAGGCAATACTTTGTAAAACATGTAATGCTATCACTTAATAATTCAATACTTTGCAGTAAATTTAAAATAATAACAGGCTTAAACACATTCAACTGTAACTGCCCTTGCGAACCGGCCATACTCACCGCAACATGATTACCCATCACCTGACAGGCAACCATACCCAGCGCTTCGGCTTGGGTCGGGTTAATCTTGCCGGGCATAATGGACGACCCCGGCTCATTTGGCGGGATAACCAGTTCAGCCAGACCTGCACGTGGCCCTGAGGCTAAAATCTTCATATCATTGGAAAGTTTAAGCAGCGTACTTGCCAATTGGTTCAAATCACCAGACGCCCCGACCAAAGCATCATGGCCTGATAACCCTGCAAACTTATCTGGGTTGGACACAAACGCCAAACCTGTAATGTCTGCAATATGTTGGCAAACCAATGTATCAAAGCCAACGGGTGTGTTTAGTCCACTGCCCACGGCTGTCCCACCTTGGGCCAGTTCATAGACAGCTTGAAGGCCTGATTTGATCCGCTTGTAGGCCAGTTCAATCTGACTTGCCCAAGCGCCTATTTCCTGTCCCGCATACATGGGCGTTGCATCCTGAAAATGCGTGCGTCCTAATTTGATGGTTTTCTCATATGTTTTTTGTTTAAGACGTAATTGCCCAATCAGTGTTTCAAGGCTTGGTAACAAGCGTTGATGAACTTCTTGTACAAAAGCAATGTGCATAGCCGTGGGAAAGGTATCGTTTGACGATTGGCTGAGATTGACATGATCGTTGGGATGAACTGGATGTTTTTGACCAATCGGATGGCCCAAATTTTTATTGGCGATATTGGCAATCACTTCATTGGCATT